>DAISWF010000261.1:0-2994 GCA_036826495.1 Burkholderiaceae bacterium
CGATGCCGTGGTGCCGCCCGACGGCGTCGCGCAATGGCGCTGGTGCGACCACAACTCGCCGGTCGATCGCGAGCTGCGGCTGCATGCGATCGCCAGCGCCGGCGGGCGCATCCTGCCGGCGCCGCCGGCCAAGGCGTTCGGCCTCTTCTACCGGCATCAGCTCGACTGGGTCGCCTCGCGGCTCACGCCGATGCCGGCCGCCACCTATACCGGCGCGATCACGCTGAGGAACGGCGGTTCGCGCGGCCTGGCGCGAACTTACATCGCGGCGGTGGACCCGGTGTATCCGGCGATGCAGCCGACCCACCAGCGCATGCGCGCGGAGCCGGGCTGGCGCTACCAGGAGATCGCCACCGGCCATGACGCGATGATCAGCGCGCCGCAGCGGCTGACGGAGATGCTGCTGGCGCTGTGACAGGCGGCCAGCCGCCGCAGCGCGGCGACGGAGCCGCACGCGGTCAGGTCACTTCGGCCTGATCGCCCTTCAGCCGCTTGATGCCCTTCCAGATCATTCGGAACGCCAGCACCGCCAGCAGCAGGAACAGGCCGAGCAGGACGAGGAAGATCAGCGGATAGGCCACCGCGAGCCAGGTGCCGCCGGTGACGGCGATGTCCTCGCCGAACGACAGCAGCATGTTGGAGACCGGTTCGGGCGAGGTGTTGGCGACCGCGCGGGTGCCGGCCTTCGCCGCATGGGTGGTGGCGGTCAGCGTGCCGCCCAGCAGCCCGGCGGCCACCGCGGTGGCGGTGCCGGCATCGCCGAAGACCGCGGCGGCCAGCGCGGCGCCGGCGGGGATCCGGATGAAGGTGTGGAATGCATCCCAGATGCTGTCCAGCCACGGCAGCTTGTCGGCGAACAGCTCCACGATCGCCATGAAGCCGGCGGTGCCGATGACGATCGGATGGGCCAGCACCTGCAGATGCTCGGGCAACGTCCAGTAGCCGAAGAAACCGGCCAGCCCGAACAGGAACGTCACCAGGTACAGCCGGATGCCGGCGCCCCAGGCGAGCGCGGCCGCCAGCGCCAGGTCGGGCAGGTGCAGCATCAGCGCTTCCTTCATCGTGGTCCTTCCTCGACCGCCAGTCGCGATCTGCTCAGCTTGCGGAATCCATCAACGTCCCGGCTCCCGGATTCGTTCACCGCCGCTTCAGCGAGGGGCGGCAGCCACCACGGGGATCCTGCTCAACCCGCGGCCCCGCGCAACTCACCGGTCGCATAGGCTTCGAGCGAATAGCGCACCGCCGCCGCCGTCGTTCGGCCGTGCCTGGCAGAACGCCAGCACCTCCTCGCGCTGCGCCAGCCACTTGCGCACCTTGCCCTTGAGCACCGGCTCCTTGTTGACCGACCCCAGCCCCTTGCCATGGATCACCCGGACGCAGCGCACCTCCCGCCGCAGCGCTTGCTGCAGGAACTCGGCGAGCGCCGCGCGGGCCTCGTCGACCCGCAGCCCGTGCAGGTCGATCTGCTCGCGGATCACCCATTCGCCGCGGCGCAGCCGCCGCACGACGTCGGGGCCGATGCCCGGCCGGCGGAACGACAGCTCCTCGTCGATGTCGAGCAGCGCGTCGACGTCGATGTCGACCGACAGGGATTCGATCAGCGCCGCGCGTTCGTCGCGCTCGCGCTGCCGGGCCAGCGGCTCGACGCCGGGACGGGCGTGCTCCACCCGTCCGTCCGGCGGCAGCGGCACCGTGCCGGCCAGTGCGTCGCGGAACACGTTGGCCTCGCGCTCGCGCCTTGCCTGCTCGGCCGCCTGCCGCCGGCGCTCGTGCTCGTCGCGCAGCGCCTGTTCCTTCAACGCGTCGCGCAGCCGGGCCAGATCGGCGAACGACTTCATGCCGGACCTTCGTTCCGCGCCGGTGCAGGCTACTCGAGGCTTTCGAGGTAGCGCTGCGCGTCCAGTGCCGCCATGCAGCCGCTGCCGGCGCTGGTGATCGCCTGCCGGTAGACATGGTCCTGCACGTCGCCGGCGGCGAACACCCCCGGCACGCTGGTGGCCGTGGCCTGGCCGGCGTTGCCGCTGCGGGTGATGATGTAGCCGTTGGCCATCTGCAGGTGGCCTTCGAAGATGCCGGTGTTCGGCGTATGGCCGATCGCGACGAACAGCCCGTGCACCGGCAGGTCGACGGCCTGGCCGCTGCGGTTGTCGCGCAGCCGCACGCCGGTCACGCCGCTGTCGTCGCCCAGCACCTCGTCCAGCTCGTGGAACCAGCGGATCTCGGCCTTGCCGGCGCGGACCTTCTCCATCAGCTTGTCGACCATGATCGGCTCGGCGCGGAACTTGTCGCGGCGGTGGACCACTGTCACCTTGCTGGCGATGTTGGTCAGGTACAGCGCCTCCTCGACCGCGGTGTTGCCGCCGCCGATCACCGCCACCTCGCGATTGCGGTAGAAGAAGCCGTCGCAGGTGGCACAGGCCGACACGCCCTTGCCCATGAACCGACTTTCGGAGTCCAGGCCCAGATAGCGGGCGGATGCACCGGTAGCGATGATCAGGCTGTCGCAGGTATATTTGCCCGAGTCACCGGTCAATTCGAAGGGCTTGCGGCTGAAATCGACGGTGTGGATATGGTCGAACACGATCTTCGTGCCGAACCGCTCGGCATGGGCCTGGAAGCGGGCCATCAGTTCGGGCCCCTGGACGCCGGAGGCGTCCGCCGGCCAGTTGTCGACGTCGGTGGTGGTCATGAGCTGGCCGCCCTGCGCGAGCCCCGTGATCAGCACCGGATTCAGATTCGCACGCGCGGCATACACCGCCGCCGAGTAGCCCGCAGGACCCGAGCCCAGGATCAGCACCCGGGCATGTTCTACACTGGACATTACTGTTCTTTCGCAAGGACGCGTTGTAAAAAACTCAAAAAATCATTGGCTTAGACGAATGTCTTCACCCATTTTTTTGAATTGTGGGAGCCATGAGGCAGAATTATAGGAACCGGTCCCTTCGAGGTAGTCATGGCTCATGAAGAAAACAAGGCATTTCTGAGGCGGGTGCC
>DAISWF010000261.1:3004-8293 GCA_036826495.1 Burkholderiaceae bacterium
GCTGTTCTCGAGTCTGAACGAGATGCAGCTCGACCAGCTCGCGGCAGGCAGCGTCCGCAAGAGCTACCCGCGCGGGCGCACCATCGTGGCCGAGGGCGAACCGTCCCAGTCACTGTACATCCTGCTGTCGGGTCGCGCCAAAGTGCAGCGCTCGGACTCCGAGGGCAAGGAGGTGATCCTGGCGGTCATCGGCCCGCGCGAATTCTTCGGCGAGATGAGCCTGATCGACGATTCGCCGCGCTCGGCCAGCGTGATCACCATCGAGTCGTGCGACTTCATGGCGATCAACAAGGACAGCTTCAAGGCGATGCTGGCGCAGAGCCCCGACATCGCGATGCAGATCATGCGCGGGCTGGTGCGCCGGCTGCGCGAGGCCGACAAGAAGATCGAGACCTTGGCGCTGCTCGATGTCTACGGCCGGGTCGCCCGGGTGCTGCTGGACTTCTCCGAGAACGTCAACGGCGAGCGGGTGGTCAAGAGCAAGCTGCCGCGGCAGGAGATCGCCAAGATGATCGGCGCCTCGCGCGAGATGGTGTCGCGGGTCATGAAGGGGCTGGAGATCGACGGCTACATCGTGCCGATGGGCGAGGGCAAGCTGGTGCTGCGCGAGAAGATCAGCTCCTACCTGAGCTGATGGATACTGCCGGCGGCCGGCTCGTTCACGGTTAATCTGCGTTTCTTTTTTCGAGGGTTCAAGAGGATGGCAAGAGCCTCCGCCGCGGTGTCGGCAGCCGGCCGCAGGGCGGGTGTTTCCCGCCTGGTGCTGCCCGAACGCGCCGCACGGCTGGTCCACGAGGCCAACTGGATCGGACTCACCGCGATCGCGCTGTTCCTGTTCCTGATCCTGATCACCTATGACAAGACCGATCCTGGCTGGTCGCATGCGGCGCTGAGCCGCACCGTGCACAACGCCGGCGGCCGTCTCGGTGCCTGGCTGGCCGACCTGATGCTGTATCTGTTCGGGCTGTCGGCCTATCTGTGGATCGCGCTGTGCGTCGGCATCGTCGTGCGCGGCTACCGGCGTCTGCGCGCCCGCGCCGCGGCCACCGCTCAGCCGGGCAAGCGCACCGCCGCCGCACCCGAAGAGGCGCCGCGCTTCGCCTGGGAACGGTGGCTGGGCTTCATGCTGCTGATGGCCGGCTGCGTCGCGCTGGAGGCGTCGCGGCTGCATTCGATCCCGGCACAGCTTCCGCTCGCGCCCGGCGGCATCGTCGGCGCGCTGATCAGCCGGGTCACGTTGTCGGTGCTCGGCGACGTCGGCGGCACCTTGCTGCTGCTGGTGATGGCGGCGGCCGGCTTCAGCCTGACCACCGGCATGTCGTGGCTGACGATCTTCGAGAAGGTGGGCACCGCGCTGGAGGCCGCCTGGCTCGCGCTGACCGCCCGGGTCAACGCTCGCAACGACCGCAAGATCGGCTCGCTCGCCGCGGTGGTGCGCGACGAGCAGGTGCAGGAGATGCGCAAGATCCTCGAGGTGGCGCCCGAGCCGGTGCGCATCGAGAAGCCGGCGCGCATCGAGCGCTCGGAACGCGCCCACGCCGAGCGGCAGGTGGCGCTGTTCACCGATCTGCCGCCCGACACGCAGTTGCCGGCGCTGTCGCTGCTGGACCTGCCGCCGCCGGCGCAGGAGACGGTGTCGCCGGAGACGCTGGAGTACACCTCGCGGCTGATCGAGAAGAAGCTCGCCGATTTCAATGTCGCGGCCAACGTGGTCGCTGCCTATCCCGGCCCGGTCATCACGCGCTACGAGATCGAGCCCGCCACCGGGGTGAAGGGCAGCCAGATCGTCAATCTGGCCAAGGATCTGGCGCGCGCGCTGTCGCTGGTGTCGATCCGCGTCGTCGAGACGATTCCCGGCAAGAACCTGATGGGGCTGGAGCTGCCGAACGCCCGCCGCCAGAGCGTGCGGCTGTCGGAGATCCTCGGTTCGCAGGTCTATGCCGACAGCGCCTCGCCGGTGACCCTGGCGCTCGGCAAGGACATCGCCGGTCACCCGATGACGGTGGACCTGGCGAAGATGCCGCACATGCTGGTCGCCGGCACCACCGGCTCGGGCAAGTCGGTGGGCATCAACGCGATGCTGCTGTCGCTGCTGTACAAGGCCGATCCGGGCCAGGTGCGGCTGATCCTGATCGATCCGAAGATGCTCGAGATGAGCGTCTACGAAGGCATCCCGCATCTGCTGGCGCCGGTGGTCACCGACATGCGCCAGGCCGGCAATGCGCTGAACTGGTGCGTCGCCGAGATGGAACGGCGCTACCGGCTGATGAGCAAGCTGGGCGTGCGCAACCTGTCGGGCTTCAATGCCAAGATCGCCGAGGCCGAGAAGCAGGAGAAGCTGATCCCCAATCCGTTCTCGCTGACCCCCGATGCGCCGGAGCCGCTGACCCGGCTGCCGCAGATCGTGCTGGTCATCGACGAGCTGGCCGACCTGATGATGGTGGTCGGCAAGAAGATCGAGGAGCTGATCGCGCGGCTGGCGCAGAAGGCGCGGGCCGCCGGCATCCACCTGATCCTGGCCACGCAGCGGCCGTCGGTCGACGTGATCACCGGCCTGATCAAGGCGAACATCCCGACCCGGATCTCGTTCCAGGTATCGTCGAAGATCGATTCGCGGACCATTCTCGACCAGATGGGCGCCGAGTCGCTGCTGGGCCAGGGCGACATGCTGTACCTGCCGCCGGGCTCGGGCGTGCCGGTGCGGGTGCATGGCGCCTACGTCGCCGACGAAGAGGTCCACAAGGTCGTCGATCACTGGAAGAGCCTCGGCGAGCCGCAGTACATCGAGGGCATCCTCGAGGGCGGGGTGCCGGGCGAGGTCGACCAGGGCAGCGCGGTCGGCTTCGGCGGGCTGTCGCAGACGCTGCAGGAGGCGGGTGTCGACGGAGAGGCCGATCCGCTGTACGACCAGGCGGTGGCGGTGGTGATGCAGAACAAGCGGGCATCGATCTCGCTGGTGCAGCGGCATCTGCGCATCGGTTACAACCGGGCGGCCCGGCTGTTGGAGCAGATGGAGAAATCCGGTCTGGTGTCGTCGATGGCGACCAACGGCAACCGCGACCTGCTGGTGCCGAGCGCGGCGCAGGATTCCTGAGCGCGGGTGCCGGGCGTCGCCGCCTGGTGACTCGCCGCGCGGGCATCCGCTGTCATCGTTCCACGAATCCACCCGTTTTCAGAGTGATGGAACATCCTCATGCATCGTCCGGCCTGCGGCCGGCGGTCCGGCGCAGGGTCGGACGGGCGGCCCTTGCCGCGCTGGCCATGGGGCTTCTGCTGACGCTGGCGGGCCTGCCGCGGCCGGCGTCGGCCGCCGGCGCCGTCGAGCAGATGCGCGAGTTCGCCCGGTCCACGCGGTCGGCGCGCGGCGAATTCGCGCAGAAGACGATGAAGGCGTCCGGCCAGGCGGCCGAAACGACCAGCGGCGTCTTCGCGTTCGCCAAGCCCGGCCGCTTCCGCTGGGAGGTGCGCAAGCCGTTCGAGCAGCTCATGGTCGCCGACGGCGAGCAGGTGTGGTTCTACGACAAGGATCTGAACCAGGTGACCACCCGGCCGCTCGGCGATGCGCTGGGCGCCACGCCGGCGGCGATCCTGTTCGGCACCGGCGACCTGGAGGCCACCTTCACGCTGAAGGATCTGGGCGAGCGCGAAGGCCGGCAGTGGCTGGAGGCGCGGCCGAAGTCCAAGGAGGCCGGCTTCGACGTGATCGCGATCGGCCTGAAGGGCGGGCTGCCCGAGGCGATGGAGGTGCGCGATGCGTTCGGCCGGCTGACCACGTTCGCATTCACCGGCATCGAACGCAATCCGGCGGCGCTCGATGCGCAGGCGTTCCGGTTCGTCGTGCCCAAGGGCGCCGAGGTCGTCCGGCAGTAGGCGGTGATGTCGGTATCCGGTCCTGACGGCGACCGGCAGATCCGAGTGCCCCACGGCGAGGATCGTCCTTCACCGGGCCCGGCGCGCGGACGGTAAGCTAACGCCTTCGCGCGCCGCCGCCCGCGACCGTCGCGGTCGGTGGCGTGCCCCTCGGAACCCGTGGCTCTGTCCCCAAGGAGTGTGCGCCGGTGGCGAACAACCGTGCACCGGCGCGCGCCGGTGATGCTCTCGAATCGATCGATACGCCGGCACTGCTGCTGCAGATCGAGCCTTTCCAGTCGAACCTGGCAGCGATGGCGCGCACGGTGGCGGCTGCCGCCAAGGCGCTGCGGCCCCACGGCAAGGCGCACAAGTGCGTGGAGATCGCCCGCCGGCAGGTCGCGGCCGGCGCCGTCGGTATCTGCTGCCAGAAGGTATCCGAGGCCGAGGTCTTCGTCGAAGCCGGCATCGGCGACGTGCTGGTCAGCAACCAGGTGGTCGGCGAACGCAAGGTCGATCGGCTCGCGGCGCTGGCGATGCGGGCGCGGATCGGCGTATGCGTCGATCATCCGCTGCAGGTCGAGCAACTGGCCGCCGCCGCCCGGCGGCGCAACGTGTCGATCGACGTGCTGATCGAGGTCGACGTCGGCGCGCGCCGCTGCGGCGTCACGTCGGTCGACGAATCGCTGGCGCTGTCCGCGCGGGTCGCCGCGGCCGCCCCGGCGCTGCGCCTGCGCGGGCTGCAGGCGTATCAGGGGCGCGCGCAGCATCTGCGCGGCGTCGACGAACGGCGCGCGGCGATCGCCGCTGCCGCCGAGCTGGCCGGGCGGCACCGCGCGGCGCTGCGCGCGGCCGGCCACCCGTGCGAGGTGGTCACCGGCGGCGGCACCGGCAGCTTCACCAGCGAGCTCGCATCCGACGTCTACACCGAGGTGCAGCCCGGCTCCTACGTGCTGATGGATGCCGACTACCACGCCAACACCGCCGACCCGCTGGCACCGGCGTTCGGGCAGGTGCTGACGGTGCTGACGACGGTGATCAGCGTTCATGCGACCCATGTGGTGCTCGATGCGGGGCTCAAGGCGCTGTCGGCCGAATGCGGGCTGCCGCAGTCGACCGAGCCCGGCTGGAAGACCAGCGGCATCTCCGACGAGCACGTGGTGATGCGGCCCGACGGCGACGGCGGGCGGCGGCTGGCGGTCGGCGACCGGTTCCGGCTGATGCCCAGCCACTGCGATCCGACCGTCAATCTGCACGACTGGATCGTCGTGATGCGCGGCGACACCGTCGACGGCGTCTGGGCGGTCGACGCCCGCGGGGCGATGTCCTGATGGCGGGCACCGCCGACGACGCCGTGCCGCTGTCGGAACGGCTGCGGCCGACCGGCCTGGACGAGGTGATCGGCCAGGCGCATCTGCTCGGGCCCGGCAAGCCGCTGCG
>DAISWF010000262.1:0-1105 GCA_036826495.1 Burkholderiaceae bacterium
CTGGCTGTTCGTCGGCTCGGCGCTGTTCTCGGCGGTGTTCGCGCTGCACGGCGGCCAGGAGCTGATCGAGAAGTGGATCCTGGCGATGAACCTGACGCCGCTGCAGTTCCTGCTGCTGACGCAGGCGCTGATCTTCTTCCTCGGCTGGCCGCTCGAGTGGACCGAGATCATCGTGATCTTCGTGCCGATCTTCCTGCCACTGCTGACGCACTTCAACGTCGATCCGATCCTGTTCGGCACGCTGGTCGCGGTGAACCTGCAGGCGGCCTTCCTGTCGCCGCCGGTGGCGATGTCGGCGTTCTACCTGAAGGGTGTCTCGCCGCCGCACGTGACCTTGAACCAGATCTTCGCGGGCATGATGCCGTACATGCTGATCGTCATGCTGTGCATGGTGTTCATGTACCTGTGGCCCGGCATGACCTTGTGGCTTCCGCAGTTCCTGTACGGGGCGAGCTGACCGACCGGATTCGTTGGCAGACAAAGAGGGGCAGATAATGACCGATTCCATCCGCAGGAAGCTGATGCTGGCCGGTGCCGGCCTCGCCGCCGCGTCGCCGCTGGGCGGCGCGTTCGCGCAGGCCGCCGGCTATCCGAACAAGCCGCTGAAGATCATCGTCGGCGCCGCCCCCGGCGGGCTCAGCGATGCATATGCGCGCCTGTTCGCCGAACAGTTCACCTCCAGGTTCAACCTGCCGGTGGTCGTCGAGAACCGCCCGGGCGCCAGCGGCATCATCGCCACCGAGGCGATGCTGAAGGCGCCGCCCGACGGCTACACGCTGCTGTCGAGCACCACCGGCATGCTGTGGCAGACCCGGGTGCTGTATCGCAAGCTGCCGTTCGATCTGGCCAAGGACATCGGGCCGATCACGGTGTTCCCGTCGGGCCCGCTGATCGTCGCGGTGCACGAGCGCACCGGCGTCAGGAATCTGAACGAGCTGATCGAATACGCGCGCAAGACGCCGTGCTCGATGGGGTCGTACGCGGTGGCCTCGTATCCGCACGTGTTCGCCGAGACGCTGAACCGCGAATACGGCGGCAAGGTGCAGACGATCCAGTACAAGGGCGAAGGCCCGATGTGGGTCGAGATGGGCTCCGGCCAGCTCGA
>DAISWF010000262.1:1115-8241 GCA_036826495.1 Burkholderiaceae bacterium
GTCTACCTGGCGATGACGCGCGGGCAGGACAGCCTCGAGATCGCGATCGGCAGCTACCAGGCGTTCGCCACCGTCCGTGACAAGGGCGCCCGGCCGATCGCCGCCACCGGCCCGATCCGCAGCCCCAGGCTGCCCGACATCCCGACCCTGACCGAGCAGGGCATGAAGGCGCCGATCGCGCGGCTGGAGGGCGGGCTGTCGCTGACCGCCAACTCGGCGGTGCCCGCCGAGATCCTCGAGCTGCTGGCCAAGGTGGCGGTCGAGGGCAACGACTCGCCGAAGGCGAAGGCGCTGCGCGAGACGTTCGCGATCCCCGACGCCACCAAGGGGCGCGCCGAGGCGCTGCGGATGTGGCGCGAGGACGCGCCGGTGTGGATCAAGGAAGTCGAGTCGCTGAACGTGAAGCTCGACTGACGAGCCGGGCCGGCACGCCGGCCGGGCGACGCGCGCCGGCCGCCCCGGCCGGTGCGCTCAGAAGTCCTCGATGCGCATCGCCAGCACCCCCGCGGCGCCGTCGGTGATGCTGCCGCCGATCGCACCGGCCTGCGACAGGATGTGATCGGCATAGAACCGGGCCGTTGCCACCTTGGCCTTCAGGAAAGCCGCATCGCCCTGCCCGGCCGCCAGCCGTGCGTCGGCCACCAGCGCGGCGCGGGCCATCTGCCAGCCGCACAGCACGATGCCGCACAGCTTCAGGTAGGGCACGCTGCCGGCATGCACCGCCCGCGGATCGCGCTTGCTGGTGTCGACGATGAAGCGCGCCGCCGCCGCCAGTGCATCAGCGCCGGCCGCGAGCTGCCGACGCATCGCGGCGAAGTCGGGCTTGTCGATGCCGGCAAGCTGCTCGGCCGTCTTCTGCACCTGGGCAATCAGCGCCAGCGCCACCCGGCCGCCATCACGCGCCGTCTTGCGGCCGATCAGGTCGTTGGCCTGGATCGCGGTCGTGCCTTCGTAGATCGGCAGGATCCGCGCATCCCGGTAGTGCTGGGCGGCGCCGGTCTCCTCGATGAAGCCCATGCCGCCGTGCACCTGCACGCCGAGCGAGGCCACCTCCACCGACATCTCGGTCGACCAGCCCTTGACCACCGGCACCAGGAACTCGTAGACCGCCATGTTCTGCTTGCGCACGTCCGCGTCGGCCGCATGATGGCCGGCGTCGGACGCCGCGGCGGCCACGTAGGCCAGCGCCCGCGCGCCTTCGGTCAGCGCGCGCATCGTCATCAGCATCCGCCGCACGTCCGGATGGTGGATGATGGTCACCGGCCCGCTGGAGCCGCCGACGTCGCGGCTCTGCACCCGCTCCTTGGCGAATGCGGCCGCCTGCTGATAGGCCCGCTCGGCCACCGCCACGCCCTGCATGCCGACCGCGAAGCGCGCCGAGTTCATCATCACGAACATGTATTCCAGGCCGCGGTTCTCCTCGCCGACCAGGTAGCCGATCGCGCCCGGCTGACCGTTCTCGCCACGGCCGACATCGCCCTTGCCGTCGCCGTACAGCAGCACCGCGGTCGGGCTGGCCTTGATGCCGAGCTTGTGCTCGATCGACGAGCACCAGACGTCGTTGCGCCTGCCCGGCGAACCGTCGGCATTCACCAGGAACTTGGGCACGATGAACAGCGAGATGCCCTTGACGCCTTCCGGCGCCTCGGGCGTGCGGGCGAGCACCAGATGGACGATGTTCTCGGCCATGTCGTGTTCGCCGTAGGTGATGAAGATCTTCTGCCCGGTGATCCGGAAGCTGCCGTCCGGCTGCCGATGCGCGCGGGTACGCACCTGGGCGAGATCCGAGCCGGCCTGCGGCTCGGTCAGGTTCATCGTGCCGGTCCACTGACCCGACACCAGCTTCGGGATGTACAGCTCCTGCTGCTGCGGCGAACCCGCGGTCAGCAGCGCCTCGATCGCGCCGTCGGTCAGGAGCGGGCACAGCGCGAACGACAGGTTGGCCGAGTTCAGCATCTCGTTGCAGGGCGTGCCGATCAGCTTCGGCAACCCCTGGCCGCCGAGCTGCGACGGATGCTGGACACCCTGCCAGCCGCCCTCGCCGAACTGGCGGAACGCATCGCGAAAGCCCCGGCTGGTGGTGACGACGCCGTCGGCCAGCGACGACGGCGCGATGTCGCCGTCGCGGTTCAGCGGCGCCACCACGCCTTCGTTGAAACGGGCGCTCTCCTCGAGCACCGCGGCCGCGGTGTCGCGCCCGGCTTCCTCGAAGCCCGGCAGCTTCGCCACCTCGTCGATGCCGGCCAGATGTTCGAGAACGAACATCATGTCGTTCAGCGGCGCACGGTAACTCATCGTTCACTCCCGCGGCGTCACCGCCGTTGCGTCACTTCAGCGCCGACACCAGCTCCGGCACCGCCTGGAACAGATCGCCGACCAGGCCGTAGTCGGCCACGCCGAAGATCGGCGCCTCGGCGTCCTTGTTGATCGCGACGATCACCTTGCTGTCCTTCATGCCGGCCAGGTGCTGGATCGCGCCCGAGATGCCGATCGCGACATAGAGCTGCGGCGCGACGATCTTGCCGGTCTGGCCGACCTGCCAGTCGTTCGGCGCATAGCCGG
Source organism: Burkholderiaceae bacterium (assembly GCA_036826495.1). Lineage (GTDB taxonomy): Bacteria > Pseudomonadota > Gammaproteobacteria > Burkholderiales > Burkholderiaceae_E > DAISWF01. The sequence goes on from DAISWF010000262.1 coordinate 3,678, forward strand.
CATCGACGGCGGCGCGCGAGGCGCCCATCGCGGCGCCCAGCTTGTCGGCCAGCGGCTCGAGCAGCTTGAAGTTCTCGGCCGAGCCCATGCCGCGGCCGCCGGACACGACGATCTTGGCGGCGGTCAGCTCCGGCCGGTCGAGCTTGGCGACCTCGCGCGACACGAACGACGACTTGCCGGAGTCGGCCACCGCGGCCACCGGTTCGACCGCAGCCGAGCCGCCGCTGGCGGCCGCCGCATCGAACGCGGTGGTGCGCACCGTGATCACCTTGACCTTGTCGGACGACTGCACGGTGGCGATCGCGTTGCCGGCATGGATCGGCCGCGTGAAGGTGTCGGGCGACTCGACGCTGGTGATGTCGGAGATCTGCGCGACGTCGAGCCGGGCGGCGACCCGCGGCGTCGCGTTCTTGCCGAACGCGGTGGCGGGCGCCAGGATGTGGCTGTAGGCGCCGGCGACCGCGAGGATCTGCTCGGCGACGTTCTCGGCCAGGCCGTCGGCGAACTGCGGCGCATCGGCCTGCAGCACCTTGGCCACGCCGGCGACCTGGGCAGCCGCCTTGGCGGCCGCCTCGCAGCCGCTGCCGATGACGATCACATGGACGTCGCCCCCGACCTTGGCGGCGGCGGCAATGGTGTTCAGCGTGCTGGGCTTGATCGAGGAATTGTCGTGTTCGGCGATGACGAGTGAAGTCATGATTCAGATCACCTTGGCTTCGTTCTTCAGTTTGTCGACCAGTGCCGCGACGTCGGGCACCTTGACGCCGGCCTTGCGCCCGGCCGGTTCGGTCACCTTCAGCGTCTTCAGCCGCGGCGCCACGTCCACGCCGAGATCGGCCGGCTTGACGGTCTCCATCGGCTTCTTCTTCGCCTTCATGATGTTGGGCAGCGTCACGTAGCGCGGCTCGTTCAGGCGCAGGTCGGTGGTGATCACCGCCGGCAGCCCGAGCGACAGCGTCTCCAGGCCGCCGTCGACCTCACGGGTGACCTTGACCTTGCCGTCGGCCACCTCGACCTTCGAGGCGAACACCGCCTGCGGCAGGCCGGCCAGCGCCGCCAGCATCTGGCCGGTCTGGTTCGAATCGTCGTCGATCGCCTGCTTGCCCAGGATCAGGAGCTGCGGCTGCTCCTTGTCGACCAGCGCCTTCAGCAGCTTGGCCACCGCCAGCGGCTGCAGATCCTCTGCGGACTCGACCAGGATCGCGCGGTCGGCGCCGATCGCCAGCGCCGTGCGCAGCGTCTCCTGGCAGGCGGTCACGCCGCACGACACCGCCACCACCTCGGTGGCCACGCCCTTCTCCTTCAAGCGGACCGCCTCTTCGATGGCGATCTCGTCGAAGGGATTCATCGACATCTTGACGTTGGCGATGTCGACGCCGCTCTGGTCGCTCTTGACGCGCACCTTCACGTTGTAGTCGACCACGCGTTTGACGGGAACGAGGATCTTCATCCGTGTCTCTCTTGAAATGTGAGCCCGGCGGCGGGCCCGGGAATGCGGGGTTGTCGTCCTGAGGAGGCTCGGGCGGCCAGCCCGTGATTATAGGGTTTGTGGCGCAGCCGGCCGGCGCGGACCGCTGGCGGCCCTTGGTCGATCCGACATCGGGAGGGCGTCCGCGCTGACCGACCACCGGTCAACTCGTCAACCCAGGTTGACGTTGACAAGTGTAGGCCGGGCGGATTACCTTGTCAACACTGGTTGACAAGACGGGCGGCCCGAAGCCGCCCGCACATCCCGCTCACGGACCCCGATGGCCGGCCCCAATCTGAAACAGCTCCTGATCAGCCGCAACGACTGGTTCGCCCAGCAGATCATGCAGCGGGTGCGCCTGTCCGAGAACGCGTTCCTGACCGATGCGCAGAGCCGGCTGCTCGCGCACATGGGCGGCAAGTCGATGAGCATGGCCGAGCTGGGCCGCCGGCTGGCGATCTCGCGCCAGGCGGCCCACAAGATGGTCACCGAGCTGTGCCGGCGGGGCATCCTCGAGTTGCGCGACGACCCGGCCCGCGGCAACTCGAAGATCGTCGCCTACACCGCCCGCGGCCGGGAGATCAACCGCAACGGCGCGCGCATCATCGACGACATCGAACAGCGGCTGGCCCGCAAGCTGGGCGCCGAACGGGTCGCGCAGTTGAAGGAGATCCTCGGGCAGGAGTGGGACTAGGAGGCTCCTGGGGCCTGCTCACGCTACGCCGGTGCCCGCGGTCACCAGTTCGGCTTGCGCTTCTCCAGGAACGCCAAGGTGCCCTCCTGCGCGGCCGGATCGATCATGTTGCAGGCCATCGTCTGGCCGGCGAGCTGATAGGCGGCATCGACGCCCATCTCGATCTGCCGGTAGAACAGGTCCTTGCCGGCGGCGATCGCCACCGCCGGCTTGGCGACGATCTTCGCGGCCAGCGCGGCGATCGTCTCGTCGAGCCGGTCGGCCGGCACCGCCTCGTTGATCAGGCCCTGCTCGACCGCCTCGGCGGCCGAGATGAAGTCGCCGGTCACCAGCATCCGGAACGCCTGCTTGCGCCCGACGTTGCGCGACAGCGCCACCGACGGCGTCGAGCAGAAGAGCCCGAGGTTGATGCCCGACACCGCGAAGCGCGCCTCCTCGGCGGCCACCGCCAGGTCGCAGGTGGCGACGAGCTGGCAGCCGGCCGCGGTGGCCACGCCGTGCACCCGCGCGATGACCGGCTGCGGCATCCGCTGGATCCGCGTCATCACCTTCGCGCAGCGCCCGAACAGGTCGCGGTAGTAGTCGATGTCCGGCCGGGCCCGCATCTGGCCCAGATCATGGCCGGCGCAGAACGCGCGGCCGGCGGCGCCCAGCACTATTACCCGCACCGTGCGGTCCTCCGCGATTGCGTCGAGCGCCTGCAGCAGCGCGGCCAGCATCTCCTCGGACAGCGCGTTGTACTGCGCCGGCCGGTTCAGCGTCAGCCACGCGACACCATCACGCACGTCGGTCAGCAGGTAGGGTACGTCGGCGGTTTGCGGCACGGCGGACATCGGCGGTCTCCGGGTGGTCGATGCGATCGATTCCCGATGCTAGCCAGTTCGGCGACGAGCCGCAAACCGGCCGGGCCGCGGGCCGAGGGGCCCTTCGTGTCCGCATCGATGCCCGCGCAGGACGCCTCACCTCCCTATCGCCCGCACCGGCCGCGGCCCTCTTGCCCACCGTTCGTTCCCTCCGAATCGTCCGTCGGGCATCCGATGCGACGTTGGTGTGGCGCGGCCGCCAGCATCGCGGCGAAGCTGCGGGAACCTTCGATTACACTCGATCGGCGCCCTTCCGTGTCCGGCCGGGCGACGAGAACAACTGGCACAGCATGCTCGAAAACATTCAGTCGGTTGCCGCCCAGGTGGCATCGGTCGTCGTCGGCAAACAGCCGCAGATCCGCCTGGCGCTCGCCTGTCTGCTGGCGCGTGGCCACCTGCTGGTCGAGGATCTGCCCGGCGTCGGCAAGACCACCCTGGCCCATGCGCTGTCGATCTCGCTGGGCCTGCAGTTCAAACGGGTGCAGTTCACCAACGATCTGCTGCCGGCCGACATCGTCGGCCTGTCGGTGTTCGACCGCGACAGCGCGAAGTTCGTGTTCCATCCCGGCCCGGTGTTCTCGCAGGTGCTGCTGGCCGACGAGATCAACCGCGCATCGCCGAAGACCCAGAGCTCGCTGCTGGAGGCGATGGAGGAGCGGCAGGTGTCGATCGAGGGCCAGACGCGCGCGCTGCCCGAACCGTTCTTCGTCATCGCGACGCAGAACCCGCAGGACCAGATCGGCACCTTCCCGCTGCCCGAATCGCAGCTCGACCGGTTCCTGATGTGCGTGGAGCTCGGCTACCCCGATCCGAAGTCGGAACGGGCGCTGCTGGAAGGCCATGACCGGCGCGCGATGCTGGAGGCGCTCAAGCCGCGGATGTCGCCGGAGCAGCTCGTGCAGGCGCAGCGGATGGTGCGCGAGATCCATTGCTCGGGAGCCCTGCTCGACTACGTGCAGAACCTGCTGACGCAGAGCCGCCGCTCGCCGGTGTTCGCCGAGGGGCTGAGCCCGCGCGCCGGCCTGGCGCTGCTGCATGCGGCGCGCGCCTGGGCGATGCTGGACGGCCGCAACCACGTGCTGCCCGACGACATCCAGGCGGTGCTGCAGGCGGTCGCCGGCCACCGGCTGCGGCCCGCCAAGGGCGGCGGCGCCTCGCACCGCGCCCGCGCCGAGCTGGTCGCCGAGCTGCTGAAGTCGGTCGCCGTGCCCTGAGCCAGGCGGTGAACGGATCCAACGTGCCCGCGTCTCGCGCCACGACGGTCTGACCGCCGATGCGTGCCGCGACCTCGCCCACCCCCGCGCGCGCCGCGCCGGCGGCCACGTCCGCTTCCCCTTCCGCTTCCCCGTCGCTGATCGACCGCATCGCGCGGCGGCTGCAGGCGCGCCGCCGGCCGCAGGCCGGCGAGGTGCGGCTGACCCAGCGGGCGATCTACATCCTGCCGCACAAGGCCGGTCTGCTGTATGCCGGCGTGCTGCTGGCGATGCTGATCGCGGCGATCAACTACCAGTTGTCGCTCGGCTACGCATTCACGTTCCT
>DAISWF010000263.1:0-4519 GCA_036826495.1 Burkholderiaceae bacterium
GGCCGCCTGGTGCGCGAGCTGCTCGCGCAGCACCTCGATGCGGTCGAGCGCGGCGACCGGCTGGTCGAGATCCCGGTCTGCTACGGCGGCGACCACGGCCCGGACTTCGACGAGGTGGCCGCCGCCGCCGGTCTCTCGGCACAGGAGTTGATCGCGCTGCATGCCGGCATCGACTCGCACGTGTTCATGATCGGCTTCGCGCCGGGCAGTCCGTACCTGGGGCTGTGGGATCCGCGGCTGGCGATCCCCCGCCGCAAGACGCCGCGCACCCGCGTGCCGGCGGGCGGTGGCGATCGCCAATCGCCAGACGGTGATCTACGCCTACGACCTGCCGGGCGGGTGGAATCTGATCGGCCGCACGCCGCTGGCGATGTTCGATCCGGCGCGCGCTCAGCCCGGCCTGCTGCGCGCCGGCGACCGCGTGCGCTTCGTGCCGGTGACCGCCGACGATTACGAACGGCTGCGAACGGCTGGCGCGAGGGTCGGGCCAGCATGAGCATCACGGTTCTGAAGCCCGGCGCCTTCAGCAGCTTCCAGGATCTGGGCCGCGCCGGCATGCAGCACGCCGGCGTGCCGGTCAGCGGCGTGATGGACGAGTTGTCGCACCGGCTGGCCAACTGGGCGGCCGGCAACCGCGACGACACCGCGACCCTGGAGATCACGTTGCTCGGGCCGGAGCTGCGCTTCGAACAGGATGCGATCATCGCCTGGTGCGGTGCCGATCTGTCGCCCACGTTCGACGGCCATCGGTTGCCGGCGGTGACGCCGACGCGGGTGTCGGCCGGTTCCACCCTGCGCTTCGGACGCCGCATCGCCGGCCTGCGCGCCTATCTGGCGATCAACGGCGGCTATGCGATCGACCCGGTGATGGGCAGCCGCAGCACCTACGTGCGCGGCGGCTTCGGCGGCCTGCAGGGCCGTGCGCTGCGCAAGGACGATCCGATTCCGCTGCCGGCGCGCGCCGCCGGCGATGCGCCGCGCGAGATCGTCGCGCGGCCGGTCGAGGCGGCGGTGTCGCGCGCGCTGGCCGCGCTGCTGGCGGCGCAGGGCACCGTCGAAACCGAACGGCCGGTGCGCATCGTCGCCGGCCGCGAATGGTCGCAGTTCGGCGCGCCGATGCGCAGGCGGCTGCTCGAGACACCCTGGCGGATCGGCGCGCAGTCGGACCGGATGGGCTACCGGCTCGAAGGCGAGCCATTGCGCCGTGCGTCCGGCGGTGACATCCTGTCGGAAGCGGTCTCGTTCGGCACGATCCAGGTGCCGCCCGACGGGCAGCCGATCGTGCTGATGGCCGAGCGGCAGACCACCGGCGGTTATCCGAAGATCGGGCAGGTCGCGTCGGTCGACCTGCCGCTGGTCGCGCAGCGCGGGCCCGGCGAGCACCTGCGCTTCGAGCTGATCGAGCTGGAACAGGCACAGCAGCTTCTGCTGGAACGCGCCCGGCTGTGGCGCACCGTATGGCCGGTCCATCCGGCGCTGCAATGGCAATGAGCAAGCGAATCGATCTGAACTGCGACATGGGCGAGGGCTTCAGCATCTACGAGGCCGGCGACGACCGGGCGCTGCTCGAGCTGGTGACCTCGGCCAACATCGCCTGCGGCTTTCACGCCGGCGATCCGCGCACGATGGCCGCGGTCGTGAAGGCCGCCGCCGCGCGCGACGTGGCGATCGGTGCCCACCCGGGGCTGCCCGACCTGCAGGGCTTCGGCCGGCGCGAGATGGCGATCTCGCCTGCCGAAGCCTACGACCTCACCGTCTACCAGGTCGGCGCATTGGGGGGCTTCACCGCGGCCGCCGGCGTGCCGCTGCACCATGTGAAGGCGCACGGCGCGCTGTACAACATGGCCGCTCGCGATGCGAAGCTGTCGGAGGCAATCGCCCGCGCGGTGCGCGACGTGGACCCCTCGCTGCGTCTCTATGCGCTGGCTGGCAGCGTGATGGTCGAAGTGGGGCGCGACCTGGGGCTCACCGTGCTGAGCGAGGTGTTCGCCGACCGCAGCTATCAGGACGACGGCAGCCTCACGCCGCGCCGCCAGCCCGGCGCGATGATCACCGATGTCGACCAGTCGATCGCCCAGGTGCGCACGATGGTCGGGCAGGGCTACGTCCGCGCGCAGTCGGGCAGGGAAGTGCCGATCGCCGCCGATACGCTGTGCCTGCATGGCGACCAGCCCGGCGCGCTGGCGTTCGCCAAGGCATTGCGCGCCGCGCTGCAGGCCGATGGGGTCGCGGTGAAGGCGCCGGGCTGAGGCGGCGATTCGACGTTGGCGGCCAGTCGCGGCGAGCTCGCCGGGCCGCCCGGCCGACGTGCTCGCGGCGGCCGCCTCGGACAGCAGCGGCGTGCCTGCGCGAGTGGATCCTCAGTGCGGCTTCCCGGGCGAGCCTCCGTCCGGCCGCGGCTTCAGGTCCCGCACGCCCGCATAGATGGCCAGCCCGGTGCCCAGGCCCAGCGCCAGGCACGCGAAGATCCACCGGTAAGCGTCGGCCGGATAACCCCCTCCCGAACGCTCGAACAGTCCGGCTATGACGCCGGTGATCACCGGCAGCGAGAACGAGCCGGTCACCTGGCCGAGGTTCGCGGTGGCCGAGCCCCGCCCCAGCAACGCCGGCGGCGTCAGGCTGGCCGCATGCGCGATGATCACCGGGCTGTAGGTGCTGGCCGCGCTCAGCAGTACCAGCAGGCTCACCGCCAGCCACAGCGGCGGCGCCGCCATCAGCGCCAGCACGAGCAGGGTCGCGATCACCACCAGCGCAGCGCCGACGATCACGCCCTTGCGGGTGTTCAGCCGCCTCTCGAGCGGCACCAGCCACAGCATGCCGGCGACCTGGGCGATGCTCATCATCAGCAGCACGTTGCCGCGCGCCACACCATCCAGCCCGTGCACGTCGTGCAGGTAGGGGCCGGCCCACAGGCCGAACACCGTTGCCAATGTCGCGTAAGCGAACATGTGCACCGCGACCACCCGCTTGTAGCCGGGCTGTCGCAGCACCTCCAGATAGCCGGCCAGCGTGCGGCCCAGCGATTCGCGCAGCGGCGGCGCGGGCGGTCGGTCGGGCGGGTGGTCGCGCACCAGCCAGTAGAACGCGCCGACCACGATCACCAGCGCCACCGCCGACCCGGCGAACACCGCCTGCCACCCGAACCAGCCGCTGAGCCAGGCCAGCGGCGTGGCGGCCAGCAAGGTGCCGAGCTGGCTCAGCGCGAACACCCGTCCGTACATCGTGCCGACCCGCTCCGTCGGATACCAGCGCATCAGCAGCACCACGCTGCTGATGAAGCTCGCGCCGCTGCCCAGCCCCATCAGAAAGCGGCCGACGATCAGGTCGCGGCCGCTGGTCGCGGTGGCCATCACCACGGTGCCGGCCAGCGCGAACACGCTGATCAGCAGCAACGTGCGGCGCGGGCCGATCCGGTCGAACGCGATGCCCACCGGAACCTGGCTCAGGCCGATCGCCAGGAAGAACATGCCGCCGGCCAGCCCCAGCATCTCCGGCGTCAATGCAAGGTCATGGATCAGCTCCGGCGCGATGACGCTCATCGACGATCGGAAGAACTGGCTGATGATCGCGACCAGCGCGAGCCCGCAGACCAGTCCGGACCGGGTGTTGGCAAGCTTCAAGGTGAACGGGGTCGGAGTCTGCGGTCGACGGTTGCGACGGGGTCGGGGGACGGCGTCAGGTTATGCGGACCCCTCCTCGAAGGGCTGCGCCGGTGCGCAGTTTACTCAGTCCGGCCGGGCTCCCGGATCGGCGGCCGCTGCCCCTCGGGCCACAGCAGCCAGATCCGCGCCGGCGCCCGCATCCGCCCGGCGCCCTGTTCGGCGCGCTCGCCGCTGCCCCAGAAGAGGTCCAGCCGCGCCGGCCCGACGATCGCCGCGCCGGTGTCCTGGTTCACCACCAGCCGCCGCATCGGCCGCCCATCGACCGGGTCGACGGTGTCGATGTACAGCAGCGCGCCCGGCGGTATCCGCCGCGGATCGGCCGCCACCGAACGCAGCGGCGTCAGCGGCACGCCCAGCGAGCCCGGCGGCCCGGCATCGGTGGGCGGCGTCGGCAGCTCGCGGAAGAACACGTAGCGCGGGTTCGTCCGCATCACCGCATCGGCGTCGCCGGGGTTGGTGCGCAGCCAGCCCTTGATGCCGCCGGTATCGGCCGCCTCGCGCGACAGCGCACCGCGTTCGATCAGCTCGCGGCCGATCGACCGGTAGGGCTGGCCGTTGCTCTCGGCGAAACCGACCGCGATCACCGAGCCGTCGCGCAGCCGCACGCGCCCGGAGCCCTGCACCTGCAGGAAGAACGCCTCGACACGGTCGTCGAGCCACAGCAATTCCTGCCCGGCGAGGGCGCCGCCGGTTTCGATCTCGCTGCGCGACAGGTACGGCACCACCCGGTCGCCGGCCAGCCGGCCCCGCATGCCCGGTACCGGCCGGCCGTCGCCACCGGGCGGCGGCACCTCGATGCGCAGCAGATCGGCGGGCTTGCGGTACAGCGGTACCTGCCGGTCGCCCTCGCGCATCCG
>DAISWF010000263.1:4529-8226 GCA_036826495.1 Burkholderiaceae bacterium
GCGCGGAGGGGTCGGGGGTTCTGGGGGAACCGGGTACCGGCGCGGCCCCCCGGCCCGCCCGGGCGCGCCGGCCCCCCGGCGTTGGAGTAGCCGGTCACCAGACCCGCCGATTCCGTCGTCGTTCCGGTCAGCGGCCAGGCGCGCAGACTCTGCGCCAGCCGTTCCTTCAGGCCCGGCTGCGCCGGCTGCAGCCGGCCGCACAACGCCGGCCACGGATCGGGCGGCGAAGCCATCTGGCACTGGCGCCGCAGCGCCGCCGCCAGTCCGTCGAGCGGGTCCTCCTGCCAGCCCTGCAAGGCCGCCGGCGGCACTGGCCCCGGCGGCGGCGCGGCGCATGCGGTCAGCAACAGCGCACACGACCACGCAATGGCTGCTCGCCGGCGGCGAGCACCGGCCTCGCGCCAGCAGGCGGTGTCCCTCCGCCCGCAGTCAGCGTTCCTCTGCGAGCGGGCGGCGTCCGCTAGACTGCGGCCGATAGTTCGAACGAGGGCCGCGGGGCGATCCATGGGTTTCATCGGCGATAGCTGGATCCTGTTTGCGGAGGCGGGCGGCGTGCTGGTGCTGGTCTGCCTGCTGGTGTGGTGGACGATGCGCGGCAAGAAGTGAGGCCGCGGCCGCGCCGTCAATGCAAGGTTCGCGGCATCGCCAGCGAGAATTCCGGAATGTCCGCCTCGAAGCGGGTGCCGTCCTCGGCCACGCAGAAGTAGCTGCCGCGCATCGTGCCGGCCGGCGTCTTCAACTGACTGCCGCTGGTGTATTCGAAGTGCTCGCCCGGTTTCAGCAGCGGCTGATGCCCGACCACGCCGAGCCCCTTGACCTCCATGACCCGGTTGTTCGCGTCGGTGATGAGCCAGTGACGGCTGATGAGCTGCGCGGGCACGTTGCCGGTGTTGGTGATGCGCACCGTGTACGCGAACGCGTACAGGCTCTGCTCCGGAGCGGACTGGTCGGGCAGATAGCGGCTCTCGACCTGCACCTTGAAGGCGTACTTGCGTTCGGACACGGTGTGCGATCCCCGGTGGCGGGCGGCCCGCGAGTGCCGGCCGCTACAATGCGGTTCGGGCCCGCATCGACGATGCCGGCGTGACGGGTTCGCCGAATCCACGTTGTCCACATTCTAGTTCCGCAGTGTCATGGCCGCACGAGTTCCGATCCATCCGCCGCGTGCATTGAGGCTGGCGCCCAGCCTGCTGTCCGCCGACTTCGCCCGGCTGGGCGAGGAGGCCCGGGCGATCGAGGCGGCCGGCGCCGATCTGCTGCACTTCGACGTGATGGACAATCACTTCGTGCCGAACCTGACCATCGGCCCGCTGGTCTGCGAGGCGATCCGGCCGCACGTGAAGATCCCGATCGACGTGCACCTGATGGTCGAACCGGTCGACCGCATCGTCCCAGACTTCGCCAAGGCCGGCGCGAACCTGATCACCTTCCATCCCGAAGCGTCGACCCATGTCGACCGCACGCTGTCGCTGATCCGTGACCACGGCTGCAAGGCCGGCCTGGTGCTGAACCCGGCCACGCCGCTCGGCTGGCTCGATCACGTGATGGACCGGCTGGATCTGATCCTGCTGATGTCGGTCAATCCCGGCTTCGGCGGTCAGCAGTTCATCGCGTCTGCGCTGCCCAAGATCGCGCAGGTGCGGGCGCGGATCGACGCGCACCGCGCGGCCGGCGGCCAGGAGATCTGGCTCGAGGTCGACGGCGGCATCAAGGTCGACAACATCGCCGCAGTGACCGCCGCCGGCGCCGACACCATCGTCGCCGGCTCGGCGGTGTTCGGCGCGCCCGATGCCGACGGCGGCTACCGCGGCATCATCGGCCGGCTGCGCGCGGCCGCCGCGCAGTGAACGAGCCCTTGCGGGTCGGTGCGGCGGTCATCGACCTCGACGGCACCCTGCTCGACACCGCGCCGGACCTGGTCGCCGCCGCCAACGCGATGCGCGAGGCGCTGGGGCTGGCGCCGCTGCCGTTCGACACCGTGGTCAGCTACGTCGGCAAGGGCGCCGAACGGCTGGTGCACCGGGCGCTGACCACCGATCCCGACGGCCAGGCCGAAGGCGCGCTGTTCCAGGTCGGCCATCGGCTGTTCTTCGAGTTCTACCAGCGCGAGAACGGCCGCTACGCAACGCTGTTCCCGCTGGTGCGCGAAGGGCTGGAGCAGATGCGCGGGCTGGGGCTGCGGCTGGCCTGCGTGACCAACAAGCCGATGCGCTTCACGACGCCGCTGCTGCAGCGTCACGACCTCGCCCGCTATTTCGAACTGGTGCTGGGCGGCGATTCGCTGCCGCGGCGCAAGCCCGATCCGCTGCCGCTGCTGCATGCGGCGCAGACCTTCGGCCTCGCGCCCGCGCAGGTCGTGATGGTCGGCGACTCGATCAACGACGCGCGCGCCGCCCGTGCCGCCGGCATGCCGGTGCTGGTCGTGCCTTACGGCTACAACGAGGGGCGCGATGTACAGACGCTCGACGTCGATGGTATAGTGCCGACGCTCGCGGCTGCCGCCGAGCGGCTCTCTCACTTCTTTCGCTGATCGGACGATGTCTTTCGGTACTGCCTGGTTCGACGAGCGCGCTGGCTGGCGCGCCGGTTCCTGGCGTTGGCGGGCCTTACTCCGCCGACGCGCGTCCGGTCCTGCCCGGCGCGCCTCATCCGTACCGCTCCGAACCGCTGATCCCCGCCGCGACCCGTGCGGCGCCGCGCCAGACCCTGGCGAAAGAAAAGACCGACATGACCGAGATCGAATTCCGCGCGCTGGCTGCGCAGGGCTACAACCGGATTCCGCTGCTGGCCGAATGCCTGGCCGATCTGGACACGCCGCTGTCGCTGTACGTGAAGCTGATCGACCGCGACCGGCGCGCGAACAGCTTCCTGCTCGAATCGGTGGTCGGCGGCGAACGCTTCGGCCGCTACTCGTTCATCGGCCTGCCGGCCCGCACGGCGGTCCGTTCCACCGGCGAGGACATCGAGGTGGTCCGCGACGGCGCGGTGATCGAACGCGCGCACGGCAATCCGCTCGATTTCATCCGCGCGTTTCAGAAACGCTTCCGGGTCGCGCTGCGGCCCGGGCTGCCGCGCTTCTGCGGCGGGCTGGCCGGCTACTTCGGCTACGATATCGTCCGCTTCATCGAACCGCGCCTGGGCCCCTGCACGAAGCCCGACCCGATCGGCACGCCCGACATGCTGATGATGGTCGTCGACGAACTGGCGATCGTCGACAACCTGCAGGGCAAGCTCTACCTGATCGTCTACGCCGATCCCGGCCAGCCCGATGCGTTCTCGATGGCCCGCCGGCGGCTGCGCGAGCTGCAGGCGCGCCTCACCCGCGCGGCGGTCGAGCCGGAGGATGCGCCGCTGCCCGAGCAGCCGATCCGGCGCGACTTCAGCAAGGAGAAATACCTGGCGGCGGTCGACCGCGCGAAGGAATACGTCGTCGCCGGCGACCTGATGCAGGTGCAGGTCGGCCAGCGCCTGGTCAAGCCGTTCGCGCATTCGCCGCTGTCGCTGTACCGCGCGCTGCGCTCGATCAATCCGTCGCCGTACATGTACTACTACGACTTCGGCGAGTTCCATGTGGTCGGCGCGTCGCCCGAGATCCTGGTGCGCCAAGAGGAGGCGATCACCGACAGCGGCGAACCGGCCACCAAGGTGACGATCCGCCCGATCGCCGGCACCCGCAAACGCGGCCTGACGCCGCCGC
>DAISWF010000264.1:0-1713 GCA_036826495.1 Burkholderiaceae bacterium
CGATCCGGGTGGAGGCGGCGGCACGCCGGGCGGCCGCGCCGGCGTGGCGGGCGCGGCGGGCGCCGCGACCGGGGCCGCACCGGTGAACTGCCCGGACACCGGCACGCGGTGCCCCTTGGCATACATGCACTGGATGTAGCTGTTGTCGTAGCGGCGCTGCGTACCGTAGCTCGACGAGGCGCCGGCGCCGGTGCCGGCCGCCGTGCCGAACAGCAGGCCGGTACCCGCACCGACCCCGGCACCGCGCGGGCCACCGCGCCGACCGCGGTGCCGAGCACCGCGCTGCGCGCGGTGCTGTCGGCGGCGGCCAGCTCGGCCGAACCGCCGATCTGCGCGCTGGCGAACTGCCGGCAGCTACCGTCGTCGAACTGGAACTGTTCGAACGAACGGCCGGTGCCCGGCAGCACCAGCATGCTGGGACCGCTGGGCACCGATGCGCAGGCGCCGAGCAGCAGCACACTGCCGATGCCGGCGATGCGCAGCCGCGAGAACGAGGGGCGTTTCATCACGATTCCTTCAGGGCGCAGTGTGAACGCTGCCCTAACGCGCCGGCTGGGGAGCAACCTGCTGCCAGCCGTTCGGGCATTCCTTCACGTACGGGTAATAGCCATCCGGATTCGCGCAGTAGTACCAGTACGAAGCCGCCGGGCTCGCCGGCGCCGCGGCCTGCGGTGCCGCGGCGGCCGCCTGCGGCGATTGCTCGATGTACACCGGCGGAGACGTCACGACGGTGGTGGGCGGGTAGTAGTACGGATACGGATAGCCGTAGCCATAGTAGGGCCGATAGCCGTAATGCCAGGCCCCCAGCACCACCGGAGCGCCGATGTAGACGCCGACCCTGGCCCGCGGGCCGTGGCCATGGTATCCGCGGGCCGACGCTTCGACGGCGAACCCGGCGAGCAGCACCGCCGCAACGCCGGCGACGGCCATCTTCGACAGCATGACTTTCATCGTTCTCTCCATGCGCACAGGCCGTCGGGGAATCTCCGGGAAGATGCACCGCCGCCCGCACCGATCGCGAGCGCGGCGCCCCGGGACCGGGACGCAATGTCACAAGCTATTGTTGCAGAGTCGGCCGCTCGCGCAATGGCGGGCCGGGCCGAAGTTACATTTCTGCCGTCCAGTTACATTTGGAAACAGCTCTGGAGGGGAATCGGCGGACGGCCGGCGGACGGCCGGTGACCGATCGCCGCCCGGCGGCCCGCCGGGCGCCGGCAGCAGCGGCGATACTGGGTGTCCCAGCCCCCTTCGCCGACACGCCGTGAAGCTGAACGACTTCGAACCCACCCGCCGGCTGACCACCCGCGCGCAGGCGCGTGAGGCATTCGATGGCACGCTGGCCGAGACGCAGCGGTTCCTGCGGATCTTCGACCGCGACGGCGAATTCTTCGGATTCGACCGGCGCGGCACCGCCGAGGCGCTGCGCACGTTGCTGCGCGGCGACCGCGACAGCCGGGTGCTGATCCTGGTGCACGACGTGCGCCACATCGAGGAACACTGCCCGCTGCTGATGGACCTGCTGCGCGGCTTCGCGCCGCGGCTGGCGGTGCTGCGCACCAGCGAAGGCATCCGCAACTATGCGCGCGGGCTGGTGATCGGCGATGACCGGGTGGTGCTGCGCCGGCCCCATTTCGAACAGCCGGTCACCTACGTCGACTACGACGACAAGGCGATCGCGGCCGACGCGATCAGATGGCGGGACAGGGTTCGTGA
>DAISWF010000264.1:1723-8149 GCA_036826495.1 Burkholderiaceae bacterium
CTGGGGCATGCCGGCGAACCGCTGTCGGCGAACGTCACCGGCCTCTGACGCCGCTCCTCAGAACCTCAGCCGAGCCGGGGCTGTCCGCTGATGCGGGTCGCGGCGAGCGCCGCCAGCACGAACACCACCGCCAGCAGCGAAAACCCGTCCTGATAGGGTTGCAGCGCCGCGACCGGATCGGCATTCCGCGGAAACCCGGCAGCCAGCGATCCCACCCGCCACTCGACGAACACCGCCAGCGCGCCGGTGCCGATCGATCCGCCCAGCAGCCGGCCGAAGTTGTAGAGGCTGCTCGCACTGGCCACCCGGGCCGGATCGACCGACTGGATCGTGCCCAGGCTCAGCGAGGGCAGGATGACGCCCAGCCCGATGCGGCCCACCACCAGCATCGCCGCCAGCGCGACGAATCCCGCGTCCGGTATCAAGGCCAGCAGCATGAACGACGCGCTGAACAGCACCAGGCCGGCGATGACCAGCCGGCGCGGCGGATAGCGGTCGGTCAGCCGGCCGGCCAGCGGGATCGTGAACGCCAGCGCCAGCCCCGCCGGCATCAGCAGCATGCCCGATCGGCTGGGCGTGTAATGCAGCGCCTCCTGGACGAACAGCGGGATCAGCAACGTCGAGCCGAACAGGCCCATGCCGTAGATCACCGCCACCACGAAGCCGGCGGTGAAGCCGGCCGACTCGAACACCTGCAGGTCGATCAGCGGCGATGCGTTGCGACGTTCCCACGTCCACAGCGCCACCGCGAGCAGCACGGTGGCGCTGAACCAGCCGATCATCATCGGCGAGCCGATGCCGTGGTCGTGCAGCCGCACCAGCCCCTCGAGCAGCGATACGACGAAAACCGCGAGCATCAGGAAGCCCAGCGTGTCGAACGGCTTGCGCTCGGGCGGCGCTTCCATCACCGGCAGCAGCCGTGCCGCCAGCAGCGCGGCCAGCACCGCGAACGGCAGCGGCACGAAGAACACCGCGCGCCAGTCGAACCAGTCGACCAGCAGCCCGCCGACCGAGGGACCGATCGCCGGCGCCAGCACCACCCCGAAACCGAACACGCCCATCGCGCGGCCGCGCTGCTCGGGCGGAAACGCCCGCAGGATCAGCACGGTGGTCATCGGCTGCAGCAGCCCGGCGGCGCAGCCGACGATGACCCGCGCCGCCAGCAGCAGGCCGAAATGCGCGGCCAGCGCTCCGGCCAGGCTGCCGGTGAACAGCAGCACCATCGCGGCGAAGAACACGCGGCGGAAACCGTAGCGGACCAGCGCCCACGGCAGCACCAGCATCGCGACCGTCATCGCGGCCATGTTCGCCGAGGACACCCACTGCACGCGCTCGTGCCCGATCTCGAAGAACGCCGCGATGCCCGGCAGCGCGACGTTGACGATCGTCGTCGACAGCACCGCCGCGACGGTGCCGATCATCACGATGGCCAGCGCATACCACTTGTAGCGCTCGCCGTACCGCGCCCGCAGCGCGGCGATACCGGACGCAGACGCAGGCGGTGGTCTGGACATCCGGCGCGCGGCGGCTCGGGGTCGGCGGGTTCGCCGGTCAGTTCTTCCGGGCCACCGGCGCAGCGGCCGCCGGCGCCGGCGGTTCGGTCCAGCCGCCCCCGAGCGCCTTGTAGAGGTTGACCTGGTTCTGGAGCTGCAGCAACTGCGTCTGGATCACCGCCTGGCGCGCGCCATACAGCGAACGCTGCGCGTCGAGCAGATCGAGATAGCTGGCGACGCCGCCGCGATACCGCATGTCCGACAGCTTGAAGCGCGCGTTCTCGGCGTCGACCTGGGCCTGCAGCGACTTCAACTGGTCGGCCAGGGTCGCACGGCCGGCCAGCGCATCGGCGACCTCGCGGAATGCGGTCTGGATCGATTTCTCGTACTGCGCGACCGCGATGTCGCGATTGACCTGCGACACCTCGAGATTGGCCCGGTTGCGGCCGCCGTCGAAGATCGGCAGCGACACGCCCGGTATGAAGCTCCAGGCCTTGTTCTGGATCGAGAACAGATCGGACAGCTCGCGACTGGCGGTGCCCAAAGTCGTGGTCAGCGCGATGCGCGGGAAGAAGTTGGCGCGGGCCGCGCCGATGTTGGCGTTGGCGGCGACCAACTGCTGCTCGGCCGCACGGATGTCGGGCCGCGTGACCAGCAGGTCGGACGGCAGACCGGGCGGGATGTCGGCGAGCAGATCCTGCGCGTTCAGCTCCCGGCCCGCCGCCAGGTCGGCCGGCAGCGACTGCCCGATCAGCAGGACCAGCGCGTTCTCGTCGAGCGCGCGCTGCCGCGTGAACTGCGCGAGCGAGGCACGCGCCGATTCGAGCAGCGTCTGGGTCTGACGCACGTCGAGCTCCGAGGCCACGCCCGAATCGAAGCGGAGCTGCGACAGCCGCTGCGATTCCTCGCGGGTCTTCAGCGTGTCGCGGGTCAGCGCCAGCAGCTCGTCGTCGGCCAGCAAGGTCAGATAGGCATTGGCGATGGAGGCCACCAGCACGATCTGCGTGTTCTTGCGGGCCTCCTCGGTGGCCAGATAGCTGGCCAGCGCCTGTTCGCCGAGCGAACGCACGCGGCCGAAGAAGTCCAGCTCGAACGACGTGATGCCGATGCCGAGCTGGTAATAGCGCAGCAGGTAGCCGGTGCCGACCGGGGAGGCGCCGCCGGGGATGCGCTGGTTGCTGTACTGGCCGGTGGCATTGACGGTGGGCAGCTCGTCGGCCCGCTGGACCTGGTAGAGCGCGCGCGCGCGATCGATGTTCAGCAGCGCCACCCGCAGATCGCGGTTGTTCTGCAGACCCAGCTCGATCAGCCGCTGCAGCCGCGGATCGGTGAAGAACTTCTGCCACTCGATGTCGGCGGCGCGCTGTGCTGCCGCCGTGCTGTCGCTGGCCGGATACTGCGCAGCCACCGGTGCGGCCGGCCGCTGGTAGGCCGGAATCATCGAGCAGCCGGCGGCCGCCGCGAGCAGCACGGCCGCCAGGCATCGGATTGGTCTCATCGCTAAGTCCCTTGCGGCTTGCCGGCCGGTGTGGCGGTCGGATTGCCGTCGCCGTCCAGCGTATGGGTATACATCCGGCGCTGCCGTTCGCTGCCCTTGAAGATCCGGCGGACCGCGACGAAGAACCCCGGCACCAGCAGCACCGCCAGCGTCGTCGCGGTGAGGATGCCGCCGATCACGCCGGTGCCGATCGCCCGCTGCCCCGCCGAGCCCGCGCCGGTGGCGATCGCCAGCGGCAGCACGCCGAGCAGGAATGCCATCGACGTCATCACGATCGGCCGGAAGCGCAGATGCACCGCCTCCAGGGTCGCCTGGACCAGGTCCCTGCCCTGGGCGTGCAGATCCTTGGCGAACTCGATGATCAGGATCGCATTCTTCGCCGACAGGCCGATGATGGTGACCAGTCCGACGGTGAAGTAGACGTCGTTCGGGTTGCCGCGCAGGTTCGCGGCGAGCACCGCGCCGATGATGCCCAGCGGCACCGCCAGCAGCGCCGCCACCGGGATCGACCAGCTCTCGTAGAGCGCCGCCAGGCACAGGAACGCGGCCAGCATCGAGAATGCCAGCAGGATCGGCGCCTGGCTGCCCGACAGCTTCTCCTCGCGCGACAGGCCGGTCCATTCGTAGGCGATGCCGGCGGGCAACTGCGCCGCCAGCTTCTCCATCTCGGCCATCGCTTCGCCGGTGGAGAAGCCGGGCGCCGCATCGCCGGCGATCCGCAGGGTCGGATAGCCGTTGTAGCGCACCGACTGCATCTGGCCGCTGGTCCAGCTCGTGGCCGCGAACGTCGAGAACGGCACCGGCCGGCCCTGCGCGTTGCTGGCGTTCAGCCGCAGCAGGTCCTCGGGCTGCATCCGCTGCGTGGGGTCGGCCTGCACGATGACCCGCTGCATCCGGCCGGCGTTCGGAAAGTCGTTGATGTACGACGAACCGAGTGCGGTGGACAGGGCCGAGTTGATCGCGTCGAAGCTCACGCCCTGCGCGGCCGCCTTGTCGCGATCGATCTCGACCTTGAGCTGCGGCGCATTCTCGAGACCGTCGGGCCGCACGTTGGCCATGATCTTGCTCTGCGCCGCCATGCCCAGCAACTGGTTGCGGGCGGCCAGCAGCGCGTCCGGCCCCAGGCCGCCGCGATCTTGCAGCCGGAAATTGAAGCCGGTCGCGGTGCCCAGCTCCGGAATCGGCGGCGGGCTCAGCGGGAAGATGAACGCATCGCGCACGCCCATCAGCGCGCCGAACGCCCGGCCGGCGATCGCCTGCGCCGAGTGCTGCGCGCCCTTGCGTTCGTCCCACGGCTTGAACGTGGTGAACGCCAGCGCCGCGTTCTGGCCGATGCCGGAGAACGAGAAGCCGATCACGCCGACCACCTTGTCGACCTCGGGCTGGGCCATGTAGAACTGCTCGACCTGACGAACCACCTCCAGCGTCCGGTTGGCGGTGGCGCCGGGCGGAAGCTGCACGCTGGTGACCACGTAGCCCTGGTCCTCGTTGGGCAGGAACGACGACGGCATGCGCACGAACAGCAGCCCGCACGCCACGACGATGACGCCGTAGACGGCGACCCACAGCCAGATGCGCTTCAGCAGCCGGCCGACCAGGCTCTCGGCACCGCGCGTGGTGCGCTTGAAGCCGCGATTGAACCAGCCGAAGAAGCCGCGCTTCTCGTGATGGCCGGGATCGACCGGCTTCAGCAAGGTTGCGCACAGCGCCGGTGTCAGGCTCAGCGCCAGGAACGCCGAGAACAGCATCGAGGTAACCATCGTCAGCGCGAACTGTCGATAGATGTTGCCGACCGAACCGGCGAAGAACGCCATCGGCACGAACACCGCGGTCAGCACCGTCGTGATGCCGATGATCGCGCCGGTGATCTGCCCCATCGCCTTGCGGGTCGCCTCGCGCGGCGACAGCCCCTCCTCGGCCATGATCCGTTCGACGTTCTCGACGACGACGATCGCATCGTCGACCAGGATGCCGATCGACAGCACCATCGCGAACATCGTCAGCACGTTGATCGAGAAGCCGATCGTCAGCAGCACCGCGAAGGTGCCCAGCAGCGCCACCGGCACGACGATCGTCGGGATCAGCGTGTAGCGGAAGCTCTGCAGGAACAGGAACATCACCAGGAACACCAGCCCGACCGCCTCGAGCAGCGTCTCGACCACCTGCTGGATCGAGATGCGCACGAACTTCGAGGTGTCGTACGGCATCTGGTACTTCACCGAATCGGGGAAGTAGCGCTGCAGCTCCTCCATCCGCTTGTGGATCAGTCCGGCGGTGGCCATCGCATTGCCGGTCGGCGAAAGCTGCACGCCGATGCCGACCGCGTTGGAGCCGTTGAGCCGCGCGAACGGCGCATAGGCCTGGCCGCCGACCTCCACCCGGGCCACGTCGCGCAGCCGCACCGCGGAGCCGTCGGCATTGGCGCGCAGCACGATGTTCTCGAACGCCTCGATCGACGTGAGCTGCCCGGTGGCGATCACGGTGGCGCTGATCGTCTGCGTGCTCAGGTTCGGCAGATCGCCGATCGAACCGGCCGAGATCTGCGCGTTCTGCGCGCGGATCGCATTGTTGACGTCGGCCGGCGACAGGCTGTAGCCGACCAGCCGCGCCGGATCGATCCAGATCCGCATTGCCCGCTCGGTACCGAAGAGCTGCGCCTGCCCGACGCCGGGGATCCGCTGGATCTCGGGCAGGATGTTGCGCGACGCATAGTCGCCGATCGCGATCGGCTCGAGCTTGCCGCCTTCGGACACGATCATCACGAACAGCAGGAAGTTCGAACGCGCCTTGTCGACCCGCACGCCCTGCTGGGTCACCGCCTGCGGCAACCGCGGTGTGGCGCGCGACAGCCGGTTCTGCACGTCGACCTGCGCCAGGTCGGGACTGGTGCCGGGCTGGAACGAGATCGTGATCGTCGCGGTGCCGTTGGCCTGGCTGACCGATTCCATGTAGATCATGCCCGGCGAGCCGTTCATCTCCTGCTCGATCAGGCTGACCACCGCCTCGTCCATCGTCCGCGCCGATGCGCCGGGATAGGTGGCGGTGATGACGATCGACGGCGGCGCGACGGACGGGTACTGCGCGATCGGCAACTGCGTGATCGCGACCGAACCCGCCACCAGGATGAACAGCGCGATCACCCAGGCGAAGATCGGCCGGTCGATGAAGAAGCGGGCCATCGATCAGCTCCTACTTGGCGGCGGCGCTGGCCGCGCCGTCCTTGCGTGCGCCGTCCTTGGCCGGCCCGCCGGCATCGGCGGCTGCAGCCTGCCCGCCCGGTGCGCCGGCCTTGCCGCCCTCTTTCGCGTCCTTGCCGGCCGCGGCTGGCGAACCGGCGGCTGGCGAACCGGCCGGTGGACCGCCCGCGCTGGCCCCGCCCGGCGCCGGCGGCGTCCAGGCCACCGGCTTGACCGGCACGCCGGGCCGCATCTTCTG
>DAISWF010000265.1:0-8147 GCA_036826495.1 Burkholderiaceae bacterium
GGCGCAGCCGATGCGGGCCCGGCGGCGGGAGCCGGCGATGCGGCCGAACCGGCAGCCGACGGCTGCGCGGCCGGCGCCGGCGCTTGCGCACGGCTGGGCTCGGCTGCCGGCATCACCACCGGCGCCGTGCTGTCCTGGGTCGAGGTTTCGCGCGAGACCTTCAGTTCCGGCGGATCGAGCAGGAACGTATATTCACGGACGAACTTGCCGGTGGCCCAGTTCAGTTCCACCAGCAGATCGACGAACGGTTCGTTCAACGGCTGCGCCGACGAGATGCGAACCAGCGCACGCCCGTCGGGCCGGCGGTCGATCGCGAAACGAAGCTGCGACAGCGTGGGACTGTATTCGAGGCCGGCCTGCTTGAACGCATCGGGAGAAGCCAGCTTGACCGCCAGCGACTGCGCCTCTTCGCGGCTCAGCGAGGTGATCTCGACCTCTGCCCGCAGCGGCTGACCGAGTGCCGACTGTACCGTGAGGCGACCGAGCCCTGCCGCATCCGCCTGACCTGCAGCCATCGCGGCAACGGCAACGGCAACGGACATCGCAAGCCTGCGGGGAGACGAAAGGATCTTCGGACGACGCACTGCTTCCCTGAATGAAGCCACACTATTCCTCACAGGTACTCCTCGGGTTTTTCGAGCGTAACATCAGCCACTTATCGGTGCAAGCTTGAGTCAATTCAAAGCTTTACCGAGCGCCGCGCCGCCGATGGCGGACCGGTGGCGGTGACCGACGGACCCCGCGGTTGAATTCAACGTCGCTCCAGCAGGATCCTCAGCATCCGGCGAAGAGGCTCGGCGGCCCCCCACAGAAGCTGGTCTCCAACGGTAAACGCACTTAAGTAGCCCGGCCCCATCGCCAGCTTGCGCAGCCGCCCGATCGGCACCTGCATGCTGCCGGTCACGGCGGTGGGCGAAAGCCCGGCGATGCTCGCCTCACGGGTGTTGGAAACAACTTTCACCCAATCGTTGCTGGACGACAACATGGCCTCGATATCGGCCAACGGCAGGTCGCGCCGCAGCTTGATCGTCAGTGCCTGGCTGTGACAGCGCATCGCGCCGATCCGCACGCACAGGCTTTCGACCGGGACATGCCCGGCGCCGGCGGCCGGCAGGCCGAGGATCTTGTTCAGCTCGGCGCCGCCCTTCCATTCCTCGCGCGACATGCCGTCGCCCAGATCCTTGTCGATCCACGGGATCAGGCTGCCGGCCAGCGGCACGCCGAACTGACCGGTCGGGAACGACCGGTCGCGCATCGTCGCCAGCACCTTGCGGTCGATGTCGAGGATCGCCGAAGCCGGGTCGGCCAGCTCGGACTCGACCGCAGCGTGCACCGCGCCCATCTGGGCCAGCAGCTCGCGCATGTTCTGCGCGCCGGCGCCCGACGCCGCCTGGTAGGTCATCGCGGTCACCCACTCGACGACCCCTTCGCGCAGCAGGCCGCCGAGCGCCATCATCATCAGGCTGACCGTGCAATTGCCGCCGATGTAGTTGCGCACGCCGCCATCCAGCGCCCGGTCGATCACGTGCCGGTTGACCGGATCGAGCACGATCACCGCGTCGTCCTTCATCCGCAGGGTCGACGCGGCATCGATCCAGTAGCCGTTCCAGCCGGCCGCCCGCAGCTTCGGGAACACCTCCGAGGTGTAGTCGCCGCCCTGGCAGGTGATCAGCGCGTCCATCTTCTTCAGCGCCGCCACGTCGCCGGCATCGAGCAGCCGTTCGTTGCCGAGCGGCGCGTCGCCGCCGACGTTGGAGGTCGAGAAGAACACCGGTTCGATCAGCGCGAAGTCGTTCTCCTCGCGCATCCGCTGCATCAGCACGGAACCGACCATTCCGCGCCACCCGATCATGCCGACTTTCATCACATCAACACCTGTAGAAAGCACCGACTGCCGAAACCTGTTCAACGGCTGGCGCAGACCCGACGATTACAACGCCTTCAGCACCGCGTCGCCCATCTCGCGGGTACCAACGGTACGTTTGCCCGGCTCGGCGATGTCCGCGGTGCGCAGGCCCTGCTCGAGCACCCGGCGAACCGCCGCCTCGACGCGCTGCGCGACGGCTTCCTGACCGAGCGAATAGCGCAGCAGCATCGCCGCCGACAGGATGGTGGCCAGCGGGTTCGCGACCCCCTTGCCGGCGATGTCCGGCGCCGAGCCGTGGATCGGTTCGTACATGCCGAATCCGGCGGCATTCAGCGATGCCGACGGCAGCATGCCGATCGAGCCGGTGAGCATCGACGCCTCGTCCGACAGGATATCCCCGAACATGTTGCCCGTCACGATCACATCGAACTGACGGGGCTCGCGCACGAGCTGCATCGCCGCGTTGTCGACGTACATGTGCGACAGCGCCACGTCGGTGAAATCCTTGTGCACGTCGGTGACGATGTCCCGCCAGAACTGGGTGGTCTCCAGCACGTTGGCCTTGTCGACCGAGCACAGGCGGCGGCTGCGCTTGCGCGCCGCCTCGAACGCGACCCGCGCGATCCGGCGGATCTCCGGCTCGGTGTAGCGCATCGTGTCGAACGCTTCGCGCACGCCGGCCTCGTTGACCCGGCTGCCGCGCGGCTGGCCGAAATAGATGTCGCCGGTCAGCTCCCGGACGATCAGGATGTCGAGCCCCGCGACCACCTCGGATTTCAGCGACGACGCATGGGCCAGCTCCGGGTACACCAGCGCCGGCCGCAGGTTGGCGAACAGATCGAAATGCTTGCGCAGCCGCAGCAACCCCTGCTCGGGCCGCTGCGGCCGGGGCAGCGCGTCGTACTTCGGGCCGCCGACCGCGCCGAACAGGATGCCGCGCGCCTGCTCGCACAGCCCCAGGGTCGCCGCCGGCAGCGGATCGCCGCCGGCGTCCACGGCGGCCCCGCCGACCAGCGCGGGCTCCAGCTCCAGCTTCAGACCGTCGCTGCGCAGCGCCTGCAGCACCCGCACCGCCTGCTCGGTGATCTCCGGGCCGATGCCGTCGCCGGCCAGTACCGCTATCTTCATCAGGTCGATCCTTCGTTCGGGAGAGGGAGAGGGCGACGGCCGCCTGCCGCCGGCGGGCGCCGATCGCCCGGGCGGCCGGCGGCGCGCCGCGAATGCTCAGGTCGACAGCGTCTTGCCGAGCCAGGGCTGCTCGCGCAGCCGCCGCGCTTCGTACTCGCGGATCTTGTCGGCGTGCCGCAGGGTCAGGCCGATCTCGTCCAGGCCGTTGACCAGGCAGTACTTGCGGAACGCATCGACCTCGAACGGAAACGCGAGCGAGCCGTCGGTGGTGCGCACAACCTGTTCGGGCAGGTCGACGACCAGCTCGAAGCCGACGAACGCGTTGACCTCGTTGAACAGCCGGTCGACCGACGCTTCGTCGAGCCGGATCGGCAGCAGGCCGTTCTTGAAGCAGTTGTTGTAGAAGATGTCGGCGAACGACGGCGCGATGACGGCGCGGAAGCCGAAATCCTCCAGCGCCCACGGCGCATGCTCGCGCGACGAGCCGCAGCCGAAGTTCTTGCGCGCCAGCAGGATCGACGCGCCCTTGTAGCGCGCCTGGTTCAGCACGAAGTCCGGATTCAGCGGCCGCTTCGCGTGATCCATCCCCGGCTCGCCGTGGTCCAGATAGCGCCATTCGTCGAACAGGTTCACGCCGAAACCGGTGCGCAGGATCGACTTCAGGAACTGCTTGGGGATGATCGCGTCGGTGTCGACGTTGGCCCGGTCGAGCGGCACCACGAGGCCGCGATGGACGGTGAGGCTGCGCATGATTGGTTCGCCGTAGGAGAGGCTCTCGCGGTTGAAAACCTGGTGTCGCGTCCGGCTCAGAGCCGCCGGATGTCGACGAAATGACCGGCGACGCCGGCCGCCGCGGCCATCGCCGGGCTGACCAGGTGGGTACGGCCGCCGGCACCCTGCCGGCCCTCGAAATTGCGGTTCGACGTGGACGCGCAGCGCTCGCCGGGATCGAGCCGGTCGGCGTTCATCGCCAGGCACATCGAGCAGCCCGGCTCGCGCCATTCGAAACCGGCGGCGCGGAAGATCTTGTCCAGTCCCTCGGCCTCGGCCTGGCGCTTGATGAGCCCGGAGCCCGGCACGACCATCGCCAGCTTGACGTTCGACGCCTTCTGGCGGCCGCGCACGACGGCGGCGGCCTGCCGCAGATCCTCGATCCGCGAGTTGGTGCACGAGCCGATGAACACCTTGTCGATCCGCACGTCCTGGATCGGCGTGTTCGGCTGCAGACCCATGTAGACCAGCGCCCGCTCCATGCCCTCGCGGCGCACCGGATCGCGTTCCTTCTCGGGATCGGGCACCCGCCCTTCGATCGGCACCACCATCTCGGGCGAGGTGCCCCAGGTCACGTGAGGCGTCAGCTCGGCCGCGTCGATCTGCACCACCGCGTCGAACTTCGCGCCGGGATCGGAGCGCAGCGTACGCCAGTAGTCGACCGCCTTCGGCCAGTCGTCGCCGCTCGGGGCGAGCGGCCGGCCCTTCAGGTATTCGATCGTCACGTCGTCGACCGCCACCATGCCCGAACGGGCGCCGGCCTCGATCGCCATGTTGCAGACCGTCATCCGGCCTTCCATCGACAGGCCGCGGATCGTCGATCCGGCGAACTCGATCGCGAAGCCGGTGCCGCCGGCGGTGCCGATGCGGCCGATCACCGCGAGGATCAGGTCCTTGGCGGTGACGCCGCGCGGCAGCGCGCCGTCGACCTGCACCAGCATGTTGCGCATCTTCTTGGCGTTCAGCGTCTGCGTGGCCAGCACGTGCTCGACCTCGGAGGTGCCGATGCCGAACGCCAGGCAGGCGAACGCGCCCAGCGTGCTGGTGTGCGAATCGCCGCAGACCGCCGTCATGCCAGGCAGCAGCGCGCCCTGCTCCGGACCGATCACATGGACGATGCCCTGGCGCACGTCGCTGATGTCGAAGTACGACACGTTGAACGCGCTGGCGTTCTGATCCAGCGTCTCGACCTGCAGCCGCGACAGCGGCTCGGTGATGCCGCGCGACCGGTCGGTGGTCGGCACGTTGTGGTCGACCACCGCCAGGTTGGCCGACAGGCGCCACGGCTTGCGGCCGGCCATCTTCAGGCCGTCGAATGCCTGCGGACTGGTGACTTCGTGCAGCAGGTGCCGGTCGATGTAGATCAGGCAGGTGCCGTCATCCTCGCGATGGATGACGTGGGCATCCCACAGCTTGTCGTAGAGGGTTCGGAGCGCGAGTGTCATGAACGTGCCGCCAGACGGGCGCAGCCGCCCCACCGGGGCGGCGCGCGGTCAAAGGCGGATTATGCCATGCGCACCGCGCGGGGCCGCATCGGCCAACCGGTCAGCGACCGCGCCTGGCCTGCTCGTACAAAGGCTGCACGCGGGCCGCATAAGCCTGCAGATCCTGCGTGCGGGTCTCGGCCGACGGATGCGTGCTCAACAGTTCCGGTTGCTTTCCGCCGCTGCTGGCCTGCCCCATCTTCTGCCACAGCCGCACCGCGGCCGAGGGGTCGTAGCCGGCTCGGGCCGCCAGCTCCACGCCGATGCGATCGGCCTCGGTCTCGTGCAGGCGGCTGTGCGGCAGACCGACGGTGACGCCGTAAGCCATGCTGGCCATGTCCATCATGCCCTGCCCGCCGCCCAGCAAGGTCACCGCGATGCCCAGCGCGAGCTGCGAGGTGGCCTTCTCCGATGCCCGCTCGCGCGCATGCTCGCGCAGTGCATGGGCGATCTCGTGACCCATCACCGCGGCGATCTCGTCGTCGGTCAACTGCAGCTTGGTGATCAGGCCGCTGTAGAACGCGATCTTGCCGCCGGGCATGCACCAGGCATTCAGCTCGTCGGAGCGGATCACGTTGACCTCCCAGGGCCAGCCGGGGGCGTCGGGCCGGAATGCGCCGGTCACCGGAATGATGCGGCGGGCGATGCCGCGCACCCGGTTGGTCAGCGCCGGATCGGCGTTCAGCGTGCCGGCCTTCTGCTCCTTGGTCAGCACCTCCTTGTAGGCCTGCACCGCACCCTCGCGCAGGTCGGCCTCCGACACCAGGCTGGACATCGACTGCTTGCGGTCGATGCCGACCGCGCCGGCCTGCGTGGTCTGCACCGACTGGCAGCCGGTCAGTCCCATCGTCAGTCCGACGACCAGCCCGCAGGCGGCGGCTGCCAGCCGGCCGGACGCTGCAGACCCGCCGGATGCGGCAACCGGCCGCCGTTTCCGTCCCATACCCCTGAATCCGAACACCCTTCGTCCTCCTCCTGCCTCAGCGGGTGATGCGCGGCGCGCCGCCGATCGCCGGCGTGGCCGTCCGCACATCGATATTCTGCGCGCGCTGGCGCAGCACGTGATCGATCAGCACCAGCAGCAGCATCGCCTCGGCGATCGGCGTGGCCCGCACGCCGACGCAGGGGTCGTGCCGCCCGTGAGTCTCGACCAGCGTCGGCTTGCCGTCCAGGTCGATCGACCGGCGCGCCAGGCGGATGCTGGACGTCGGCTTGATCGCCAGCGACACGGTGACCGGCTGGCCGGTGGAGATGCCGCCCAGCACGCCGCCGGCATGATTGCCGACGAACCCTTCCGTCATCAGCTCGTCGCCGTGCTCGCTGCCGCGCTGCGAGATCGAACGGAAGCCCGCGCCGATCTCCACCCCCTTGACCGCGTTGATGCCCATCATCGCGTAAGCGATGTCGGCATCGAGCTTGTCGTACAGCGGCTCGCCCAGGCCCACCGGCACCCGCTCGGCGACCACGTCGATGCGCGCGCCGCACGAATCGCCGGCCTTGCGCAGCGCATCCATGTACGCTTCGAGCTGCGGCACGATCGTCGCATTGGCCGCGAAGAAGGGATTGGTACCGACGTGCGCCCACGACTCGAACGGAATCGCGATGTCGCCGAGCTGCGACATGCAGCCGCGCACCTCGGTGCCGAACGTCTGCCGCAGCCACCTGCGCGCGATCGCGGCGGCCGCGACCGCCGGTGCCGTCAGCCGCGCGGACGAACGCCCGCCCCCCCGATGGTCGCGGATGCCGTACTTCTGCCAGTAGGTGTAGTCGGCATGGCCGGGCCGGAAGGTCTGCACCAGATTGCCGTAGTCCTTGCTGCGGGCATCGGCGTTACGGATCAGGAGCGCGATCGGCGTGCCGGTGGTGCGGCCTTCGAACACACCCGACAGGATCTCGACGGTGTCCGGCTCCTGACGCTGCGTGACGTGCCGCGACGTGCCGGGCCGGCGGCGATCGAGGTCGGCCTGGATGTCGTCGGCCGACAGCAGCAGCCCCGGCGGGCAGCCGTCGACGACGCAGCCGATCGCCGGGCCGTGCGACTCGCCGAAATTGGTGACCACGAAACTGTGGCCGAAGGAGTTACCGGGCATGGATGAGCGAATCCGCTTTCGAGAGGGTTCTGTCTTCTGCAGCAACCATTGTATAAGCCAAGGAGTTCGAACGATGAGTGCACGTCGCACGTTCCTGACCTCGATGGGCGGCGCCGCGGTCGCGGCGGCCCTGCCCCGTGCGGCCGGCGCCCAGGGCGCCTATCCGGCCCGGCCGGTGAAACTGATCATCCCGTTTCCGCCCGGCGGCTCGACCGACATCGTCGGCCGGCTGCTGGCGCAGCGGCTCGCCCAGCCGCTGCGCCAGCCGGTGACCGTGGAGAACCGGGGTGGCGCCGGCGGCACGATCGGCGCCGCCGAGATCGCCCGGGCCACCGCCGACGGCTACACGCTGGGCATCGGCACGGTGTCGACCTGCGGCACCGCGCCGAACACCTACAAGCGGCTGTCGTACGACCCGGTGCGCGACTACCAGCCGATCACCAACATCGCCGCGGTGCCCGGCATCATCTGCGTGCATCCGGGCTTCCCGGCGAAGAACTTCGCCGAGTTCATGAAGGTCATCCGCTCCAGCCCGGGCAAGTACAACTATGCGTCGTCGGGCACCGGCGGCGTCGGCCACATGGGCATGGAGCTGTTCAAGTTCCAGACGCAGACCTTCATCACCCACATCGGCTATCGCGGCGCCGGCCCGGCGCTGACCGACGTGCTGGCCGGCAGCGTGCCGATCATCTGGGACAACCTGTCGTCGTCGCTGCCGCACATCAAGACCGGCAAGCTGGTGCCGATCGGCCTGGCCTACGACAAGCGGGTCCCGCAGTTGCCCGACCTGCCGACGTTCTACGAGCT
>DAISWF010000266.1:0-8146 GCA_036826495.1 Burkholderiaceae bacterium
TAGGCGGGGAGGTGGCCGCAGGTGCGCGCGGCCGGCCGAGGCCCGTGCGCGACGACCGGGGCCGGGCGGCCAAGGCGCGACCGGCGACATGCGGTGTGTTCGGGAGACGGGAATGCAGGGAGCGGTGGATGGTCAGGTCGGGCGGATCGCGATGCGGATCGCGGCCGATGATCCCGGCGAGCTGACCGGCGAATCGAAGGTCTACGAGCGGCTGCTGCCGCTGGCCGGCGCGCGGGTGCTGGAGCTGGGCTGCGGCAAGGCGGAGCACACCCGCGGCATCGCGCGCAGGCATCCGGAAACGCAGATCGTGGCGCTGGAGGTCGACGAGGTCCAGCTCGCCGAGAACCTTGCCGGGCCGCAATTGCCGAACCTGCGTTTCGGCCGCGGCGGCGCGCAGGCGATCGATCATCCCGACGGCAGCTTCGATGTCGTGATGATGTTCAAGTCACTGCACCACGTGCCGGGTGCGGTGCTCGATCAGGCGATGGACGAGATCGCGCGGGTGACGAAGCCGGGCGGGCTAGTCTACGTGTCGGAGCCGATCTTCGCGGGCGCCTACAACGAGGTGATCCGCGTGTTCCACGACGAGCAGAAGGTGCGGCAGGCGGCGTTCGATGCGGTGGCCGGCGCGGTCGGCCGCGGGCGCTTCGAGCTGGTGTCGCAGACCTTCTTCCGGTCGCCGGTGGTGTTCGAGGACTTCGCCGATTTCGAGCGGAAGATGATCGGCGCGACGCACACGATCCATCGGCTGACCGATGCGCAGTATCGTGAGGTGCGGGAGCGGTTCGCGGCACATGTCGCGAAAGCGGGAGCGCCGAGGTTCGAGGCGCCGATGCGAGTGGATCTGCTGCGCAGGCCGGAGTGATCGGAGGCCGCCGCGGGAAGGTTCGGCCCCCGGCATCGATCGCTGATTCTCATCGGTTGGTTCGAAACCTGTAGTCAGTACAGCTTTCTGACCGACTGCCAAAAAGGAATGATGCAATGGTCCTCCTCGAGAGGAGGAACGCTGCATGCGGTGCGTCACGTCTTGGCCGTTGGACGCTCTGGTTCAGGGTCTGACGAAGTCGGGCGAGTTCGCGGCGCGTGTCCAGAAGTCGTAGCTGGTGCGCAGCTCCCGGTCGGCTTCGTCGAGCGTGGTCGGTGCCAGCTCGGTCGTCAGGTCGCGGATCCGCTGGCGGATCTCGGGTTCGGCCAGCACGGTGGCCAGTGCCTTGTTGAATTTCTCGGCCACCGGCGGCGGCAGGCCCTTGGGCGCGAAGAACGCGTACCAGCCGTAGACGTTCATGCCGGGGTAGCCGAGCTCCTCGAACGTCGGCACGTCGGGCAGCACCGACGAGCGTTTCGTTCCGGTGACCGCGACCACGCGCACCCGTCCGGCCTGCACCATCGGCATCGTATCGGCCAGGCCGGTGATGCCTGAGGAGACCTGGTCGGCCGCGACGGCCTGCACGACCGGGCCCGAGCCGTTGTACGGCACCGCCGTCATCGGGGTGCCGACCTTCTTCGACACGGCGACGCCCACCGTCGAGGGGAAGCCGCCGATGACCGGCACGCCGTAGTTGGCCTTCGCCGGATTGGCCCGCGCGAAGTCGGCGAACTCGCTCAGCGACTTGGCGCCGGTACCGGGCGAGACCGTCATGCCGAGCTGAAAGCGGGCGACCTGGCCGACCGCCATGAAGTCCTTCAGCGCGTCGTAGCCGGCCTTCGGAAACAGGAACGGCACCGTGACGACGGTGTGCTCGGTCGAGAACAGATAGACGCTGCCGTCTGCGGGCGCGCCTTTCAGCGCCGCGGTGCCGATCTGGCCGCTGGCGCCGGCGCGGTTCTCGACGATGAAGTTCTGGCCGAGCACGGCGCCCAGCCGGGGCGCGAGCGTGCGGGCCAGCATGTCGGTGGCGCCGCCGGGCGGATAGGGGACGAGGATGCGGGTCTGCGCCTTGGCGGCGGACGGTAGGGCCAGGGGGAGTGCGAGGATCAGGGTCGCGAACGCAGCGGGCAGCCAAGCGCAGCGGCGGGCGCCGCAGGGCGATCTGGCGAGCATCGGTGTCGTCTGCGGGAGCGGGGGGGGTTGAAAAGCGACCGAGCGCGGTCACTTACAAACCATCCGGTCTGTTTTTGTGAGCCCGAAGTATGCGACGCCGTGCCCGCCTCGTCAACGCGGGGGGAGCTGCGCGCTCGCGGCGACGACGCCCCTCGCCGCCGGCAGGGTGACGGCGGCCCTGGGCGCCTCTCGAGCTCCGTCAGCGCCAGACGACAGCGCTCAGCGCCGGAATGACAGCACACTCAGCCCGGGACGACCTCCGCTCAGCGCCGCGACGACAGCAGCATGCCGAGCAGCAGCCCGCCGATGGCGGTCAGCGCGATCGCCGACAGGGGCCGTTCGTGCACCATGTCGCGGGACCGATCCAGCCCCCGGTGCATCGAATCGGCGGCGCGATCGCCCAGCGCCGAACCGGCGTCCTGAGCGGCGCGGATCAGCGAGCGGGCATGGCCGCGGGCGCGGTGCACCCGGCGGTTCAGCTCCGCCTTGATCGCCTGGGCGTCGCCTTCGGTCGAGTCGATGAAGTCCGACAGCTCGTCGAGGAACGACGACAGCTCGTCGGGCGGGTTGTTGAACAGCGAATGGGCGCCGTTGTGACGCGACGGCGCTTCGCGCTCCTTGCGGGTGCGGAACATGGTGTTCTCCTTGGTTCGACGTTCGGTCAGACCATGATTGTTCCGCGATCGCCGCGGCCCGGCGATCAGCGGGAGGCGGAGCGGCTTGTCGGAAAAGGCTGACAAGAAAACCCGAAAGGCCGGGGGCGATTCGTCTTCGTGTATCGTCGGCGCATGCATGCTGCGGTGCCTCGCGGGTCATACCGGATTCTGTGGATCGCGATCGCGGTACTGGTCGTGAACTTCGCGATCAGTCACCAGAATCTGCGGCGGCTGGAGCGCGGGCAGCAGCGGATCGCGATGGCGCATGCGACGCTGGCGGCGCTGAGCGGGTTGCAGGGGTCGCTGCAGCGGATCGCTGCGGTGCGTCAACAGGCGGCCGCGAGCGCCGACCCGCTGCCGCCGGCGACCTTGGCCGCGGCCGCCGATGCGCTGGAGCTGGCGCGCGACGGGATCGAGACCCTGGCGCTCGACGAGCCGCAGCAGCGGGCGCGGCTGACCACCCTGCAGGCCGACCTGACCGAGTTCATCGGCGTCTGGCGCACCGCGGTGGGCGGCGCGCAGGCCGGCGTGCCGGGCCAGACGCGCGAGCTGCTGCTGGCCGACCAGCCGTCACAGTTGATCGACCGGCTGCGCGCGCAGATCCTGCGGATCGAGGCCGACGAGTACCGCCGGCTGGCCGATCAGGACCGGGCGGTGGGCCTGACGTCGCGCAACGCGATGATCTCGGAGCTGCTGGCCACCTTGATCGGCCTGGCGCTGGCCTGGGCGGTGATGCAGCGCAGCCGGCATGAGCTCGCCACCCGCAACCACCTGGCGGCGATCGTCCGTTCGACCGCCGACGCGGTGGCCAGCTTCGACATGGACGGCAAGGTGCTGAGCTGGAACGCGGCGGCCACCCGGCTATTCGGCTTCACCGCCGAGGAGATGGTGGGGCAGGCGGGGGCGCGCATCGTGCCGCCGGACCGGGTCGACGAGATGCGCACGGTGGTCGCGGCGGTCCGCGAGGGGCGGACCCTGCCGTCGCGGGTCACGCAGCGGCTGCACAAGGACGGGCGGCTGCTCGATCTGCTGGTGACCGCGTCGCCGCTGCTCGGACCGGGCGGGCGGGTCATCGGCATCTCGGCGATCGCTCATGATCTCGGTCAGTTCCTGGCCGCCGAGCGGGCGCTGAAGGAGAGCCGCGCGCAGTTGCAGCTCATCGTCGATGCGTCGCCGGTGTTCATCATCGACTGCGACCGCGAGCTGCGCTACAGGCTGGTCAACAAGGCCTATGCGGACCGCTACGGGATGCCGCGCGAGTCGTTCGTCGGCCGGCGCGTGCCGGAGGTGGTCGGCGACACCGCGTGGAGTACGTTGCGGCCCTACGTCGAGCGGGTGCTGGGCGGCGAGGCGGTGGAGTTCGAGGAGTGCATCGTCTACCAGCAGTTCGGCGAACGGGTGATCCATAGCTGGTTCGTGCCGCGTTACGACAACGCGGGCCGGCTGGACGGCTTCGCGGCGGTGATCCAGGACGAGACCGAGCGGCATGCCGGGCGCCGGGCGGCCGCCGAGCTGGCGGCGATCGTCGCGTCGTCCGACGACGCGATCGTCGGCAAGAACCTGGACGGGCGCATCACGAGCTGGAATCCGGCGGCGATGCGGCTGTACGGCTACACCGCCGAGGAGGTGATCGGCCAGCCGGTGACGATGCTGATCCCGCCCGAGCTGCACGCGCAGGAGGAGATAGTCCTGAAGCGCCTGCGGCAGGGCGAACGGATCGGTACCTTCGAGACGGTGCGGCTGGCCAAGGACAGGCGGCGGCTGGAGCTGGCGATCACGATCTCGCCGATCCTCGACGATCGGGGCAAGGTGGTCGGCGCATCGAAGTTCGCGCGCGACATCAGCGTGCGCAAGCGGATGGAGGCGGCCCAGCAGGTGCGCCAGCAGCGGCTGGAGATCGCCACGATGGCGGCGGCGCTCGGCGTGTTCGAGTGGGACATCGTGGCCGACCGGGCTTACTGGGAAAACGACCGGATGTACGAGATCTTCGGGCGCACGCCTCAGGACGGGCCATTCACCCGCAGCGAGTTCGTCAACGAGGTGCTGCATCCCAGTCACGCCGCCGAGGTCGAGAAGGTGTTGACGGAGGGGCTGGCGGCCGGTCCGATGTTCCAGTACGCCTGCCGCATCCGCCGCAAGCGCGACGGCGCGCTGCGCTGGATCGAGTTCGTCGGCCGCGCGCAGGCCGATGCGTCCGGTGCGCCGGCGCGGTTGTCGGGAGTGGTGGCCGACATCACCGAGCGGCGTCAGCTCGAGGTGATGCTGCGCGAGGCCGACCGCCGCAAGGACGAGTTCCTGGCGATGCTGGCGCACGAGCTGCGCAATCCGCTGGCGCCACTGCGCAATGCGGCCGAGGTGATGCGCCGGGTCGCGGTCGACGATTCGCGGATCGCGCGGGTGCAGCCGATGATCGAACGGCAGGTGGGCCACCTGGCGCGGCTGATCGACGATCTGCTCGACGTGTCGCGTATCAACCAGGGCAAGATCTCGCTGTCGCTGGAGCCGGTGGATGTCGAAGGGCTGCTGCGGCATGCGCTGCAGACCTCGCGGCCGATCATCGATTCCCGGTCGCACGAGGCCGAACTGCTGGTGCCGAACGAGCCGCTGTGGGTCAGCGCCGATCCGGTGCGGCTCACGCAGGTGGTGTGCAACCTGATCAACAACGCGGCCAAGTTCACCGACCCGGGCGGGCACATCCAGGTGGTGGCCGAGGCGTCGGACGGCGAGGTGTCGATCCGGGTCATCGACGACGGCCCGGGCATCGATGCCGACTTCCTGCCGCACGTGTTCGATCTGTTCACGCAGGGCGAGCGCGCGGCCGATCGCAGCCAGGGCGGGCTGGGCATCGGGCTTTCGCTGGCGCGCAACGTGACCGCGCTGCATGGCGGCACGCTGACCGCGTACAGCGCCGGGCCGGGGCAGGGCAGCGAGTTCGTCGTGCGGCTGCCGCTGATCGAGCCGCCGTTGGCGCAGGTGAACGGCGCGAGCCGGACCTCGGGCGCGGTGGTGTCCAAGCGGGTGCTGGTGGTCGACGACAACGTCGATGCGGCGCGCAGTCTGAGCGATCTGCTGACGATCGCCGGTCACGAGACGCAGGCGGTCCATGACGGGCCGTCGGCGCTGGAGCTGGCGCAGCGATTCGTGCCGCAGTGCGTGGTGCTGGACATCGGGCTGCCGATGATGGACGGCTACGAGGTCGCGCGGCGGCTGCGCGCGACGCCGCAGACGCGCGATGCGAAGCTGATCGTCGTCAGCGGTTACGGCCGCGACGAGGACCGGCAGAAGTCGTTCGAGGCGGGGGTCGATCATCACCTGGTCAAGCCGGTGGACCCGGATGAGCTGGAAGCGCTGATCGGGTGACGGCCGAGCGAGGCAACGGGGTGACGGAGTGAAGGGGTGAACGACAACCGGCCGATCTGCGCGGTGGCCACCGCTCCGGGGCGCGGCGGCATCGGCGTCGTGCGGGTGTCGGGCAAGGGCCTCGACGCGGTGATCCACGCGCTGTGCGGGCGGGCGCTGCCGCCCCGGCATGCGACCTATCTCGGCTTTCTCGCCGACGACGGCAGCGACATCGATCGCGGCATCGCGATCCACTTTCCGGCGCCGCATTCGTATACCGGCGAGGAGGTGCTGGAGCTGCAGGGCCATGGCGGGCCGGTGGTGCTGCAGTTGCTGCTGCGCCGGGTGCTGCAGGCGGGCGCGGCGATCGGCATGCGGCTCGCCGAGCCGGGCGAGTTCACGCAGCGGGCCTATCTGAACGACAAGCTGGATCTGGCGCAGGCCGAGGCGGTGGCCGACCTGATCGATGCGAGCACCGAGCAGGCGGCGCGCTCGGCGACGCGTTCGCTGGCCGGCGCGTTCTCCGAGAAGGTGGATGCGCTGGTGACGGCGCTGACCGAGCTGCGGATGCTGGTCGAGGCGACCCTGGATTTTCCGGAGGAGGAGATCGACTTCCTCGAGTCGGCGCATGCGCGCGAGCGGCTGCAACAGGTGGAGTCGGCGCTGGCGACCCTGCTGCAGACGGCGCGGCAGGGGACCTTGCTGCGCGACGGGCTGAACGTGGTGCTGGCCGGCGAACCGAACGTCGGCAAGTCGAGCCTGCTGAACGCGCTGGCCGGCGCCGAGGTGGCGATCGTCACGCCGATCGCCGGCACGACCCGCGACAAGGTCACGCAGGCGATCCAGATCGAGGGGGTGCCGCTCAACATCATCGACACCGCCGGGCTGCGCGACACGCACGACGAGGTCGAGCGGATCGGCATCGAGCGCACCTGGGCCGCGATCGCCGACGCCGACGTCGTCGTGCTGCTGTCGAACGCCAGCGGCGACGACCG
Organism: Burkholderiaceae bacterium; assembly: GCA_036826495.1. Classification (GTDB taxonomy): domain Bacteria; phylum Pseudomonadota; class Gammaproteobacteria; order Burkholderiales; family Burkholderiaceae_E; genus DAISWF01. The sequence continues at coordinate 7,032 of DAISWF010000266.1, forward strand.
GCCGCCCGCGCTTCAGCAGGCGGTGCGCGAGCGGCTGCCCGCGGGCGTGACCATCGTCCGCGTGCACAACAAGATCGATCTGCTCGATGGCGTCGCGCCGCGGGTCGAGGAACGCGCGGTGTGGCTGTCGGCGCGCACCGGCGCCGGCGTCGATCTGCTGCGCGCGCTGCTGCTGGAGGTTGCCGGCTGGCAGCCCGGCAACGAGTCGCAGTTCATCGCCCGCGAACGGCATCTGGCGGCGCTGCGCACCGCGCAGTCGCACCTGAGCACCGCGGCGACGTTCGCGGGGCTCGGCAACGCGCATCTCGATCTGTTCGCCGAGGAGCTGCGGCTGGCGCAGGTGGCGCTGGGGACGATCACCGGGGAGTTCACCGCGGATGATCTGCTGGGGGTGATATTCGGAAGGTTCTGCATCGGAAAATAAACTCGAATCCATCAGCGTCCAAATTAATCCGCCGCCGCTCAAATTCCTCTAGGTAAATCAGCGCCCTAGTGTGCTGTTCCGGAAATAACTTTACTAATCCGCGCAAGTTTCTCGAGGATTGAGTCTGCCGTAGCAGTCCAGCGAAAGGCTTGGGATGCTGATTGTAGTTGGACACGAACTCGGTGATCTTGCGCTTGAGGTCGATCACCGATTTGAATGAGCCACGACGGATGGCGCGTTGGGTGATCAGTCCAAACCAGCGTTCGACCTGGTTGAGCCAGGAGCTATAGGTGGGCGTGAAGTGCAGGTGGAATCGCGGGTGACGTGCCAGCCATGCCAAGGTCCTGGCGTGACGGTGAGTGGCGTAGTTGTCGCACACCAAATGAATATCCAGATCGGGAGGAACCTGCTGATCGATATGTCGCAAGAAGGCGAGGAACTCCTGATGGCGATGGCGCTGCTTGCACTGGGTCAGCACCGTTCCGTTGGCGATGTCCAGTGCGGCAAACAGCGTGGTGGTTCCGTGTCGCACGTAGTCGTGGGTCACGCCTTCGATGTAGCCCAAGCCCATCGGCAGCACGGGCTGAGTGCGTTGCAGCGCTTGCACCTGGCTCTTCTCGTCGACGCACAGCACCAGTGAACCGCCCCGACTTTCGAGGAGGCTCCATCGTTTGAGAGAATGGAGCCATGA
>DAISWF010000267.1:0-7048 GCA_036826495.1 Burkholderiaceae bacterium
TACGAGCTGGGCCTGAAGAACTACGACGCGGCGACCTGGTTCGGGCTGATCGCGCCGGCCGGCCTGCCGAAGGAGATGGTCACCCGGCTCCACGACGAGTCGGTCAGGATCATCCAGAGCGATGACTTCAAGGCGAAGCTGCTCGATGCCGGAGCGTTTCCTATCGGCAACTCGCCGGAGGCGTTCGCCGACCAGATCGCCCGCGAGCTGAAGAAATGGAAGCAGGTGGCGGAGTTCGCGAAGGTGACGACCGACTGAGGTCCAGGGAGGGCCTGCATCACCTGACCGCCGCCGCGAGCGGAAAAAGCAACGGCCGCCCGAGGGCGGCCGCTGCGTGTCAGGGGCCCCGTTCAGCGCGGAGCCCTCGGCCGGTACGACGTCAGTTCTTCGCCGCCGCCGGCGAGCCGGATTTCTCCGGCGCCGCCTCATGCGTCTGCACGCCGTGCTGCTCGCCCGACATATCGATGTCACCGCCCTTCATCAGCATGAATATGGCGAGCGCGGCGAAGATGACGAAACCAACCGCTATTTTCCACATTGTCGTTCAGTCCTTCGCGTAGATGTCGACGTCCTTGGTCTCGCGCACGAACAGCATGCCGATGACGAAGGTGGCCGCGGCGATGATGATCGGATACCACAGGCCGTAGTACATGTCGCCGTTCTGCGCGACCATCGCGAACGACACCGTCGGCAGCAGGCCGCCGAACCAGCCGTTGCCGATGTGATACGGCAGCGACATCGACGTGTAGCGGATGCGCGTGGGGAACAGCTCCACCAGCATCGCCGCGATCGGCCCGTAGACCATCGTCACGTAGATCACCAGGATCGTCAGCAGCAGCAGGATCAGCGGCTTGTTCATCTTCGCCGGATCGGCCTTGGCCGGATAGCCGGCCGCCTTCATCGCATCGGCGACCTCCTTCTTGAACGCCGCGATCTGCTTGGCGCTCTCCGCCTCGAACTTGTGACCGTCCGGGGTGCGGGTCGCATTCGGCGCCGCGATCTCCTTGTCGCCGATCTTCACCGACGCAACGGTGCCGGCAGCGGCCTCCTCGGTCGAGTACGACGCCGAGCTCTGCGCGAGCGTGCGCTTGGCGATGTCGCACGACGTGAAGAAGTCCACGTCACGCGCGATCGGGCTGCCCTGGAACGAGCACTGCTTCGGATCGACCTTCACGCTGATCGGCACGGTGGCCTGCGCTTTCGCCAGATCGGGGTTGGCCGCACCGGTCAGCGCCTTGAATATCGGGAAGTAGGTCACCACCGCCAGCAGCAGCCCGGCCATGATGATCGGCTTGCGGCCGATCTTGTCCGACAGGCTGCCGAACACGACGAAGAACGGCGTGCCGATCAGCAGCGACAGCGCGATCAGGATGTTCGCGGTCGCCGAATCCACCTTCAGCGCCTGGGTCAGGAAGAACAGCGCATAGAACTGGCCGGTGTACCAGACGACCGCCTGACCGGCGACGATGCCGATCAGCGCCAGGATCACCACCTTCAGGTTGCGCCACTGCCCGAACGACTCGGTCAGCGGGGCTTTCGAGTGCTTGCCCTCGCTCTTCATCTTCTGGAAGGCAGGCGACTCGGCCATCTTCAGCCGGATCCACACCGACACTGCCAGCAGCAGGATCGACACCAGGAACGGAATGCGCCAGCCCCAGTCGGCGAACGCCTCCTCGCCCATCGCGGTGCGGGTGCCCAGGATCACCATCAGCGACAGGAACAGGCCCAGGGTCGCGGTGGTCTGGATCCACGAGGTGAACGCCCCGCGCTTGCCGTGCGGCGCATGCTCGGCCACGTAGGTGGCCGCACCGCCGTACTCGCCGCCGAGCGCCAGGCCCTGCAGCATCCGCAGCGCGATCAGGATCACCGGCGCGGCGACACCGATCGACGCATAGGTGGGCAGGATGCCGACGATGAACGTCGACAGGCCCATGATCAGGATCGTCACGAGGAAGGTGTACTTGCGGCCGACCAGGTCACCGAGCCGGCCGAACACCAGCGCGCCGAACGGCCGCACGATGAAGCCTGCGGCGAACGCCAGCAGCGCGAAGATGAATGCCGACGTGGGATCCAGCCCGGAGAAGAACTGCCTGGCGATGATGGCCGCCAGCGAGCCGTACAGGTAGAAGTCGTACCACTCGAACACCGTCCCCAGCGACGATGCGAAGATGACCATCTTCTCCTGTTTGGTGTCGATGACACCCCCTGCGGGATCTCCGGCGCGCAGCGCCGACGGGTTGGCACTCAAGATCGATCTCCTCTCTTAACCTCGGATGTCGAACCAGGTGTGCGCGGAGGCGGATGCCCCGCGTCACACGGCCGGATCGCGGACGCGATGCGGCAGTTCTGAGCCGGACAGTAAACAGCGAGACTGACGCGGCTCTGACGTGAGGCTTACGCGAGGCTTACGAAGAGGGGTTGCCGTATGGGACCACGACGCCTCCAAGGTCGGATCCGGCCGCCGCTTGGCCGACAGGTTGTTTCAGGAACGGTTTCTGGCATAATCGCCGGCTACCCGATGTACCGGTGCCGCTCACGGCAGCACCCGGCCGGGGCGGTTAGCTCAGTGGTAGAGCACTGCCTTCACACGGCAGGGGTCGCAGGTTCGAACCCTGCACCGCCCACCAAGTCTCGATCAGCACCTGTCCCTCGAGCAAGCAGCTCGCCCAAGCGATCGGGCGCCTGGGCCCCGTTGCCGGGCTCGATCGGGAAACCTCGTTTCACACGCCGACGCGTGCCACCGACTGGATGATCGCCACCGCCTCGGCGCGGGAAACGCTGCCGTGGGTCTCGGCGTTGATGAAGGTGGCGAGGTCGGCGATGGTGTCGGCGCGCAGATTGCCATCGCGCCGCTCGGATTCGATCTGGCGGCAGAGCTGGCGGGCCAGCTTCAGCGTGTCCTGCCGCGGTGCCCCCGGCATCACGCGCCGGATCGCCCACAGGGCGCTGGCGAACAGGTTCTGGTGCTGCAAGGACTCGCGCCCGCTTATTCGGGAAGCACACATGGTCTTTGGATTGTCCGCCCGAGCCCGGGCCGGGGTCCATACCCCATATGGGACTCCCCGCGATGAAGACCCGCTACACTGCGCACCCCGTGTGTGTTGGATGACAGCCCCATCATGCTGATCGCAGTTTTGGTCTATGCAACCGCGATGACCGTCGCGAACCTGCTGGTGGCGCGCTTCGGGCCGTCGGTGACGCCGTTCATCGCATTCGTGCTGATCGGCCTGGATCTGGCGCTGCGCGACTGGCTGCACGTGCGGCTCAAGCCGTGGCAGATCGGCCTGCTGATCGTGATCGCGGGGCTGATGGCGTGGGCGCTGAATCCGGCTGCCGAACGCATCGCGGTGGCTTCGGCGGTGGCATTCGTCGTCGCCGCCTGCGCCGACTGGGCGGTGTTCGCGACCTTGCGCGGCACCTGGCTGCGGCGCAGCGTCGCCAGCAACACCGTCGGGGCGGCGGTCGATTCGCTGATCTTTCCTACGCTGGCGTTCGGCACGTTGATGCCGGCGATCGTGCTGGCGCAGTTCATCGCCAAGGTCGCCGGGTCGTCGCTGTGGGCGTGGCTGCTGTCGCGCCGGCTGGCGGCCTGAATCCCGCTGCGTGATCGGCGTCTCCCCGCCCGGGGGCATCGCCGGATGTCATGCGGTATCGCCAGGTACCGGCCGGTGCGCTGCTGCGCACCAGGGGGCTTGCGGGATGTCATCGAACGGAGCACGATGTTTCGATGAGCGCCCGTCGCCATCGTCCGACCCGGAACCGCCGCTCATCGGCGTTGCGGGCTGCATTGCTGCTCGCGCTGCTGTCGTTCACCGCCGCCTGCCAGACGCCGCCGGGCATGACCCGTACCCGCGACGGGGTCAACGAATACACGGTCGTCGCCACCGCGGCCGATCACGGCGGTGCCGCCGGCGCGCGGCGGCGCGCGCTGCAGGAGAGCTACAACACCTGCGCGACGCTGGGCCACTACACGCTGATCGTCAGCGAGGTGGCCGACCCTGCGGCTTACAGGGTCAAGCTGCGCTGCGACTCGCTCGACTGAGACTGAATCCGCGCGGTCGAAGCGTCGTCGAAGTCGTCGTAGGAGTCGGCCGACAACCGCTCGCCGCACCAGCCGACAGACACCAGACCGTGATCGCGCGAAGCTGCCGCATCGGCCGGACGATTCCGGTCAATCCATCAGGAGTGCGGAGATGAAATCGTTTCGAACCCTGGCTTGTGCGGTACTGATCGGTATCGGCGGCGTGGCTCTCACCGGCTGCGGGACGACCTCGGGAGCGCTGATCGGCGGTACGGCCGGTTACGCCGTCGGCGGCAACACCGCCTCGACCGTGGGCGGCGCGGTGGTCGGCGGCGTCGTCGGCCATCAGATGAACAAACGGTAGAAGCGGTAAGAGAGACGGCGTAAGAGAGACGGCAGGCGGAGACCGCAAGCGGACGCGGACTGCCGGGGGACGCGGACTGCCGGGTTTCACCGGACCCGGCTCAGTTTCCCCGATACGACTGCACCGTCTGCCAGGCGACGTTCTGCAGGAACGCCGCGGTGTCGCTGTCCAGCCCGCCGGTCGCGCGCAGCCCGACCGGCGAGCGACCGAACAACGTCGCATAGGTGGTGCAGGCGGCCAGATAGCTGCCGGCCACGCTTGGATGGCGTTTGTCCGGCGCATAGAGATTGATGTCGGGTCGATCGCGGATCGACCGCGCGAACGCCAGGCCGGCCGGTATCACGATCGCGTCATGCTCCTTGCCGGCCTCGGCATAAGCCCGGGCGAGCTGCTGCGTCATCTCGGGCTGGTCGGCATAGGCCCACGACATGAAGAACGCCGGCCGAGCGCCATGCCGGCGGACGCTGTCGGCATTCTTCTTCGCATACTCACGAAACACCGGCGCGAGCTGAGGGTGGATCGGGCACTGGCTGCAGTCCATCAGCACCGCCACGTCGAACAGCCGCTCGAGCTTGTTGAACACCACCCGGTTGTTCGGATCGAACGAGTATTGCCCGATCGCATTCGGGCGGAAGTACGAATCGACGTCGTGCCAGTCGAAGCCGGAGCCGCTGATCGTCACCATCGTCGTACGCCACGGCGCGCCCGGATTGCCGGCGCGCACCAGCGGCGTGATGAAGTTGTTGATGCCGTTGTTGTAGTAGAAGAAGCTGTTGCCGATGAAGATCACCGATGACGGCGGCCCGGGCGGCGCCAGCGGCACCGCGGGCGCACGCGGTGCGGGGCTCTGGCAGCCCGCCAGCAGCAGCGACGACAGCGCGGCGGCGGCCCAACGCAGCAGCCGGCGGGATGGGGTCGGGCTCGACATCGGCGATCTCCTGGAAGCGGACTCTCGAATGGGTTCGAATGAAGTGCTGATGACCGCGTGAAGTGCTGATGGCCGCTAGAGCGCCCGGACCTGCACCTTGCGCCACTTGACCACGCCGGCGCCGTACTGCAGCGCGAACGGGCCGCTGGCGAGCCTGGCATCGTCGGCCTCGGCGGTCTTCTGGCCATTCAGCACGACGGTCAGCCGGGTGCCGCGCGCGGTGAACTCGAGCACGTTCCACTTGCCGCCGGCCCGGGGCATCGGCGACACCTTCGCGACCTTGACGATCGCGCCGGTGCCGAAGGTGGGATCGGGCCGCCGGTCGAACAGGTTCGCCTCGTAGCAGGTCTCGTCGCCGATCGCGGCCGGATTGGCGCAGCGGATGAAGATGCCGCTGTTGGCGTCGTCGCTGACCCAGACCTCGGCGCGGATCATCAGGTCGCGATACGCATTGCGGGTGACCAGGTAGGCGGGGTCGTTGCCGGTGCGCGCGTCGGCGACGATCGCGCCGTCCTCGGGCCGCCAGTTGGCATTGCCGGTGCGGTTGAAGTTCTCCAGGCCTCGCTGACCGTCGATCAAGGTGACCCAGCCATCGCCACCCGGGCCGCTGCTGGCACAGCCGGTCAGCCAGGATGCGGCCGCCAGCGCGGCCAGCCACAGTCGTTTCTTCATCTTCGCTCCTCCTCCGATGGACGGCGCCGGATCGGTATGTCCGGTCGCCGCTCGCCCGGTCGGGCGATTCTTCAGCGGACTGCCGACTCAGTACGACTTCGGCAGGCCCAGCACCCGCTCGGCGATGAAGCACAGCACGAGCTGCGGGCTGATCGGCGCGATCCGCGGAATCAGCGATTCGCGCAGATAACGTTCGACCTGGAACTCCTTCGCGTAGCCGAACCCGCCGTGCGTCATCACCGCCTGCTGGCAGGCGTTGAAGCCGGCCTCGCCGGCCAGATACTTCGCGGCGTTGGCGGCCGCGCCGCACGGCAGCCCGCGATCGTACTGCCAGGCGGCCGACATCATCATCAGCCAGGCCGCTTCCAGCTCCATCCAGTTGGCCGCCAGCGGATGCTGGATTCCCTGGTTCTGGCCGATCGGCCGATCGAACACCCGGCGCTCCTTCGCATAGGCGGTGGCCCGCGCGAGCGCCGCCTTGCCCAGCCCCACCGCCTCGGCCGCGATCAGGATGCGTTCGGGGTTCATGCCTTCGAGGATGTATTCGAAGCCGCGCCCCTCCTCGCCGATCCGGTCCTCGACCGGAATGCGCAGCCCCTCGATGAACAGCTCGTTGGAATCCACCGCCTTGCGGCCCATCTTCTCGATCTCGTGGACCTTGATCGCGCTGCGGTCGAACTTCGTGTAGAAGAGACTCAGCCCGAACGTGGGCTTCTTGACCTCCTCCAGCGGCGTGGTGCGCGCCAGCAGCAGCATCCGGTCGGCGACCTGGGCGGTCGAGATCCACACCTTGCTGCCATCGACCAGGTAGTGGTCGCCGGAGCGCCGTGCGCGCGTCTTCAGCCGCGTGGTGTTCAGGCCGGTGTTCGGCTCGGTGACCGCGAAGCAGGCCTTCTCGCGCCCCTGCACCATCGGCGGCAGCATCCGCCGTTTCTGCTCGTCGGTGCCGAACACCACGACCGGGTTCAGGCCGAAGATGTTGATGTGCACCGCCGAGGCGCCCGACATTCCCGCGCCCGACTCGCTTACCGCCTGCAGCGCAAGCGCGGCCTCGGTGATGCCG
>DAISWF010000267.1:7058-8125 GCA_036826495.1 Burkholderiaceae bacterium
CCCAGCCCCGAACCGCCGTATTCTTCCGGGATGCAGATGCCGAGCCAGCCGTCCCTGGCCAGCGCCTGGTACAGCTCGTCGGGGAAGCCGCCTTCACGGTCCTTGCGCAGCCAGTAGTCGTCGCCGAACGCGGCACAGACCTTCTTCACCGACTCGCGGATCGACTCCTGCTCAGGGGTCAACGCAAAATCCATCTCACCTCCACTTGATGTTCCGCATCCTATTCTTTCAGGCGGGACGGGTCATTGTCCAATCGCCGGCGTGCGGCGGCCTGCTGCTGCCGTCTCGCGGGACAGCGCACTGCGGCCATGCACCGCGGCACGGGCACGCGCTGCGACGGATCGGAAGAGATCGAGGGGAACCGGCCTGCGTGTCGACAAGCCGGTGAGCGGGAGCCGCCGGCGGCCGCGCGGGCCGCCGCGGAATCAGGCGATCTGGCCGAAGATCGTCGTCGCGTCGTCGGGCAGCCGCTCGAGCGCCGCCTCGCGCTGCGCCCGCTCGGCACGTGCACGCAACCGCATGTTCTCGACGCGCAGGTCGGAGCTGATCCAGGCCATCACGGTGGCGCCGGCCAGCGCCAGCGCCGTCAGCGGCACGCGGCCGAACCAGCCGAGCGCCTGCTGCGCGAACGACCAGGTGATCAGCGATTCGGGGTCGCTGGCGATCTTGCCCAGCGCCGGCACGAAGTACAGCGCCCAGCTTTCGCTTTGCACCGGCTGCGGCCGCAGCAGCTCGTTGACCGGCAGCGAGACCCAGAGCTGAGCCTGATGCCAGGTGGCGATCTGGCCGCCGAACATCAGCGCGAACCAGGCCAGAAGGATCAGTGAGCCCGCGACGAAGATGCCGGCGAGCGACGCATTGAAGAAGAAGACGACTCGATCACGAATTCCCATGGCTGGTTCTGGCCGGGACTCATGGGCCCCGTTCGGCTGTTGTGGGGCCGATTGTGTACGACGTTTTCATCGCGCGCAATAGCCGGCAGCGGCGCGGGAGCGGCGGGCCGCGCAGGTCGGGTGCTCAGAACCAGTCGTTCAGCAGCACGCCGAAGCTCAGCCTGGACCCCCGCC
>DAISWF010000268.1:0-8075 GCA_036826495.1 Burkholderiaceae bacterium
GTGGGGGCGGGCGGCGGTGCTGGTGATGCCGGCCGCCTTGATCGGCTTGTGCGGATGCCGGGCGAACGACTCGAACAGCGAGCCGCCGTAGAGCGTCCGGTAGCCGTTGGCGCCCTTGGTGCCTTCGCCCAGGCGCAGTGCCTGCAGGAACGCGCGGATCGCCGGCGCAGCCAGCGTGCGGATCAGGTCATCGCGGGTGGTCATGTGCTGCGTCCGATCAGGATGTCGATCACGCGATCGACCTTCTTGCCGAGGTCGTCGCTTACCTCTTCCATTCTTCTGACGACGGCTTCGAACCGTTCGTTCGGCGTGTAGTCCTCGGCCAGCTTGACCTGCAACAGGGTCAGGTCACGCCGCAGCGCCTGCACGGCGTCCCAGAGGGTCTTCGCCCACCAGCCGCCGACAGCGAAGCCGATCGCGAACAGCACGTTCAGCGCGCCCATCAGCAGGGTGGCTTCGATCTGCATCGGGCGGCTACGCGGCGATGCGAAGGGTGCTCGACCCGCTCAGCAGCGGAGCGGAGCTGAACGACGGATCGTCGGCCGAGCGCACCGGCGGATTGCCGGGGTCGTAGAGCAGCCCGCCATAGAGCAGCTTGGTTGGGTCGACCACGGTGAACGAGGCGATGCAGGCGGCCAGGTCCGCGCCGGCCAGCGATCCATAGCCCAGCAGGGCCGCGGTGCGCACCGGCGTGGCCGAGCCGAACTCGGCGGCGATCTCGCCATCGGACAGCTTGGCTTCCCACACGCGCACCTGAGCCAGCAGCAGGTCGGTGGCCGCGTAGAAGTCGGTGCCGAGCAGGATCTGCGTGACCGACATCAGCGGGCGCGCGATCTCGCGCGGGGTGTCGGCTGCCCGATAGCCGCGCAGCTTCACGCCGCCGCTGTCGTAGCCGGCGATCGCCACCCCTTGCCAGGCCGGCAGCAGTGTGCCGATCGTGGTCGACACGGCCGACTGGTCCGTCTCCGCCGCGACGACGCTGACGCCATCGGTGTTCACGTACAGCCCGCGCTCGCTGCCGCTGCCGGTGTCGTACCAGGCGATGATCGGGGCGAACGCGTCGAGGTCCGTCACCTGCTTGACCATCGCCGTGACGGTGAGCTGGTCGCTGGGCAGCCCCGGCGTGATCAGACGCAGCAGTTGCGCGACGGTGTTGATGCGCAGCGACATCGGTGGTCACCCCTTCTCGATGATGTGATAGCCCTCGCCGAGCAGCCATTGCTCCACGCCGGCATCCTGATCGGCATGGGGCGCCAGGCGCAGCAGGTGCTCGGTGGCGTCGTCGAACGTGACCGCGACCAGGGCGACGACGCCGCGGTGCCCGAATCCCCGCGGCGTGCTGAGGGCCGTTCGCACGTGACCGTCCCTGCTTACCGTGAATTTCATCGTTGGTCTCCGATCAGAGGACAAAGCTCGGGGGCGGGTTCGACAGCAGCAAGGCGGCCGGGATGTCCGTCGCGCAGAAGAGCTGCGTCTGATTCGTCAGCGCTTTCCATCGCCCGTGGTGATGGGCGCCGGCGTAGTAGTTCCGGCCGGCAACGGTGTAGAACCAGTCCTCGCCCATGTTGACCATGAGGCCGGACTGCGCCCGATCATCTGGACCGGCCGGATCGTGCAGCACCAGGCTGCCCTCGACGGTGACCAGCGTGCCGATCACGAGGTTCTGCCAGTCGCCGCGCGTGCGGTTGTAGCCGGCGATCGGGAACCCGTGCCAGATGTAGGTGCTGAACAGGCGCAGGTTCGGGTTGCCGGTTGCGATCTGGCCCATGCCGATCGACCCGAGGCTGGAGCCGCCGCCGTTGGCCGCCGACTCGATCCGGCCGGCTGCCAGCGCCGAGCCGACCGCGATGTCGACGATGCTGTTGCCGCCGGCGCCCGACGTGTCGGTGCCATACCAGAAGTTGTACCAGTCCCCGTAGTTCGTCGGCTCGATGTTGAGCGCGTTGAAGGCGACCGGCACCCATGTGCCGTTCTGCAGCAGCGCGAGCTGGCGCATATTGGCGAGCCGGGCGCGGGTGTTCGTGGCGACGTTGCGCCGCTGCTGCGCGTCGCCCACGGCGAACCAGGGCGTCGTCCCCACTGCCGTCGATGCGTTGGTCCCTGGGCCCCCGGGACCCGGCAGGAAGAGCGGCTGCGCGTTGATGCCGAGGTTGCCGTTGGTGCTGAACCCGTCGCCCGTGGTCGTGACGTCGCTGCCGCGGATCTTGCCGTCGACGTAGGCGTAGCTTCCGGTGAACGGGTTGCCCTGGTTGTTGGCGCCCCAGGGCGGGTGCACGGCCGGCGTCCAGCCGTTGCTGTTCGGTTGCACCTGGTCATCGATGACGGTCGCCACGCGATAGAGCGCCGTGGGCGGCGTGACCTGCGAGTCGAATGCGGGCGTGGGCAGCGCCATCACGATCTGCTGCCGACGCACTTGCTCGGCGTTGTGCGTGTCGCCGTCCAGGATCAGATCCTTGCCCGAGGCCGGCGGCCCGAGCGGCGTGCGCAACAGCCGCGCCGGGACCGCGGCGTTGCGAATCTCCCGCACCCACGTGCCGGTATCGATGTCGGCGGCCGAGCCGGAGTTGAACGCGAGCGCCGCCGGCAGCGCGAAGGCGCGGCCGTTGACCGGCAGGGCGCCTGACAACGTCTCGGTCTGGACGTCGACGCCGTCGCGCACGAGCACGACCTTCGGATTGGCGCCGAGGTGGCTGTCCCGCACCGACACGAGGAAGGCCGCATCCTTGTTGCCGTCGGCCGCGGCGTTGGCCGCCGCGATCGCATCGGCCAGGCCGGTGCCGCCGAGGATCTCGGTGTTGCCGACCGGCGTCGGTGTCGGCGTCGGTGTCGGGGTTGGCGTGGGCGTAGGCGTAGGCGTGGGCGTGGGCGTCGGACCCGGCGCGGGCGGAGGGATGGGATTGCCGGTCTCCAGCAGCGCGATGTAGGCGCGCATCTGCTGAAAGATCGCCGTCGTCGGCGCGAGCTGGTTCGCGACGTTGCGGGGCGCATTCAGGTACTGGTCGAGCGCCCCGATCAGCGCGTCACCTTGTTGGGACATGGGTCAGCCTCCGAGCGCCGGCAGCGGCAGCAGGAATGTGATGCGCGGCATCCATTGCGAATCGAGCCATTCCCAGCCGTCGATCACATAGAGCGATCCCTCGACACCCTGCACGCGGCGATCGAGGTTCAGCACGCGCGCGCCCGGCGTGCCGACATAGACCGGCACCGTCATCGAGGCGGCGCCGTAGAACGGGACGTTGGTGGCGTTGTCGCCGACGTTCACGACAGGGCCAGGGTTCACGGAGGGCATGGGGTGCTCCGAATCAGAGTCGCGCGGCGTAGAACGCCTGCAGGTCGGTGCGGTTCTGGGCCGTCAGGTCGGCATAGATGTAGGTGCCGCCGTACCAGCGGCCGCCATAGGTCGCTGAGCCGCCACGATTGAATAGCGTGATCGGCTGATCCGCGGCGTAGAGCGCGCCGCCCTTGGGCGGGGACTGCAGCGTCCCGTTGTTCGGCCAGAACTGGCCGTTGCTGCCGCTCACGTGCCGGGTATGGACGACGAGCGCCGCCCCGGTGGCGGTCGACGTGGCCCCGCCGTCGATCTCCAGCACGTTGGCGTTGCTGCACCAGAGCATCGGGTACTGCGCGGCGGTGTGCTCGTAGAGATTGTGATAGGCGCCGAGCGAGGTCGGCTGCACGGCCAGCGCGGTGCAGAACGTGTCAGCCGCATTGGCGCCGGCCATCGCTGCCGGCTGAATGAAGTCGGTGGTGCCGTCGAACTCCAGGTAGTACTTGCCGGTCGAGGGGTTCCGCAGGATCGGCCGGTTGGCGGCCGTCGCTTGCGCCAGGTGGTTGCCGTTGCCGCTCTTGTCCGCGACCCGGCCCACGGCGGTGCCGACCGCCGGAATGCCGCCGGTGCCGTCGCTGTTGACGCTCAGCGTCGTCAGGTCGCTGACGTCGTACCAGCCGCCGCGGATGCCGAGGGTGAAGAGTGCCTGCGGCGTCCAGACAGCGGCGGCTGCACCCTGCACGATGCCGGGCTTGATCACGCTTTCGTCCCCACGACGTCGAAGGCCTCGGCGCCGGGCTCGTTCGAGGTGCGGCACAGCGAACACCAGGGGTCGGTGGCGCCAGTCGTGCGCACGTCGGTGACGGTGACGCCGGGGGCGCCGACGAACGACACGGCCCCCTTGGCGCTCAGGCCGAAGCCCCGGCCCAGGCCCGATGGCACCACGAAGGTGAGCGACCCGGCGCAGATGAGGTTCGCCCCGGCATCGAACACGGTCAGGCTGCGATTGGCCGCCTCGGCGAGCGGGCCGGCACCGTTGGCGGCCAGCGCCACGGCGAAGTTCTGCCGACTCTGGTCGTCGTTCGGCGACTGCGCGCCGGGCGGCGTGACGAGCGCCGGCTGCGTGTTCGGCGACGAGAGGGAGGCGGGGCCGGGGTTGACGGAGGGCATAGGTGCTCCAGGGATCAGTAGCCGATGGCGAGCCAGTGGAAGGCTTCGGTGGTGGCCGACTTGTTGTAGAGGGTCATGGCCGCGTTGCTGGTCAGCGCGATCGCCCCGGCCACCGGCGTCGCGCTGTTGCCCGAGCCGACCGGCGTGCATTGCGCGGTGAGCAACTGCGACGGGAACGAGAGTGGAAAGACGACCGACAGATTGGTGTTGGAGGCGATGCCGGCGGTGACGCCCCACTGCACCAGCAGTCCCGATGGCAGGCGCTGGTAGCCAGGCGTGGCCGCGGTGAAGAGGAAGGCCGGCCCGGTGGCGCCGCCCATGGACGCCGGGGAGCCGGGCGGCTCGATGTTGTCGAACACCGAGAGCACGTTGCCGGCGGCGTCCTCGAGCTGGAACTTGTAGAGGAGCGAGCTGTCCAGCCAGATCGGCTGCGGCGGTCGGCCGTCGGCGTTGAGCACGATCGGGTTGGTGTGGGCGACCGTACCGGTGTGCTCGGTATAGGTCGGCGCCGGCGTCGTCGAGTTCTGCAAGAAGGTGCGCAACCGTCCGGCATTGTTCGGCCGGCCGTCGGGCAGCAGGCCCTGGTAGCCGATTCCGAAACCGGGTGCGATACTGACGTCAGGCATTCAACAACCCTCCGGGGCGACGACCATGGAATTTCTGCGGTTCCTGTTGACGCGGATATGGCTCGGGGTTTGCCAACTGTGCGTGCTGCTGGTCGCCGGCCTGCTGATCGGGGCGATAACCGACCACTTGACCGGCGTGAAGGCACTCGGCTGGCTGGCTGGCCTGGCTGCCGCCTGGGCGGTAAACCGTGCGTTGCGCGTGAAGGATTTCCACTGGACCGCCTACTGACCTTCGCGCCGCTGGGACGCTTCTGAGCCGATGCCAACCCCCGGCAGAGCCGGCGGCGTGGCACTTCCCTTTGCCGTGCCCTTCACGGCGCGCACGACGCGGCCCGCGGTCTTTGCGTCCGGCCCTTCGAGGATTCCCGCGCCGGGTCCGAGGATCGCTTCGTTCTCCCGAGCGGTGCGCCGCTTATTCAGCATGTCGCTGAGCTTGCCGCGCATGATCGTTCCGCCAATGCCTCCAGTCTTCGCGTTGGCAGCCGCTTCGGCCGATGAGGCAAGGCCCTCACGCGCCAGCTCCGCCACGCTAGTGTTCGAGTTGTTGACCCAGGCGCCCTTGGGCTGCGCATCGATGTCGCGGGCGACCTGGCCGATGGCGCGCAACTGCGCGGCCTGTTCCGGCGGAAAGATCGCGTCCAGACGCGTGCCCAGCGCGTTCAGTGCCCGGTTGTAGCCTGACGAATTGAAGTTGCGCGACGCGTCGGTGCCCTGGCGCTGCAGGTGATCGATGACCGAGGCCCGCACGATCTGCTGCGATTCCGCGTCGAGGTCCGCGAACTCGCGTGCCACTGCCTTGGTGTCCCGGCGGTTGATGAAGTGGCGCTGGACGAACGTGTCGGCCGTGGCGCTGCCGGCGGCGACCTCGCCGTAGCCGGCCATCGCTTCTTCGCGCGCGAACTCGGCGCGCGCTAGGCTGCGGGCCCGATCGGCGAGTGCCTTGACCTCGGCGACCTCGCTGCTGATCGGCATGTTCTCAAGTGTGTCGCGCACAGTGCGGATCGCAGCCGCCGCGTTGCCATCGCCCGATCGCTGGGCCCGGCGGGCCTCGCTCGCGAGGATCGTGCGCAGATTCTCGAAGTTCTCGAAGGTCATCGCCCGCTTGCCGCTGGCGAACTGCTCGACGATCGACTGCACGGATGCCGGCAGGAAGGCGCCCGACATGTTCGCCTCGAGGCCCCTTCCCACCTCGGCCGCGAACGTCGCGCCGTCCAGCGGAAGCGCGCCGGCGTTGGCATCGCGCAGCGCCTGATAGGCGGCGCTTGTCTCGGCTGCGCGCTCGGCTTGCCGTGCGGCCATGCGCTCAACCAGCGCTTGGCCGGCGGCCGTCGGGCTCTCGATCACTATGTCGGGCGCGACCGTAGTCCGGACCTGGTCGACGTTAGCCTGCAGCGCGCGGTTCTGAGCACCGTAGCGCTCCACCAGCGCCGGATTGCGCGACCGCAGGTTGCGCTCCATCGAGATCAGCGCCGGATCCTGCAGCGCCTGTCCGCGCGTGAGGTCGATCGGCACCGGCAGCGAACCCGCACGCTCCTGCCGGGCCAGCGCATCCGGATTGACCGTGCGGCCCTGGGACTCGGCCTTCGCGACGGCTTGGCGGACGGCCGGAACAGTAGGCTGCTGCGGCGCCGCAGACGGCAGTTCGGCAATGCGCGTGGTGGTCGCTACGCCAGCACCGGCAGCGCTTCCGGCGTCAGCCGCCGCGCTGGCGCTACCGGGCGCCGCTGGCATGCCGCCCGGGTTGATTCCGACATTCGGCGGCGCCTCCGGCGGCGGGACATCGGCCGCTCGGATACCGGGCGTACCGCCGCGGCGGCGGGCGAGCTGCGCGGCGAGCTGAGCCTGCACGCCCTGCGGCGCTGCGCCGACCACGTCCATCATCGGGGCTACCGCAACGATGCCTGAATCGTTCAGGGCGCGACCGACCGTCTCGGCGTACTCGCGGCCGGCCTCGGTGCGGGGCTTCCAGGTGAGCGCATCCATCACACGCCCGGCTGTGCGCTCGGCGAGCGCCAGCCCTTCAGGCGTGCCGACTGTTCCCGATAGGAGGTTGTCGGTAACGCCCAGCACCGCGCCGGTCACACCGCCGACCATGCCAGTACCGACCGTCAGCGCAGCATCGCCGGCGCCGACGATGCGGTCGATCACGCTGCGGGGCTTCGCCGGGCTTCTTGGCGATGCCGGGCCGGCGTCAGGTGGCGGCGTGTCGCGACCGCGGCGTGGCGGCTTGTCGAGCTTCGACTCGATCGCGTCGAACGTCGCCAGAATCCCGGAGCCCGGAGCGGCCTCTGTGGCGTCCGCGCCGTTCTTGCGCTTCGGCACCTTGGCATCGATCGAATCGAAGTCTTCGAGGATGCCCATCTATTTCACCAGCCCCAGTTCGCGGGCGGTTTTGATCTGGTCGCGAAAGCGACGGCGATCTGCTGCGGGCATCGCTTCGAGCATCTTTGTCTTGTCGGGAAGCGAAGCGTCTCGGAACTCGAACAGTGCGGGCGAGGCCACGGCGCTGAACTGCTGCAGGGCGCGTTGGTAGTCGACCGGGCTGTACTGATACGGAGAGAGGAATCGCGCCTTGGCCTGCGCCATCTGCTGAACGGCGATCATCTGGTTCGCAACCTTATGGATGGCCGCGTCGGTCATCGTGTTGTTCGGCGTGGCGGCCTCGGCGATCGACCGCGCCAGATCCGAGTTGCCGCCGCTCAGCATCAGGAGCTGCGCCGAGTACTTGTTGAACAGGTCGGTGGCGGTTTTCACCGTCTCGCCGGACTCCATCCCGATCAACTGACCGAGCCCCGCAACGACCGATCGACGGTCGGCACCGACGCCGGTGATCGCCGGCGTGGCGTACTTCTTGATGTTCTGCAACACCTCGATGTTTCGCGGGGCGACTGCAGCGTCATTGTTGGTCTGCTGTCGGTCGCGATTCACGACCTCAACGACCCCGGCCATGTTGCCTTCGGCGCCCATCGGCGGACCGGCCGGCACGAACCCCCTCTGCGGCTGCGCAGGCG
>DAISWF010000269.1:0-8013 GCA_036826495.1 Burkholderiaceae bacterium
GTCGAACTCCAGGTCCGCGAAGGCACCCAGGCGGTCGCCCAGCGCTTCACCGTCGAATCCAAGTCGGTGACGATGGCGCTCGAAAAAGCCGTCCAGCAGGCCCGCGTGATCGGCCTGCAGACCCTGGCCGTCTGCTCCTGCAACCCGCTGCGCGAAACCGCCGCCGCCCGGCTGTTCTGAGCGCCCGCCGACGCCGGCCTCCGCTCTTCCCGGCCGGCCTCGGCCCGCCTCTCTTCAGCCCGTCCTTCGGCCCACGTCGGCCCGCGTTTCGGCCCGCGTCTCGGCCCACGTTTCGGCCCGCTTCCCAGCTCTCCTCTTACCCCGCCCCTCGGCTCCCCCGCCGCTCGACTTACGGCCGGCCTCGCCCGACCGGCCGCGCGATCCGGTCACCCGGTTGCCCCCGCGCAGGCGGCCTCTCGCCACGCTAGGGTCGTCCCTAGCTACTGAACCTCCCGGCTGTTCACCCGAAGCGACTTAGGATTTAATTCAAACCATCCACTGCGGACCCGCAACTGAAGATTGCACCCGCAAGAAACCGAAGGTTCCCGGACCGGACGAATCGAGTGGAGCGATCTCCAGGTATCCATCAACCCTCGGGCCGGACCCAACTGAAACGTTCAGCCCACCACTGTCAGGAGTACATCATGAGCGGCGCACTGAATTCGGTCTTCGGTTCCGGCGGAATTGGCAGCATCGTCACCACGGCCATCGGCGCGGTGTTCCCGCCGGCTGGCATCGCGCTGAGCGCGGCCAACCTGCTGAACAACGTCGTCGGCGGTGCCCTCGGCAACGCGGTCGGCTCGCTGATCAAGGAATCCGGCATGCCCAGCTTCCTGGCCGGCCCGATCGGCAACATGATCAAGGACGTCATCGGCGGCCTGAAACAGCCGTCCGATCCGGACTGCGACCACCAGATCAAGGAGCAGTGCCACAACGACCTCGAGGACTTCGCCGAGCAGATCGCCAAGCAGATCTGCCAGCAGGCTCGCGAGAACATCGACAGCGAAGAAGGCGGCGGCCCGAGCAAGGGCGGCGGCAAGGGCAAGGGCGCCGATAGCTGGCTGATCGCGCTGGCCAAGGCGATGGGCCAGATCGCCGGCAAGCACGCCGACAAGCTGAACGAGCTGAGCCAGAAGATGGACCAGGCGGGCGGCGGCGGCAAGGCCTCGGCCGAGTTCATGTCGGCCCAGTCCGAGTTCCAGGCCGAATCGCAGCTCTTCGGCATGCTGCAGAGCTCCTTCACCAACGTCCTGAAGACGCTCGGCGAAGGTCTGACCCAGATGGCGCGCAAGGGCTGATCCCCTTCCCGCCGCCCGGCACACGGGGCCGCATCGACCCGATGCGGCCCCGCTGTCGTCTCAGGAGGACGAGAACATGTTGCTGCCTTTCGATACCTCGCTGAACTTCTGGCTGATGGCGGTGCCGCAGTACGAGTGGCTGCCCCAGGCACCGCCGGATACCAGCCCCTACGCTGCCGACTCCGACTGCCCGGACCCGCCGGGCGCGGACGACGGCCCCGCGCCACCCGCACCGCCGACGCCCCAGCTCCAGCTCGTGATGACCGGCGTCGAGTGGCTCGTCGTTTTGATCTGGACCCCGCGCGACAACCCGTTCTGGGAACAGGTCGCCCAGACCGAACGCGACCGGGACGACCAGCGCAACGAAACCCGCGCCACCCCGCCGCACCGCCGGTTCCCCACCGGTGACGGCGACACGGGCGTATCCGGAACGCCCGGATGATCCGCGCGACCGATCTGGCCGGCGCAGCGGTGTTCCCCGGCCTGGGGAACACCGCGCTGCCTACCGTCCAGCGCCCCCAGGACTCCGCCGCCACCGCCCGGTCGCTGGCGGCGGACCTGCTCGGCGAACCGGCCGCGATCGGCTCGGACGTGTCGCCGCAGGCCCGCGGCCTGTCGGTGCACGAACACGCGCAGCGCGTGCTGAGCCACCTGTTCGAGCCGCTGTGACATTGCCGGAGCCTCCACCGCACTCGACCGCATCGACCCCAGGCCACCCGATCACCATGCCCGCCATGCTCGAACACCCTCGCTGGCAGCCCGCCGCCCAGGCACTGGTCGAAGGCTGCCTGGACCTCGGCGACGACGAATCGCGGGTCGAGCTGCTGGCATCGGTCTGCGACAGCCTCGGCGACGCGCTGTACCCGGCGTTCCTGCGCATCCTCGCGATGGTCGGCGGCCATGGGGACCACCCGGCACGCGCCGCGGTGGCCGGCGCACTGGTCCACGCGATCCGCACCGGCCGCGTACCCGGCGGCCGCCGCGGCGCCTGGGGCGCCGACACGTCCCTCGGCCACCGCAGCGGCTACGGCATCGTCCGCACGCTCGACCCGCTCGAATACCTGTGCGCCTGGCACGCCCAGTCCGAACCCGCCGACGCGATCGGCGCCCCCCAGTTCCAGGCCGCAGCCCGCTCGCTGATGGACCTCGTCGCCGCCCACCCCGACGCGCGCCAGCTCTATTGCGACAAGCTGCTCGCCGATGTCGACGACCCCCTCGGCGGCGCACTGACCCGCCGCACCCGCGCCGCGCTCCGCACCCTCGCCACCGAATGGGCCGCCGGCGCCTCGTCGTTCGACGCCAGCGCGAGCTTCCTCGCCGCCCTGCACGAACCCGCCGAGACGTCGCTCGCCGGCCGCGCCGCCCGCCTGTCGAGCTTCCCGCACGAGCATCCCGGACGCTGAACGGCGCTCCCGCCGCAACCGGCCCCGCGGCTCCCCGACCCGCCCCCGCAAAGAAAAACGCCCGCTATTCGCGGGCGTAATCCACCGGGCGGTGGAGGAACAGAGGAGACGTACCTGAGTCGCACCAGGCGGCCCGGCGGTTCAATCTTTTCGCTGCACCAGAACAAAGGTCCACTTTATGGACTATTGGTCCCGCTATGGGCCTGGAAAGGTTTCTCAGGAGGATCGCGTGCTACATTGGATTTTCAAGTCAGCGATATTCCACATTCTGGACCTCCGTGACAGGCAACCTTTCCTCCGAGACGACGTCGCAGCCGCCCGCACCGACGGCCACCGATCCGTCGGGGCTGCTGTTCTCGCCATTGACGCTGCGAGGCCTCGAGCTGCGCAACCGGATCGTCGTGGCGCCCATGCTCACGTACTCGGCGACAGGGGGATTCGTCAACGACTGGCACCTGATGCACTACGGCCGGCTGGCCGCGGGCGGCGCGGGGCTGGTATTCCTCGAATCGACGAAGGTCGATCCCCGCGGCTGCTCGACCCCCGCCGACCTCGGGCTGTGGAAGGATGCCTTCGTCGAACCGCTGCGACGGATCGTCGAGCTGATTCGCCGCAGCGGCGCCGCCGCCGGCATCCAGCTCAGTCATTCGGGGCGCAAGGCGCGCAAGTCGGTCCCGTGGGAAGGGCGCGCCCCCTTGAACGACTGCCCGGGCGTGGACCACGGAGAGCCCTGGGAGATCATCGCGCCCAGCGCGATCCCGCACGGGCCGGGTTATCCGACCCCCAGGGCGATGACCCGCGCGGACATCCGCCAGATCGTCGAAGCCTGGGGCGCAGCCGCCCGGCGCGCGGATGACGCCGGGTTCGACGTCGTCGAGATCCACGGCGCCCACGGCTACCTGATCCACCAGTTCCTGTCGGCGGTGGCGAATCAGCGGACCGACGAATACGGGGGAACGCTGCAGAACCGGATGCGGCTGGCGTGCGAAGTCGCGCGCAGCGTCCGAAGCTGCTGGCCCGCACACAAACCGCTGTTCTTCCGCATTTCCGCGGTGGACGACGCAGGTTGGGAGATCGACCACAGCATCGCCCTCGCGCAGGCACTGAAGTCGGAAGGCGTCGACGTGATCGACTGCAGCGCCGGCGGCATGCTCGACGGCGCGTCGCCGGTGGAGACTCCGTCCTACGGGTATCAGGTCAAGTACGCCCAGGCGATTCGGAGCCAGGCAGACGTGCCGACGATGGCGGTCGGCATGATCGTTCACGCCGACCAGGCGCAGCGCATCCTGAACGAAGGCCAGGCCGATCTGGCGGCGCTCGGCCGGGAGCTGCTGCACAACCCGAACTGGCCATTGGATGCCGCCCAGAAGCTCGGCATCCGGAACGCGTTCGGCATCGTTGCGCCGAGCTCCGGCTACTGGCTCGAGAAGCGTGCTCTCAACCGGGAGATACGGCCATCGACCTGGCAGACGGGCATAGACGGTCAGCGGTGATCACCGCGGCCGCAAAGTCAAATCGGAGGAGGGGGAGATGAACAGGTTGAAATACATGATGCGTTGGGTCCTCGCGTTCGCGCTTGCGGCACCGGCGGCGTCGGCCGCGCTGGCGGATTCCTATCCGTCCAAACCGATCCGACTGATCGTGCCCACCGGCGCCGGCAGCATCGCCGACGTGGCGGTCCGCATCCTCGCGCCCAAGTGGTCGGAGTTCCTGGAGCAGCCGATCGTCGTGGTCAATCGCCCGGGATCGGGAGGCGTCGTCGCCAGCAACCAGGTGGCGACATCCGAACCCGATGGCTACACCTTGTTCGCCGGCTACGACTCGATCACCGTCGCCCTGCCCTTCGTGCAGTCGGCGGTCAAGTACACGATCGACAGCTTCGACTACATCAACGGGTTCGGCATCAGCAGCCTGTACTTCATGGTGCGGTCGGACTCGAACTACCGCTCGGTGAAGGACGTCGTGGACGCCGCGCGCAAGAAGCCCGGCGAACTGTCCTATTCGTCGTATGGCATCGGCGTCATCGCCCACTTCGCCGCGCAACGGCTGTGGGATCTCTCGAAGGTGCAGTTGAACTACGTTCCCTATCGCTCCAGCCCCGACGCGGCGGCGGCATTGCTCAGCAAGGATGTGGAGCTGGCCGTCACGGCCGGCGCGAAGGTGCTGGGCAAGAATCCGCAGATCCGCCTGGTCGGCGTCGCATCGGATGCACGGCGCGACGAATTCCCCGCGGTGCCGACGCTGAAGGAACAGGGCTACGCGGTATCGCTCGACTTCGTCATCGCGCTGATCGCGCCCAAGGGGCTGCCCGCCGAGGTCAAGAGCAAGCTGAACGACGCGGTCCGGAAGGCGAACGCGAAATACGCGGACTACTTCCGGGAGCAGTTGTCCGCCAGCGGCGACCTGAGCTACGCCGACATTCCCGGCCCCGAGGTCTATCGCGTCTGGAAGGAGCGTCAGGCCTGGTTCAGCGAAACGGCGCCCCGCATGAATCTGGAGAAGCGCGAGGACCCGAAGTGACCGATGGCGCCGAGATCCCCGAGATCCGTGAGCGCTACGGTCATCTGATCTCCGGCGCATCGGTCCCGCCCGATTCGGGCGTGTACTTCGACGGCGTCGATCCCTCGACCGGCGCCCGGCTGGGAAGCTATGCCCGCGGCAACGCGGCCGACGTCGACCGCGCCGTGCGCGCCGCACAGGCGGGCTTCGCCCGATGGCGTGGCCTGGATCCGCACAGACGCGGACAGGTGATGACCCTGGCGGCCCACAAGCTGCGTCAGCACAGCAAACGTCTCGCCTACCTGGAAACACGCGACACCGGCAAGCCGCTGTCCGCAACCGCCAGGGATGTCGAGACCAGCGCCCGCTATTTCGAGTTCTACGGCGGGCTGGCGGACAAGATCCCGGGCGGGACGCTGCCCGCGCCCGCCGGCCACCTGGTCTATACCCTGCGCGAACCCTACGGCGTCGTCGCCCACATCACGCCGTGGAACGCCCCGCTCGCACAGGCTGCGCGCGGAGTCGCTCCGGCCCTCGCCGCAGGCAACTCGGTGGTCGTCAAGCCCGCCGAGCAGAGCTGCCTGACCACTTTCGAGATGGCGCTGCTGTGCATCGAAGCGGGCGTCCCTGCCGACGCATTCGCCGTCGTCACCGGCTTCGGCAGCGAGGCCGGCGAAGCGCTGATCCACCACCCGCTCGTCGCCAGAATCGCGTTCACCGGCTCGGTGCCGACCGGCCGACGGATCATGCATGCCGCCGCCGAGCGCATCGTTCCGGTCGGCCTGGAGCTGGGCGGCAAGTCGCCGTTCATCGTGTTCGCCGATGCCGACCTGGATGCGGCCGCACGGAAAGCCGCCGACACCATCATCCGCAACTGCGGGCAGGTGTGCTCGGCCGGCACCCGTCACCTGGTGGAGCAGCCCATCGCCGACGCATTCGTCGAACGACTGGCCCGGCACTTCGAATCGGTATCGATCGGCCCCGCGCTCGAGAATCCGATGATGGGGCCGCTGATCTCGCAGCGGCAACTCGACCGCGTGCTCGAGTACATCGACATCGGCCGCAACGAAGGGGCGCGACTGGCCTACGGCGGCGCCCGTCTGCGCGGCGAGCGCCATGCGCAGGGCTATTTCATGCAGCCGGCGATCTTCACCGGCGTATCCAACCAGATGAGGATCGCCCGCGAGGAGATCTTCGGTCCGGTCGCCTGCGTCATTCCGTTCGAGTCCGAAGCGCAGGCAGTGGCCATCGCCAATGACAGCGACTACGGCCTGGCCGCCGCGGTCTGGACGCGCGACATCTCTCGCGCGCACCGTCTCGCTTCGGCGCTGCAAGCCGGCCAGGTGTACATCAACAGCTACCAGCCGGTCGGCATCGAAGCGCCCTTCGGGGGTTACAAGCAGAGCGGCATCGGACGCGAGAAGGGCGTCGAAGCGATCTACGAGTACACCCAGTTGAAGACCGTCATGCTGCCCACGCGCTCACAGGCCGGATGATGGCACCGCTCGAGTCAATCGCCGCGCCCGGACGCGTCGGCGCCGTTCAGCAGCTTTACGACGGCCGCGGCCTCCGATCGCAGCAGGCTCACGACCTGCAGCAGCCGCGGGCCGGTCAGCCGGCTCGAGATGGCCGACACGCTGAGCGACGCGATCGCATCGCCGCCCGCGCTGCGTATCGCGACGCCCACCGCGGTGTAGCCCTCCAGGCCGGCCACTCCTTCGTAGTGCGCATATCCCAGCTCGCGGGTGCGCGCAACGCGCGACCGGAGCTTCTCCTTGGTCAGCCCGCCATAGGGTTTGAGCCGCGCGCCGTTGTCCTCGACGATCCGCTCGACCTCGTCGGCCGGCAGCGCGCTGAGGATCGCCAGGCTGCCGGCCCCCGAGCCCAGCGGCCGGCGATCGCTGACGTTGAACGAATAGACCTTGATCGGAAACGCGCCATCGATGCGCTCGACGCAGACCCCGTCCGGTCCGCTGCGCAGGATCAGGAAGGCCGTGTCCTGCGTGCGCTCGGCGATCCGCGTCAGCGACGGACGGCAAAGATCGGGCAGGTTGAAGTGCTGCGACGCGGCCAGGCCGAACTCGAACACCGCCTGGCCGAGGTGATACCGGCGGGTCCGGGGGCTCTGCATCAACAGCCTCTCGGCGATCAGCGACTGCAGGATGCGGTGCACCGTCGGCTTCTCCAGCCCGGAACGCTCCGCCAGATCGACCAGCCTCAGCCCGGCGCGGTTGCCGGCCGCCACTTCGCGAAGCAGTTGCGATGCACGCTGAATGCTCTGCGTTCCGGCGGGCGGAGCGGCGGGCGGCGGACTGCCTGTTCGTCTGGATCCCATCTGAATTCTCTTCGACTCCGGACGTTCGATGCTCGCCTCCGTCCGCCGGGCGGCATTGTACAAAGTCCACATTCTGGAACCCCAGGGCCTGCACGGGAAGCGCGATGAAGACGAAAGCGAACGGCATCGACATGCACCACGTCGTGGACGGCGAAGGCGACCGCCCCTGGGTCGTGCTCGCCCACTCGCTCGCCTGCGACGTCGAGGCATGGGAGCAGGAAGCGCGCCGACTGTCGGCGTCGTACCGGGTGCTGCGCTACGACGCCAGGGGCCACGGGGGCACCGACGCGACGCCGGGCCCCTATTCGCTCGATCTTCTGGCCGACGACCTGCGCGGCCTGCTGGCCGCGCTCGGCATCGCCCGCATGCATTTCGTCGGCCTGTCGATGGGCGGCATGATCGGCCAGGCGTTCGCGCTCAAATCCCCCGCCCCCCTCGAATCGCTGGTGCTGTGCGACCCCACGAGCCGATATCCCGA
>DAISWF010000270.1:0-3757 GCA_036826495.1 Burkholderiaceae bacterium
AGGCGCGCAGCCGCACGATCACGTTCGTGGTCGTCCCCGAGCCGCCGCTGCTGGTCGCCGCGTTCAGCAGCGCGGGGATGGTGCAGCTCGTGTCGCCGAAGATCCTCGAAGGCCTGGTCGTCTACGATCGGAACCTCGACCCCCGGCCGTCGTTGGCCACCGCCTGGAAGATCTCCGCCAGCGGCGACGAGATCAGCTTCACGTTGCGGCCCGGCGTGAAGTGGCACGACGGCAAGCCGTTCACGTCCGCCGACGTGAAGTTCACGATCGAGGAGGTGCTGAAGAAGGTCCATCCGCGCGGCCGCACGACGTTCGCGCACGTGACGTCGGTCGAGACTCCCGACCCGCTGACCGCGGTGCTGAAGCTCAGCACGCCGTCGCCGTACATCATGTCGGCGCTGGCCGCTTCCGAATCGCCGATGGTGCCCCGCCACCTGCTCGAGGGCAGGGACCCGACGAAGGCACCGTTCGCGACCGCGCCGGTCGGTACCGGGCCGTTCCGGTTCGACTCGTGGCAGCGCGGCAGTCACATCGTCCTGAAGCGCAACCCCGACTACTGGAACAAGGGCAGGCCGCACTTCGACCAGATGATCGCGCGCTTCATCCCCGACGCCGGCGCACGGGCGGTGGCCCTGGAGAAGGGCGAGGTCGACATCGGCGGCGCTTTCCCGGTGGCGCTCGACGACACCGTCCGGCTGTCCAAGCTGCCCTCGCTGAAAGTGACCAGCGAAGGCTATGCGATGATCGGCGCGATGTTCTACTTCGAGTTCAACATGCGCGACCCGCAGTTCCAGGACGTCCGCGTCCGTCGCGCGATCGCCCATGCGATCGACCGCAAGTTCCTGATCGACAACGTCTGGTTCGGTTTCG
This sequence comes from Burkholderiaceae bacterium, assembly GCA_036826495.1. Lineage (GTDB taxonomy): Bacteria > Pseudomonadota > Gammaproteobacteria > Burkholderiales > Burkholderiaceae_E > DAISWF01. The sequence continues at coordinate 871 of DAISWF010000270.1, forward strand.
CCGATGCCGCCACCGGCCCGGTGTCGCAGAAGCTGGTCAATTCCTACAGCGACAAGGTGCCGCACTACCCGTTCGATCCGAAGAAGGCGCAGGAGCTGCTGGACGAGGCCGGCTTCCCGCGCAAGGACAACGGCATCCGCTTCACGATCACCCATGAGCCGTCGCCGTACAACGAGCGCTACAAGCGCTTCGGCGAGTACTTCAAGCAGGCGATGGCCACGATCGGCATCGCGGTCGATCTGAAGACGGCGGACGCCGCCACGTTCCTGCGGCGCATCTGGACCGACAACGCGTACCAGACCACCGCCTACGGCATCTTCAACACCACCGATCCGACGATCGGCGTGCAGCGGATGTACTGGTCGAAGAACATCCGCAAGGGCGTGGCCTATTCCAACGGGTCGGGCTACAGCTCGCCCGACATGGACCGGGTGCTGGAAGCCTCGCAGACCGAGGTCGATCCGGCGAAGCGGCGCGAGCTGTTCCAGAAGATGCAGGTGCTGGCGATGACCGATCTGCCGATCATCCCGGTGGTCACCGAGAACTTCGTGACGATCTACAACCGCCGGCTGCAGAACTACGAAGCCGACGCCGAGGGTGTCTACGGGACGTTCGCCGACATCAGGGCGGGCTGACCGGGATGCATCGCTACCTGCTCAGACGGACCGGGCAGGCGGCCCTGCTGGTGCTGCTGATCGCCTGCCTCAACTTCGGGCTGCTGCACCTGGCCCCCGGCGACGCGGTCGACGTGCTCGCCGGGGAGACCGGGGCCGGCGACGCGGACTACCTCGCCGAGCTGCGCCGCAACTACGGCCTGGACCGGCCGCTGTGGGTGCAGCTCAGCCGCTACGTGTGGAACGTCGCGCAGTTCGACTTCGGCTTCGCGTTCCACTACCACGCCCCGGTGGTGCAGGTGATCCTCGAGCGGCTGCCGGCCACGCTGCTGCTGATGATCACCAGTCTCACCGTCGCGCTGGTCGGCGGCGTCGTTCTGGGCGTCATCGCCGCCCGCAAGGCCGGTTCGCGCTGGGACGCGCTGATCTCGGTGGTCTCGCTGATCGGCTATGCGACGCCGCTGTTCTGGCTGGGCCTGATGCTGATCGTGCTGTTCTCGGTGAAGCTGGACCTGCTGCCGTCCAGCGGCTTCCAGACGATCGGCGGCCCCGACGAGTTCCCCGAGCGGCAGCTCGACATCGCCCGCCACCTGGTGCTGCCGGCCTGCAGTCTGACGCTGTTCTACATGGCCACCTACATCCGGCTGATGCGCGCGCAGATGCTGGAGGTGGCCAACCTGGAGTTCGTCCGCACCGCGCGGGCCAAGGGGGTCTCGGAGAACCGCATCGCCTTTCGCCACGTGCTGCGCAACGCGGTGCTGCCGGTGCTGAGCCTGTTCGGCGTGCAGATCGGTTCGGTGCTCGGCGGCGCGGTGGTGGTCGAGGTGGTGTTCGGCTGGCCCGGCCTGGGGCAGCTCGCGTTCGATGCGATCGCCCAGCGCGACACCAATCTGCTGATGGGCATCCTGTTCTTCTGCTCGATCCTGGTGGTCGCCGTCAACCTGGTGGTCGACCTGCTGTATTCGCGGATCGATCCGCGGATCGAGCTGCACGGATGAGCGGCGCACGGCCGCTCCGAAGCCGCTCGGCCTTGCAGGCCGCGGTCGCGCCTGCATGCGCGACCTCTTGCGCCGGCGCGTCGCATGCGACGCGAAACCCCGGCGCAAGCCCCTTGGGGGGCAGGGCCGTAAGGCCCTTGGGGGCATCATGAACACGCCGCATGCCGATCCGTCGCCGCCGCTGCTGCGCGTGCACGGCCTGAACGCGTTCTACGGCCGCGCCCACATCCTGTTCGACGTCGCGCTGCAGGTCGGCGCCGGCGAGGTGGTCGCGCTGATGGGGCGCAACGGCGCCGGCAAGTCGACGACGATGAAGGCGATCATGGGCCTGGTGTCCGAGTGTCACGGCGACATCGTGTTCGACGGGCGCCCGATCGCCGGCCAGGACCCGTACCGGATCAGCCGCGCCGGCATCGGTTACGTCCCCGAGGACCGGCGGGTGTTCACCGAGCTGACGGTGCTGGAGAATCTGGAGGTCGGCCGCCGGCCGTCGCGTCCCGATGCGCCGCACTGGACCACCGAGCGGCTGTTCCGGCTCTTTCCGAATCTCGGCGAGATGCCCGATCGGCCCGGTGGCCGGATGAGCGGCGGCGAGCAGCAGATGCTGACGGTGGCCCGCACGCTGATGGGCAATCCGCGCCTGGTGCTGCTGGACGAACCGAGCGAAGGCGTGGCGCCGGTGATCGTCGAGCAGATGGCGCATATGATCATCGAGCTGAAGAAGCAGGGGCTGTCGGTGCTGCTGTCGGAGCAGAACCTGCCGTTCGCGGCGGCGGTCAGCGACCGGGCCTACGTGCTCGAGAAGGGGCAGGTGAAGTTCGCCGGCACGATGGCCGAGCTCGACGCCGACGCGGCGATCCGGCAGCAGTATCTGGCGGTATGACCCATTCCCGGTCACGACGGCGCACCCGCCGGGGCCGATGACGCCGCGGCGACACGCACAGCGGCACAGGCACAAGGAGCAGCAGATGGCAGGACCCGTAGTCACCGAATCGTCCGGCAAGGTGGTGATCCGCAACGTCGGGCTGATGTTGTCCGGCGACATCGACCGGCCGATCCTCGACGCCGATACCGTCGTCGTCGACGACGGCCTCATCAGCGCGGTCGGCCGCGAAGCGGACTGCGACACCGGGCAGCCGCGCCGCATCATCGACTGCAAGGGCACGGCGCTCGCGCCCGGGCTGATCGATTCGCATACCCATCCGGTGTTCGGCGACTGGACGCCGCGCCAGGGCCAGCTCGGCTGGATAGAGTCGTGCATGCATGGCGGCGTCA
>DAISWF010000270.1:3767-7949 GCA_036826495.1 Burkholderiaceae bacterium
GTCACGACGATGATCTCGGCCGGCGAGGTCCATCTGCCCGGCCGGCCCAAGGACATCGTCGGCGTCAAGGCGCTGGCGATCACCGCCCAGCGCGCGTTCGACGGCATGCGCGCCGGCGGCGTCGGCGGCGGCGTCAAGGTGCTGGCCGGTGCGCCGGTGATCGAGCAGGGCATGACCGAAGAGGACTTCCGCGAGATGGCCGCCGCCGGCGTCCACCTGCTCGGCGAGATCGGCCTCGGATCGGTGAAGGACGGCGCGACCGCGTCGAAGATGGTCAAGTGGGCGCGCCAGTACGGCATCCAGAGCACGATCCACACCGGCGGCCCGTCGATCCCCGGCTCCGGGCTGATCGACCGCGACGTGGTGCTGGAGACCGATGCCGACGTGATCGGCCACGTGAACGGCGGCCATACCTCGCTGTCGTACCGGCATGTCTGCGATCTGTGCGAGCGCAGCAGCCGGGCGCTGGAGATCGTCCACAACGGCAACGAGCGGATCGCGATCCTGACCGCCCGGCATGCGCTCGAACTGAAGTGCCCGCACCGCATCATCCTCGGCACCGATGCGCCGGCCGGTTCCGGCGTGCAGCCGCTAGGCATCCTGCGGATGATCGCGCTGCTGTCGTCGATGGCCGACATCCCGGCCGAGATCTGCTTCGGTTTCGCGACCGGCAACACCGCGCGGATGCGCACTCTGAAGCAGGGTCTGATCGAGACCGGGCGGCCCGCCGATTTCGTGTTCCTCGACAGGGCCCAGCATTCGGCCGGCCGCGATCTGCTGGAGAGCGTGCGGCTGGGCGACATCCCGGGTGTCGGCATGGTGATGATCGACGGCATCGTGCGCTGCCAGCGCAGCCGCAACACACCGCCGGCCACCGAGGTGCCGGTGATCGCGCACTGAACGGCCGCGCAACGGAAGAGGGACGACGGCCCGGCCGCCCCGGGGGAGACGCAGCGAACGATGGCCACCAAGCGACGAGACGCCGATGCCACCCGGGCGCGCCTGCTGCGCGCCGCGACGCAGGAGTTCGCCCGGCTGGGCTATGCCGGCGCGCGCGGCGATTCGATCGCCCGCCGCGCCCACTCGAGCGAGCGGATGCTGTACTACTACTACGGCAGCAAGGAGGGCCTGTTCCGCGCGGTGCTCGAGTCCGCCTATCTGTCGCTGCAGAAGGCCGAGCGCGAGCTGCGCATCGATCATCTGCCGCCGCGCGAGGCGCTCGATGAGTTCTGCCGGTTCGTCTGGCGCTACTACCTCGACCACCCCGAGTTCATCGGGCTGGTGAATTCCGAGAACCTGCAGCAGGCGCGGCACCTGCGCAAGTCGGCCCAGCTCGGCGAGCTGGTCGCCCCGGTGGTCGGGCTGCTGTCGCAGCTCCTGGCGAGCGGCGTCGCCAGCGGCGAGTTCCGTGACGGCATCGATCCCGTGGAGCTCTACATCACGATCGCCGCGCTCGGCTACTTCTACCTGTCGAATCAGCACACGCTGTCGGCGGTGCTGGGCCGCGACCTGCGCGATCCGCGCCACCTGCAGGCGCACTGGCAGGCCAGTGCCGAGGTGGTGCGGTGCTACGTCGCGCGTTCGTGAATCGTGAACCGCCGGTGAGCGCGGTGGATCGTCACGCCCCCCGCCAGTTGCCGTGGAATCCCGCCGGCACGCGGTGCGACAGATGGGCCAGCGCGACCGGCCCGGCCGCCAGATCGCCGGCGTCGAACACCGCCAGGTCGCTGCGGTTCTCGGCGCCGCGGTAGATGACCGACAGCAGCCAGCCGTCGCCTTCGGCCGCATCGGCCGAGCGCTCGACGAAGATCGGTTCGCCGCAGTAGTCGCCCATCGGCGGCTGCCATTCGGCCACGCGGCCCGAGGACAGGTCGATGTGGGCGAGGCCGGCGCGCGCCTCGCGGCCCTTGTCGGCCTCGGTCACCGGCGCCGCATTGAACCAGCCATGACGGTAGGGCAGCATCGCGAAGCGTTCGTCGAGCCGCGGAAACTCGCCGGGCAGATCGCACAGCGGCTGCTCGACGAAGGTGTCGGTGCCGCGGTCGGCGAGATCGAAGGTCCAGCGCACCAGCCGCGCGACCGGCGGCTGCTCGGTCGGCAGGCGCCCGTCGGGCAGCGGGAACAACGGCGCCACCGGGTACTTCATCATGTCGCAGACCACCTTGCCGTCGTCGGTGTCGAACGCATTCATCGGGTGGAACACGTAGCTCGCGTCGGCGGTGAACCAGCGGACGTCGGATGCCTGCCCGTCACGCGGCAGGATGCCGATGTGGCTGCCCTTGTCGGGCTCCCACGCATAGGCCGGCTGGCCGCGGGTCGCCCGGTCCATCGAACCGGTCAGCGGGAAGATCGGCATGACGATGTGGCGCCGGGTCACGACGAAGTCGTGCACCATGCTCGGATAGGGTGCCAGCAGATGCAGCGAGCGGGTCAGCCGGCCGGCGCGGTCGGCCACGTGCAGCATCAGGTCCGGCGTCAGCGGGCCGCGCGCGTTGTAGCCGAAGAAGACCATGTCGCCGCTGACCGGATCGATCTTCGGATGGGCGGTCATCGGTCCGGCCAGCTTGCCGCCGAACTGGTGATAGCCGAGCGGCGCCAGCGTGACCGGATCGACCTCGAACGGCGCATGCGCCTCCTCGAGCGCGAGCAGCCGCCCGCCGTGCCAGACCACGTTGGTGTTGGCGATCGTCGAGTTCAGCTCGGCCAGCTTCGGGTCGGTCAGATGCCGGTTCGTCAGGCCGCCCGACAGACCCTCGCCATGGGCATGCTCCATCTCCCACTTGGGCGTGCGGACCCAGCGGTTGCGGTACGACACGCGGCCCGAATCGATCCGGAACGCGTGCAGCATGCCGTCGCCGGAGAACCAGTGGTAGCGGCCGCGCGGCGCGAACTGCGGGTTGGGGCCGTTGCGGTACAGCGTGCCGTGCAGGCCGGCCGGCAGCTCGCCGCTGACCGGCAGGTTGGGCGCATCGGCCTCCATGTGCAGCGGCGCATAGTAGCCGCGCAGGAACGGATCGTCGGTCGGAAAGGGCTTGGCCATCACGGGTCTCCTGGTTCGCCGGGCAGTTCGTGGGCTCATCTTTGCAACGAGTTGCAGAGAAATCTACGCGATCGCGTGTGATAATGCAACTGGTTGCAAAAAACAGTCCCGCGGCGCGGCCGTTGCTCGCCGCGGCTTCCCCCCGACTTCGTCTGAACGCCACAGGAGAGGACCTCGACCGATGTCGCTGCCCCATGCGCTGCTGACCGCGCTGATCGAGAAATCGTCGTCGGGCATCGAGCTGTCGTCTCGCTTCGACCGGTCGATCGGCTACTTCTGGCATGCGACCCATCAGCAGATCTATCGCGAGCTGGCGCGGCTGGAGGAGGCCGGCTGGATCGAATCGCTGCCGCCCGAGTCCGGCCGCGGCCGCAAGCGGGTCTACCGCGTGCTGCCGGCCGGCCGCGCCGAGCTGCGGCGCTGGGCGGGCAGCGCCGACGAACCGGCGCCGCTGCGCAGCGCGCTGATGGTCAAGCTGCGCGCCGAGGCGGCGATGGGCGGCACCGGCGTCGAACAGGAGGTCGCGCGGCTGCTGGCGATGCACGAGGCGCGGCTGGCGGTCTATCTGGACGTGGAGAAACGCCACTTCGGCGGCCCGGGCGAACCGTCGCGCAGCACCGCGATCCAGCACCTGGTGCTGAAGGCTGGCATCCTCGGCGAACGGATGTGGATCGGCTGGGCGCGCGAGGCGCTGGCGGTGCTGACGCTGCCGGATGGCGGGAGGCGCGAGGCGAGGGCGATCTCCCAGTCCTCTCCCGGAGCGCTGTCACGCTAGGGTGGCCTCAGTACGCTCGTGCTCAGTGGTGCGCGCGACGCGGTACCGGCCGCGCCTGCGGCCACTTCGAGCCCACCACCATGCCGATGATGCCGGCGATCAGGCCCGCGAGCTGCGGCGGCATGGCCAGATCCTTGCCGAACGCCTCCATGCCCAGCCAGACGAACAGGCCGGCGAACATCGACACCATGCCGCCGGTGCTGTTGGCGGATTTCCAGTAGACGCCGGCCGCCAGCGGCACGAACGCCGCCACCAGCGTGATCTTGTAGGCGTTCTCCACCATCTTGAAGATCGTCGCGTCGGTGTTCATCGAATAGACCAGCACCACCGCGGTGAAGCAGACGATCACCACCTGCATCAGCCGCAG
>DAISWF010000271.1:0-1589 GCA_036826495.1 Burkholderiaceae bacterium
GCCATCGGCGAGCTGCGCGCGGTGCTCAAGGCCGATCCCACGGCCGCCGAGTTCATCGCCACCGTGCCGCGCAAGGGTTACCGGCTGGTCGTTCAGGTTGGCCGTCCGCCGGTTTCGGCAGCAGGCCCGGCGCTGGCCGCGCCGGCCTTCGCGAACGGTGCCGCGACGATGGCGCGCGCCATTGCCGTGCTGCCGTTCCGGGATCTCGGCGTGGCTGCGGAACTGTCTTTCCTGCGGGAGACGCTGCTGGCGGGGCTGATCCAGGAGTTGTCGCGGCAACCGGATCTCGCACCGATCGCCCGTGGCACGATGCTGTCCTATCTCGACCGCCCGGTGCCGGCTCGCAAGGTCGGCGATGAGCTGCAGGTGCGCTATGTCCTCGACGGTACGATCGCGCAGGCTCGGGATGACCTGCAGATCGCCTGCGAGCTGGTGGACGCCGTCTCGGACGCCGTGCTGGCGAGCGAAGCGGTCCGGATTCCTGCGGCGCAGTGGCCCGAACTGGCGCATCGCGTGGTCGGCAGGCTGGCGCGCGCTGCCAGGCTGCAGTTGTCGGTCCACGCGGCCCGTGCGGTCGATACCGCCACCACGGACGACGCCAGCGCGCTGGAGCTGGCGATGCGCGCCTGGGTCGAGCTGTACTGCCGGCCACAGGCCCGCGAGACCAACGATCGCGCATGGAGATGGGCAGCGGAGGCGGTGCGCCGCGATGATGCGGTGGGCGCGGCCTGGAATGCGCTCGCCTATTGCGAGTGGCGTGCCGCGCAGTACGGATGGTCGGATCGGGGCTGGGCGCAGTTGCTGCTCGACGCGGTGGATCACGGTCAGCGCGCGACGTCGCTGGCGCCGGAGGATCCCGATGCGTATTACACGCTGGGGCTGGCGACCTACACCAGCGGCGAGCTCGTCCGCGCCGAGGCCAATCTGCGGCACTGCCTGGAAGTGAGCAGCTCGTATGCGCCGGCGTACGCGCTGCTCGGTCTGGTGCGGGCCGTTCGAGGCCATCCCGAGGAGACCGCGGAGCTGTGCAGGCGAGCATTCGCCCTCAGCCCGCGGGAGCCCTTGCGTGCCGTCTGGTACTGGGCCGATTCCTGCGCGGCGTCGATGCTGGGGCGCGACGAGGAGGCGCTCGAGCGCGCCTCGCTCGGCATCGCCGCCAACCCGGACTACCCGGCATGTTATCTGGTGGCCGCCGTGTCGGCGCTGCGGTCAGGCAAGGCCGACGAGGCGGCCCGTTACGTGACCGTCCTGCGCCGCAGCAGCTTCAGCAGTGTCGAGCGCCTGCGACACATGCTTCCGCCGATGCGCGTCGAGCCCTGGGCAAGCGCGTTCCTGACGGATCTTCACGCGGCCGGGCTGCCTGAACGTTGATCGGAGTGACCCGGCCCATGCCTGGCGAGCACGCAGACTCTCGACTCACAGCGCGCAGTGCGCCGTTCACGATCGGGCGCTGGCGCGTCGATCCGGCCACCGACGTCATCGAGCTGGACGGCCGGACCTGCAAGCTGCAGCCACGCACGATGCGGCTGCTGACGACTCTGGCCGACCGGCCGGGCGACGTCTTCTCGGGCCACGAGCTGCTCGATACG
>DAISWF010000271.1:1599-4838 GCA_036826495.1 Burkholderiaceae bacterium
AGTCGCTCTATCAGGCGATCGGCGAGCTGCGCGGGGTGCTGAAGGCCGACGCCGTCCCCGCCGAGTTCATCGCCACCGTGCCGCGCAAGGGTTACCGGCTGGTTGCGCCGGTCGGCCGCCCGCCGCCACTGGTGCCCGGTGATATGCAGCCGTCTTCGGCGCCCGGCGGCGCGCAGCCGTCCTCGGCGCGGGCGAACGGCGCGGCGACGGCGGAACGCGCGATCGCGGTGCTGCCGTTCCGTGACCTGGGCCTGGCCGCGGAGCTGTCGTTCCTGCGGGAGGCACTGCTCGCCGGCCTGATCCAGGAGCTGTCGCGGCAGCCGGATCTCGCGCCGATCGCGCGCGGCACGATGCTGTCCTACCTCGAGCGCCCGGCGGCGGCCCGCAAGGTCGGAAACGACCTGCAGGTGCGCTACGTGCTGGACGGCACGATCGCGCAGGTGCGGGACGCTCTGCAGATCGCCTGCGAGCTGGTCGATGCGCAGGCGGACGCGGTGCTGGCGAGCGAGGCGGTCGAGGTGCCCGCGGCGCAGTGGCCGGAGCTGGCGCAGCGCGTGGTCGGCAGGCTGGCGCGCGCGGCCCGGCTGAAGCTGTCGGTTCATGCGGCGCGCGCCGCCGACGCGGTCGCCGCCGACGATGCGAGCGCCCGCGAGCTGGCGATGCGCGCCTGGGTCGAGCTGTACTGCCGGCCGCAGACCCGCGAGACCAACGAGCGCGCATGGAAATGGGCCGCCGAAGCCTTGCGCCGCGACGACACGATGGGTGCGGCGTGGAATGCGCTCGCCTATTGCGAGTGGCGCGCCGCGCAGTATCAATGGTCGGATCGCAATCGGGAACGGCTTCTGCCCGACGCGGTCGATCATGCCCAGCGCGCGACGTCGCTGGCGCCGGACGATCCCGACGCCTACTACACGCTGGGCCTGGCGACCTTCACCAGCGGCGAGCTCGCCCGCTCCGAGGCCAATCTGCGGCACTGCCTGGAGATCAGCAGCTCGTATGCGCCGGCATACGGGCTGCTCGGGCTGGTGCGTGCCTCCCGTGGGCATCCGGAGGAGACCGCCGAGCTGTGCGCCCGGGCCTTCGCGCTCAGCCCGCGGGAGCCGTTGCGTGCGATCTGGCACTGGGCCGAATCCTGCGCGGCATCGATGATGGGACGCGACGGCGAGGCGCTGGAGCGCGCCTCGCTCGGCATCGCCGCCAATCCGGACTACCCCTCGTGCTATCTGATCGCGGCGGTGTCGTCGCTGCGGGCCGGCAAGGTCGACGAGGCCGCCCGCTACGTGACGGTCCTGCGCCGCAGCAGCTTCAGCAGCCTCGAGCGCCTGCGGCAGAGGTTGCCGGAGATGATCATCGAGCCCTGGGCAAGCGCGTTCCTCGCCGATCTTCACGCAGCCGGGCTGCCCGAACGCTGATCGGACGATGCCAACGCCCCGGAAGGCGCGACGGGCCGGCGCCGTCGCCATGCCGCCAGCGACAGCAGCGCGACGCAGCAGATCGTGCTGATCGCATGGACCAGCGCCAGCGGCGTGTCGCCCAGCGTGGCGCCGGCGTACAGGGCCGTCGATGCGTTCGCGGCACCGAACATCACCCAGGTCGCATACGAGAAGCCGGCGGCGCCATGGGGGTGCACGGCAACCTTGACGATCTGCGGAAAGTACGCCGCGATCCGCAGCGCGGAACAGACGGCGAACACGGCCAGCGATAGCTCGATGCCGGTCATGGCTTTCTCCCGTCAGTCGGCCTGGATGCCGGCATCCTTCACGAACGCCCGCCAGCGGGGCAGCTCTTCCGCGATCAGGGCCCTGAACGCCGACGGTGTGGACACGACGGCCCAACCGCCCAGCGCCTCGAGCCGCAGCGCGGCCTGCGGATCCTTCAAGGCCTTGTCGGCTTCATCGCGCAGCCGTTCGGCGATCGACGCCGGCATGCCCGCCGGCCCGATCAGACCGAACCACGCGAGCGAATCCACCTGCGGCCAGCCGCTCTCGGCCATCGTCGGCACGTCCGGCCAGCGCGCCAGCCGCTCGCGCGACGCGGCGGCCAGCACCCGCAGGCGATCGCCGGCGATGAACGGAGCGATCGTCGCCGGGTTGGCGAAGAACATCGTGACCCGTCCCTCGGCGACATCCGCCAGGGGGCTGCTCTTGTAGGGGACGTGGTTCAGGTTCACGCCGGCCGCGCGTTGCAGCAGCTCGCCGTTTCGCCGCGACGACGTGCCGGCGCCCGCCGAGGCGAAGCTCAGCGAGCCCGGCTGGCGGCGGGCTGCGTCGATCAGTTCGCCGACCGTACGGGCCGGAGTGTTCCTGCCGACGACCAGCACCGTCGGCGTGACGACGAGCTGGGAGATCGGCGTCAGATCCTGCAGCGGCGACAGCGGCAGGTTCGGATAGAGCGTCGGATTGACCACCAGCGCCGCATCGCCGGCCACCGCCAGCGTGTATCCGTCCGGCGCGGCCTTGGCCAGTTGCACGACCGCGAGGCTGCCGCCGGCACCGGGCTGGTTGACGACGGTCACGTCGGCGAAGCCGGAACGCTTCCAGCCGTCGGCCAGCAGCCGGGCGACGATGTCGGGCGGCGAGCCCGCGCCGAACGGCACGACGAGCTGGATCGGCCGCTCGGGATAGGCGGCGGACGCCGAAACGGCGATCAGCGAGCCGGCGATGAACAGGGCTGCCCGGCGAAGGGTGGTGGCGAAGCGGGCGGAAAAGCGGGCGGACGCAGGCGCGCAGAAGGGGGCGGAGCAAGGCGCGGAGCGAGGCGCGCATTGAGGCGCGGAGGCAGGCGCGAAAGGAGGCGCGGATTGAGGCTCGGCGAAGGGGGCCATGGTGAACTCCTCATGAAGCCGGACGATGTTCCGGTGGCCATCAGTTTTCGCGAAACCTGCCTGCGCAGTCTTCAGGAGTTCATGAATGTTTTCTCAAGCTTCGCTTGAGCCACATCATGGTTGCGGCACGGCGAACGGGGATCGCTACGTCAGCCGGCCACGGATTCCCAGGGCCGTACGCAGGCGCGAGCGCGGTGTCAACCAGCCTTGGCCCGCGCCAGCTCCAGATAACGCCGATGCAGCTCGGCGACCCGCGGCGGCAGAAGATCCGGCGTGCCGCCGTTGTCGATGACGTCGTCGGCGGCGGCCAGGCGCTGCGCCCGCGTCGCCTGCGCGGCCAGGATCGCCTGCACCTGCTCGCGCGGCAGGCCGTTGCGACGCATCACCCGTTCGATCTGGACTTCCTCGGGGCAGT
>DAISWF010000271.1:4848-7904 GCA_036826495.1 Burkholderiaceae bacterium
CGATGACCAGCACCCGGTCGACCCGCCCCTTCCAGTTGCCCGACTCGACCAGCAGCGGCACCGCGCTGATCACGTAGGCACCGGGCGCCGCGGCGATCCGCGCGGCCGACGTGTCGCGGATCATCGGGTGCAGGATCGCCTCCAGCCGCTTGCGGGCGCCGGCATCGCGAAACGCCAGCTCGCGCATCGCCGCGCGGTCGAGCCGGCCGTCGCCGGCGGCCAGGCTCGCGCCGAACTCGGCGACGATCGCCGGCATCGCGGCGCCGCCCGGCCCGGTCAGCTCATGGGCGATCGCATCGGTGTCGACCACCGTCGCGCCCAGCGCGGCGAACTGGTCGGCCACCGTGGTCTTGCCGCTGCCGATGCCGCCGGTCAGGCCGACGACGAAACGGGAAGGGGTCGGAGTAGTCATGAGGCGACGATAGCAGGATTCGTCGCCGCGGCAGGCTCGCGTTGGCGCAGGCAGCGGCCCCGCGGCGGCCGGCTGGTTGCGTCGGGGCGCGTGGCGGGGCAGGGGCGCGCGGCCGGCGGAGCCGCTTCACCCCGGCAGGAACAGCGCCACCAGCGGATCGCGGAAGTACAAGGTCAGCAGCCCGGCGCCGGCGAGGTAGGGCCCGAACGGGATCGGCACGTCGCGGCCGCGGCGCGCCACCAGCATCAGCGTGATGCCCACCGCCGCCCCGACCACCGACGACAGCAGGATCACCGCCGGCACCGCCTTCCAGCCGAACCAGGCGCCGAGCGCGGCCAGCAGCTTGAAGTCGCCGTAGCCCATGCCTTCCTTGCCGGTGGCCAGCTTGAACAGCCAGTACACGCTCCACAGCAGCAGGTAGCCGACCACCGCGCCGATCACCGCATCGGGCAGCGGCGTGAACACCGACCACAGGTTCAGGATCAGCCCCGCCCACAAAAGCGGCAAGGTGATCACGTCGGGCAGCAACTGGGTGTCGATGTCGATGACCGTCAGCGTGATCAGCGCGAACGTCAGGCCCACCGCGGCCAGCCCGGCCCAGCTCGCGCCGAAGCGCCACACCGCGATCGCGGCCAGCACGCCGGCCGCCAGCTCGACGACCGGATAGCGCAGCGGAATCGCGGTGCCGCAGCCCGCGCAGCGCCCGCGCAGCATCAGCCAGCTCAGCACCGGGATGTTCTCCCAGGCGCGGATCTGGTGGCCGCACTTCGGGCAGCGCGAACGCGGCGTCACCAGATTGAAGGCCGGCTGCGGCGCCAGCTCCTCGCCCCGCTGCTCGGCGATCTCGGCCTGCCACTGTGCCTCGATCATCTTCGGCAGCCGCAGGATGACGACGTTCAGGAACGAGCCGACCAGCAGCCCGAACACCGCCGCCACCCCGATCGCCATCGGCGGCGACTGCGCCAGCATGTCAATCAAGGCATTCATTTTTCTTCGGCACGTCGACGAGGTCGGAGGCAGGGTGTGCAGTCGCGGGGATGCGGAACAACAACGCTACCCTTATCCTACCGCCCCGCGGAACGCGGGCGACTGGAGGGGCCCGATGGATCCGGCTCCGCCGGTCCATCCAGGCCGCCCCCCTCGCGGGGGAGGCGCCGCAGGCGCTTCGGGGGGCAACTACACCACCTGGCCGAGCTTGAAGATCGGCAGGTACATCGCGACCACCAGCCCGCCGATCAAGGTGCCCAGGATCACCATGATCATCGGCTCCATCAGGCTCGACAGGCTGGCCACCGCCTCGTCGACCTCGCGCTCGTAGACGTCGGCCGACTTCGACAGCATCGAGTCCAGCGAACCCGATTCCTCGCCGATCGACGCCATCTGCAGCACCATGTTCGGAAACAGGTTCACGTTCTGCATCGCGGTCGTCAGGTTCGTGCCGGTCGACACCTCGGCCTGGATCTTCTTCGTGGCGACCAGGTACACATGGTTGCCGGCGGCGCCGCCCACCGAGTCCAGCGCCTCGACCAGCGGCACGCCGGCGGCGAACATCGTCGACAGCGTGCGCAGCCAGCGGGCGATCGTCGCCTTCTCGATCACCGGGCCGAACACCGGCAGCTTCAGCAGCAGCCGGTCCATCGTGGCCTGCATCTTCGCCGACCGCTTCCAGGTGTGCATGAAGAAGTAGAAGAAGCCGCCTATGCCGCCGAACAGCAGGTACCAGTAGCTCGTCATGAAGTCGGAGATCGCGATGACCATCATCGTCGGCGCCGGCAGCGACGCGCCGAAGCTCTCGAACACCTGCTTGAACGCCGGCACGACGAACAGCATGATGACCGCGACGACGATGAACGCCACCACCAGCACCGCGATCGGATAGAACAGCGCCGACTTGATCTGGCCCTTGATGGCCATGATCTTTTCCTTGTACGTCGCCAGCCGGTCCAGCAGATCGTCGAGGATACCGGCCTGTTCGCCGGCGCCCACCAGATTGCAGAACAGTGCGTCGAAGTACAGCGGGTACTTGCGGAACGCCTGCGACAGCGCGGTGCCGGTCTCGACGTCGGCCTTGATGTCGGTGAACAGCTTGGCCACCGACGCGTTCGACGTGCCCTTGGCGACGATGTCGAACGCCTGCAGCAGCGGCACGCCCGAGCGCATCATTGTCGCGAGCTGCCGGGTGAAGACGGTGATGTCCTTCTCCTGGATCCGCTTGCCGCCCTTCATCCGGCGCTTGCGCACCTTCAGCACGTTGATGCCCTGGCGGCGCAGCGTGGTGTTGACCACCGCCGGTCCGCCGGCCCGCATCTCGCCGCGCAGTATCTTGCCCGCGCGGTCCTTGCCTTCCCACAGGTAGGTGAATTCCTTGACCGGTGCGCGGTTCAACGCTCGGGTAGCCATGTGTCGCCTTGTTCGGAGTCGGCCGGATCGGTGTTATTCGTTGGTGACGCCCAGCACTTCCTCGATCGAAGTGTGGCCCTGCATGACCTTGATGAGGCCGGAGCGGCGCAGGTCGTTGATCCCTTCGACCTTCGCCTGCGCGGCGATCTGCATCGCGTTGCCGTTGGTCAGGATGATGCGCTGCATCTCGTCGGAGATCGGCATGACCTGGTAGATGCCGACCCGGCCCTTGTAGCCCGAGCCG
>DAISWF010000272.1:0-7868 GCA_036826495.1 Burkholderiaceae bacterium
CGCGGCGTGCCGCGCGCCGGCGCGAGCGGCGCGGCGCCCTCGGGCACCAGCCCGAACTTCTGCACCAGCCGGAACTCGATGCGGCGCGCCTCCAGATCCACGCGCGACACCTGTACATGCAGCGGGTCGGTCAGCCGGAAACGCTTGCCGGTCCGCTCGCCGCGCAGCTCGTGGGCCGCCTCGTTGTACTGGAAATACTCGCTGCCCAGCTCCGACACATGCACCAGACCGTCGACGAACAGCTCGTTCAGCGTGACGAAGACGCCGAACGGCGCCACGCCGGTGATGCGGCCGGCGAACTGCTCGCCGACCCGCTCGCGCATGTACTGGCACTTGAGCCACGCCTCGACGTCGCGCGACGCATCGTCGGCGCGGCGCTCGTGGCTCGAGCACTGCATGCCGTACTGGGCCCAGACGTCGTGCTCGGCGCCGCGGCTGGGCGGCGCCTGCTCGGCGCTGCGATCCCCCTTGCCGCCGCCCTTGCCGCTGCGCCGCCGGCCGGCGGCTGCCAGTTCCTCGGCCGACAACGAAACCGGACGATACCGCTGCCCCTGCAGCAGCGCCTTGATGACCCGGTGGGTCATCAGGTCCGGATAGCGCCGGATCGGCGACGTGAAATGGGTGTAAGCCTCGTAGGCCAGACCGAAGTGACCGACGTTGTCGGGCGAATAGATCGCCTGCTGCATCGAGCGCAGCAGCATCGTCTGCAGAAGGTCCGCATCGGGGCGGTCGCGCACCTTGGCGGCCAGCTCGGCATAGTCGCGCGGCGACGGCTCGTCGGCGCCGCCCAGCGACAACCCGACCGAGCGCAGGAACTCGCGCAACAGGGTCAGCTTCTCGGGTGTCGGCCCTTCGTGGATGCGATAGAGCCCCAGATGCTTGCTGCGCTTCATGAAGTCGGCCGCGCAGACGTTGGCGGCCAGCATGCATTCCTCGATCAGCTTGTGCGCGTCGTTGCGGTGACGCGGCACGATCCGTTCGATCCGGCCGGCCGCATCGCAGACGATCTTGGTCTCGGTGGTATCGAAGTCGATCGCGCCGCGCGCCTCGCGCGCCTTCAGCAGCACACGGAACACGTCGTACAGGTTCTCCAGATGCGGCGCCAGCGCCGCGCGGTTGCGCATCGCCTGCTGATCGCGACCCGACAGGATGCCCCACACCTCGTCGTAGGTCAGCCGCGCCGCCGAGTGCATCACCGCCTCGAAGAACTGGTAAGCCTTGACCTGTCCGCGCGCGCTGACCACCATGTCGCAGACCAGCACCAGCCGGTCGACCAGCGGATTCAGCGAACACAGGCCGTTGGACAGCTTCTCCGGCAGCATCGGGATCACCCGGCGCGGAAAGTACACCGAGGTCGAGCGCAGCACCGCCTCCTGGTCGATCGGATCGCCGGGCCGCACGTAGTGGCCGACGTCGGCGATCGCGACGATCAGCCGCCAGCCGCCCGCCTTGCGCGCACCATCGGTGATCGGCTCGCAATACACCGCGTCGTCGAAGTCGCGGGCATCCTCGCCGTCTATCGTCACCAGCGGCACGTCGCGCAGATCGACACGCCCCTTCAGGTCGGGGGTCCGCACCGAACCGGGGAGCTTGCGCGCGGCGGCCAGCGCCGCCTCGGGAAACTGATGCGGCACGTCGAACTTGCGCACCGCGATCTCGATCTCCATGCCGGGGTCGTCGATCTCGCCGAGCACCTCGACGACCCGCCCGATCGGCGCCGCATGGCCCGACGGCGGATCGGTGATCTCCACGGTGACCACCTGGCCCGGCTGCGCCTGGTGGGCATCGCCGGGCGGAATCAGGATGTCGTGCTTGATGCGCTGGTCTTCCGGCACGACGATCGTGACGCCGCGCTCGCTGAGCAGCCGGCCCACCAGCTTGCGCTGGCCCCGCTCGGTGACCTCGACGATCGCCCCTTCCGGGCGGCCGCGCGAGTCGTAGCCGATGCGCTTGACCAGCACCCGGTCGGCATGCATCGCCTTCTGCATCTCGCGCGGCGACAGGAAGATGTCGGGCCCGCCGGCGTCCGGCACCAGGAAGCCGAAGCCGTCGCGATGGCCCTGGATGCGCCCGGCCACCAGGTCGAGCTTGCTGGCCAGCAGCAGCACGCCTTTGCGGTTGGGCAGAAGCTGCCCGTCCCGCTCCATCGCCATCAGGCGCTTGTTCAGAATCTCGAAATGCTGGGCCGGCACGTTCAGCCGGTTGGCCAGCTCGACCGGGGTGAGGGGGGTCTGTTCCTGCCGCAGGCAGGTCAGTATCTCTTCTCGCGTGGGGGGTACCCAGGCTTTGTTCATCGGAACCTTCTTCTTTCCGGAGCGACCGTCAGGTTGACAAATCGCTCCCAAACATTAAACTGCGCGCCTCGGTCGAGCGTTCCATCGGACACCCGACCGACGCCTGCCCAGATGGCGGAATTGGTAGACGCACTAGGTTCAGGTCCTAGCGGTGGCAACACTGTGGAGGTTCGAGTCCTCTTCTGGGCACCACTTCGAAGGGTCGCGCAAGCGACCCTTCTCCTTTTCGGGCCCGCAAGCCAGAGTATCTGCGGGCCGATTCAGTCACCCCAGCGCTTCTTCAGGTCGGCCGGCCGCATGTGGTCGTACTCCTCGAACGGCTGGTGGATCCACGGGTTGGTCGGCAGCGATTCGACATAGAAATCCGGCTGGGCCACCGAAGCCCCCTTTCGCCAGATCACCGCCGAACGCATCTCCTCGAGCTGCGGATGGCGCCGGCGCAGCTCCGGCAGCACCTCGACCAGCGTGGCGCCGGAGTCCACCAGGTCGTCGGCCAGCAGCCAGCGCGGGCCCGGCAACGGCGCGGCGCTGCTGATGTGCTCGCCGATCATCAGCCGGCTCTGGCTGGTGCCGGCATTGTCGCGATAGGAACTGGTGAACAGCACCCCCAGCGGCTTGTCGAACAGCCGCGACAGCACGTCCCCGACCCGCAGGCCGCCGCGCGCCAGGCACAGGATCGCGTCGAAGTGCCAGTTCGAATCGTAGATCCTGACCGCCAGCTTCTCGATCAGGCGGTTGTACTCGTCCCAGGAAACGTAAAGATCCTTCATAGGTCGAGTCTCGCGGGTTGAACGGTAATCTGTGTCCCGGCGGCGTCAGTTGAACGGGTGGCGGGCCAGGATGGTCTCGTCGCGATCGGGGCCGGTGGACACCATGTCGATCCGCGCGCCGACGATCTCGGACAGGCGCTCCAGGTAGCGGCGGGCATTGGCCGGCAGCTTGTCGATCGTCTTCACGCCGACCGTCGATTCGCTCCAGCCCGGCATCTCCTCGTACACCGGCTTGCAGTCGGCCACCGCGTCGGCGCCGAACGGCTGCAGCTCGCAGCGTTCGCCGTGGATCTCGTAGGACACGCACAGCTTGACGGTGGGCAGCCCGTCGAGCACGTCCAGCTTGGTCACGCACAGGCCGCCGACGCCGTTGATCTGCACGGTGCGCCGCAGGCCCGGCCCGTCGAACCAGCCGCAGCGGCGCGGGCGGCCGGTGACCGAGCCGAATTCGTTGCCGCGTTTGGCCAGTTGCGCGCCGACCTCGTCGGTCAGCTCGGTCGGGAACGGGCCGCTGCCGACCCGGGTGGTGTAGGCCTTCACGATGCCCAGCACGTAGTGCAGCGTCTGCGGCCCGACGCCGGCGCCGGCCGACGCGGCGCCGGCCACGCAGTTGCTGCTGGTCACGTACGGATAGGTGCCGTGATCGACGTCGAGCAGCGCGCCCTGCGCGCCCTCGAACAGCAGGTTCTCGCCGCGCGCCATCGCGCGCGCCAGCAGGTCGGGCACGTCGGCCAGCATCGGCCGGATCTTCTCGCCGAGCGCCAGCGCCTCGTCGGCCACCTGCGCCGCAGCCACCGGCTGCGCGCCGAGGTACTGGGTCAGCGTGAAGTTGTGCAGGTCCAGCACCTCGTCCAGCCGCTCGCGGAAGCGCTGGCCGTCGGCCAGGTCCTGCACCCGCAGCGCGCGGCGCGCGACCTTGTCCTCGTAGGCCGGGCCGATGCCGCGGCCGGTGGTGCCGATCTTGGCGTCGCCGCGCCGCGCCTCGCGGGCCTGGTCGAGCGCGACGTGGTACGGCAGGATCAGCGTGCAGGCCGGACTGATGCGCATGCGCTCGCGCACCGATACGCCGGCCCGCTCCAGCTCGTCGATCTCCGACAGCAGGGCAGCCGGAGAGAGCACGACGCCGTTGCCGATGTAGCAGGTGACGCCCGGCCGCAGGATGCCCGACGGAATCAGCCGCAGCACCTGCTTGCGACCGCCGATCACCAGCGTGTGGCCGGCGTTGTGGCCGCCCTGGAAGCGGACGACACCGTGCGCCGCCTCGGTCAGCCAGTCGACGATCTTGCCCTTGCCTTCGTCGCCCCATTGCGTGCCGAAGACGACTACGTTCTTGCCCATGTCGGATCCATCCCCACGGCGGGCGGCGACGGTCGCCGCCCGGTTCCTCGAATCAAGTGCCGGCGTCGGCCGGGCCCGCCGCCGGCAGCGGGCGCACCACCCAGCCGCCAGCGGTGCGTACCAGTTCACGATCGCACGTGAACTCCTGCTGTTCCTCTTCATGCCCCGGAAGCTGCTGCAGCACGATCTGCCCTCGCGCACGCAGGCCGGCGATCTCGGCCAGCAGCGCCGGGTCGTCGGACCACGGCGCACGGATCGCCGGCGCCGGCGACTGGTCGGGCTGCAGCGCCGCCAGCTCGCGCAACTCCAGCGAAAAGCCGGTGGCCGGGCGGGCGCGCCCGAACACCCGGCCGACATTGTCGTAGCGCCCGCCGCGGGCGATCGCATCGGCCGGCCCGTCGATGTAGGCGGCGAACGAGATGCCGCCGTGGTAGCGGTAGCCGCGCAGGTCGCCCAGGTCGATCGACCAGGCCAGCCCCGGCAGCCCGCGCCAGATCGGCGACGCCACCAGCCGGCGCAGCTCGTCCAGCGCCGCGCTGATGCCGGGCAGAGCCGGCAGCCGCTGGCGGGCCCGCTCGATCACCGATTCGGTGCCGTCGGCGCTGCCGTACAGATCGGTCAGCGCCAGCAGCGCCGCCCGCGTGGCCGTCGCGTCGGGGCCGGTCAGGGTGCCATCCAGATAGGCGGTCAGCTCGGGCACCGCCTTGTGCTGCAGCAGCCGGTAGATCTCCTCGGCATCCAGCGCCGGCGCCTGCGCGAGCAGCGCCGGCACGATGCCCATGTGGCACAGATCCACCCGCACCCGGCCGGCGCCGGCGGCCTGCAGCGAGCGGACCATCAGCTCGATGACCTCCAGATCCGCCTCGATGCCGGCATGGCCGTACAGCTCGGCGCCGACATGGTACGGCTCGCGGGTCGCGAACAGACCCGCCGGGCGGGGGTGCCGCACCGGACCGGCATAGCACAGCCGTGCGACCCCCCGCCCGCCCCGCAGATGCGCGTCGATCCGCGCCACCTGCGGCGTCATGTCGGCACGGATGCCCAGCGTGCGGCCGGACAACTGGTCGACGAGCTGGAAGGTCATCAGGCCGAGGTCGGAGCCCGAGCCGGTCAGCAGCGCATCGAGGTGCTCGACCAGCGGCGGCATCACCAGCTCGTAGCCGTACGAGCGGTACAGATCGAGCAGCCGGCGGCGCAGATCCTCGATGCGCCGGGCCTCCGACGGCAGGACGTCGGAAATGCTCTCGGGAAGGAGCCAGCGCGGCATGATATTGATCGGACTCGGAAAGGGAAAAGAAGGGCAAACCCGGTATTGTCCCGGATTCAGACGCTGATCAGCAAGAGCCCCACGATCAGCGCCGCCAGGCCGATGAAGCGGATCTGGCCATCGCGCAGCCGCGTCAGCCGCTGCATCGTGTCGCGCCAGGCGCCCGGCGACACGAACGGCATCAGCCCTTCGATCACCAGCACCAGGCCCAGCGCGGTCAGCCAGGACTGGACGGAACCCATCGGGACTGGCCTTGCGGGCCTCGTGGTTCTCGTGGGCCTCGTACAGGCGCCGCGGTCATCGCTTCGAAGGCGCGCCCGGCGCGCGGAAGTACTTGAAGAACTCGGACGACGGATCGAGCACCATCACGTCGCCCCGGTTGCGGAAGGCCACCCGGTAGGCGTCGATGCTGCGATAGAACTCGGCGAATTCCGGATTCTGGCCGAAAGCCTCGGCATAGGCGCTGGCGGCCTTCGCATCGCCCTCGCCCTTGACCTGCTGCGCATCACGATAGGCCTCGGCCAGGATAACCTCGCGTTGACGGTCGGCGTCGGCGCGGATCTTCTCGGACTCGGCGGCGCCAGTGGCGCGCCGCTCGTTGGCGACCCGCTTGCGCTCGGACTGCATCCGGTCGAACACCCGTTCCTGCACCTCGGGGGCGAAGTCGACGCGCTTCAGCCGCACGTCGATGACCTCGGCGCCGATCTGCTTGGTGTCCTCGTTCACGCGGGCGCGCAGCGCCTCGATGATGACGCTGCGCTGGCCGGAGATCACGTCGAACACCGTCCGCTTGGCGATCTCGTTGTTCAGCGAGTCACGCAGGCTGCGCGAGATCAGGTCGGCGGCGATCAGCTCGTTGCCGTTGACCGAGCGGATGAAGGTCTTCGGATCGTTGATCCGCCACTTCACGTACGAGTCGATCTGCACGTTCAGCTTCTCGGACGTGATGAAGCGGTCGACGTCGGCGGTGTCGATCGTCAGGATCCGCTTGTCGTAATACTGCACGTTCTGGAACGGCGGCGGCAGCTTGAAATGCAGCCCCGGCTTGTCGATCACCTGGCGGATCTCGCCCAGCGCGAACACCACCGCGAACTGGCGCTGGTCGACGACGAACAGGCATGAAACCAGCACGCCGAGCGCGACGGCCACCAGCAGCAGCAACGGAACGATTCGATTCATCTTGCCTTGCCCCTCAGCCCCGGTCAGCGCGATGGCCCGAGATCGCGATCGCGGCCGCGCAGCCCCTCGCGCCCGCGGTTCTCGAGCGACGGATCGGGCTGCCGCTCGGGCATCGCCGGCGGTGCGGAGCCCATACCGCCGCGCGCCGCCTCGGCGCCGGCGCCGGCCATCAGCTTGTCCAACGGCAGATACAGCAGATTGCCGTTGGCCTTCGAATCGATGTAGATCTTGCTGGTGTTCGCGAAGATCTGCTGCATCGCCTCGATGTACATCCGGTCGCGCGTCACCTGCGGCGCCTTCGAGTACTCGGTCAGCACCTGCTTGAAGCGGCTGGCATCGCCGGTGGCGGTGGCGATCACCCGCTGCCGGTAACCGTCGGCTTCCTGGCCGAGCCGCGCCGCGTTGCCGCGGGCCTTCGGAATCACGTCGTTGGCATAGGCGCGGCCTTCGTTGATCAGCCGCTCGCGGTCCTGGGCCGCCTTGTTGGCGTCCTCGAACGCGGCCTGCACCTGCTCGGGCGGCTGCGCCTGCTGGATCGTCACGTCGATCACCGTGACGCCGGCCTGATAGCGGTCGACGATGCCCTGCATCAGCTTCTGACCGTCCTTGGCGACGCTTTCCTTCTCCTCGTACAGCACCTGGTCGATCGTGCGGCGGCCGACGACCTCGCGCATCGCGGTCTCGGCGGCCTGCCGGATGATCTCGTCGGGCGCCGGCCCCGGATTGTTGTTGAACAGCCAGGCCTTGGCATCGGACAGCCGGTACTGCACCGCGAACTGCATGTCGACGATGCTCTGGTCCTGCGAGAGCATCAGCGATTCCTTCAGCACCTTGTTCTTGACGTTGCTGCGGTAGCCGACCTCGATCTGGCGCAACTGCTGGACGTTGACCAGCTCGTGGTTCTGGATCGGGTACGGGATGCGCCAGGTCAGACCGGCGCGATCGTTCAGGTAGCGATACTCGCCGAATTGCAGCACCACCGACGCCTGGCCTTCCTGGACGATGTAGAAGCCGCTGGCG
>DAISWF010000273.1:0-7850 GCA_036826495.1 Burkholderiaceae bacterium
GCTGCTGCTGGACGAGCCGATGGCCGGCATGAACGTCGAGGAGAAGCAGGACATGTCGCGCTTCGTGCTCGACGTCAACGACGAGTTCGGCACGACCATCGTGCTGATCGAGCACGACATGGGCGTCGTCATGGACATCTCCGACCGGGTCGTCGTGCTCGACTACGGCCGCAAGATCGGCGACGGCGCTCCCGACGAGGTGCGTGCCAACCAGGACGTGATCAACGCCTACCTGGGAGTGGCGCACTGATGGGGTTCTTTCTCGAAGTGACGCTGGGCGGCCTGATGGCGGGGGTGCTGTACTCGCTGGTGGCGCTCGGCTTCGTGCTGATCTTCAAGGCGTCGGGCGTGTTCAACTTCGCGCAGGGCGCGATGGTGCTGTTCGCGGCGCTGTCGCTGGCGCGGCTGTCGGAGCACATGCCGCTGGCGGTGGCGTTCGTGCTGTCGGTGGGCATCATGATCGCGCTGGCCTGGGTCATCGAGCGGATCGTGCTGCGGCCGCTGGTCAACCAGGAGGCGATCGCGCTGCTGATGGCCACGCTCGGCGTGTCGTACTTCCTCGACGGCTTCGGCCAGACGATCTGGGGCTCCGACGTCTACAAGATCGATCTGGGCATCAGCAAGGACCCGCTGATCGTGCTGGAGAACACGTTCCAGGGCGGCATCCTGCTGAACCGCGACGACATCGTCGCCGCGCTGATCGCCGCCGCGCTGGTGGCGCTGCTGGCGCTGTTCTTCCAGAAGACCGCCACCGGCCGCGCGCTGCGGGCGGTGGCCGACGACCACCAGGCCGCGCAGTCGATCGGCATTCCGCTGAACCGCATCTGGGTCATCGTCTGGTCGGTGGCCGGCTTCGTCGCGCTGGTGGCCGGCATGGTCTGGGGCAGCAAGCTCGGCGTGCAGTTCTCGCTGGCGATCCTGGCGCTGAAGGCGCTGCCGGTGGTGATCCTGGGCGGCTTCACGTCGGTGCCGGGGGCGATCGTCGGCGGCCTGATCATCGGCCTGGGCGAGAAGCTGTCCGAGGTCTATCTCGGGCCGATCATCGGCGGCGGCATCGAGAACTGGTTCGCCTATGTGCTCGCGCTGGTGTTCCTGCTGATCCGCCCGCAGGGGCTGTTCGGCGAACGCATCATCGATCGCGTGTAGGAACCCATCATGCTCTATCGCGAGAACGGCCAGTTCAAGACCAGCTACCAGGCGGACCAGCAGATCTTCCCGATCCGGCAGGACCGGATCGTCGTCGGCCTGCTGCTGCTGGTGGCGTTCGTCGGCGTGCCGCTGTTCGCCAGCGAATACCTGTTCCGGGCCATCCTGATCCCGTTCCTGATCCTGTCGCTGGCGGCGATCGGGCTGAACCTGCTGGTCGGCTACTGCGGCCAGATCTCGCTCGGCAGCGGCGCATTCATGGCGGTCGGCGCCTATGCGGCCTACAACTTCGCGCAGCGGGTGCCCGAGCTGAACCTGCTGGTGGTGTTCGTGCTGG
Organism: Burkholderiaceae bacterium; assembly: GCA_036826495.1. Classification (GTDB taxonomy): domain Bacteria; phylum Pseudomonadota; class Gammaproteobacteria; order Burkholderiales; family Burkholderiaceae_E; genus DAISWF01. The sequence goes on from DAISWF010000273.1 coordinate 1,484, forward strand.
CCGGCCTGGTGGCGATGGTGAGCGGCGTGCTGTTCGGCATCCCCAGCCTGCGGATCAAGGGGCTGTACCTAGCGGTGGCCACGCTCGCCGCGCAGTTCTTCGCCGACTGGCTGTTCACCCGCGTGAAGTGGCTGACCAACTACTCGTCGTCGGGGTCGGTGTCGGCGCCGCCGCTGCAGATGTTCGGCTGGCAGATCGATTCGCCGGTCGAGAAGTACCTGTTCGTGCTGGCGGTGGTGTCGCTGTTCGCGCTGATGGCCAAGAACCTGGTGCGCGGCCATCTCGGCCGCGCCTGGATGGCATTCCGCGACATGGACGTGGCCGCCGAGGTGATCGGCATCCGGCCGGTGCATGCGAAGCTGACGGCGTTCGCGATGAGCTCCTTCTTCATCGGCGTGGCGGGCGCCTTGTGGGCGTTCGTCCACCTCGGCTCCTGGGAGGCGCTGGCGTTCGACGTCAACCGTTCGCTGAACCTGCTGTTCATGGTCATCATCGGCGGCCTGGGCTCGATCATCGGCAGCTTCTTCGGCGCGGCGTTCATCGTCGTGCTGCCGCTGCTGCTGAACCAGATCCCGTCGTGGCTGGGCATTCCGCTGTCCACCGCGTTCACCTCGCACCTGGAGTTCATGATCTTCGGCGCGCTGATCGTGTACTTCCTGATCGTCGAGCCTCACGGCCTGGCGCGGCTGTGGGCGATCGGCAAGGAGAAATTGCGCCTATGGCCGTTTCCGCATTGATGCCGTTTCTCACTGATGGCGTTCCCTTACCGATGCCGTTTGCGCACTGACACCATCGACGCAGCGGCCAGTCCCTCGATCCACCAAGCGTATCCAAAGGAGGCACCCATGACATCGAACCAAAACAGCGCTTCGACCCGCCCCGCGGGCGGGCGGCTGCGCGGCCTGGCCGCATCGCTGCTGGCCGCCGGCGTGCTGGCCGCCGTCGCGCCGACCGCCGCGCAGGCGCAGGCCGAGCAGTTCATCCCGGTGCTGTCGTACCGCACCGGCACCTATGCGCCGAACGGCATTCCGTTCGCCAACGGCTTCGTCGACTACCTGAAGCTGGTCAATGCGCGCGACGGCGGCATCAACGGCGTCAAGATCGCCTACGAGGAATGCGAGACCGGCTATGCGACCGACCGCGGCGTCGAGTGCTACGAGCGCCTGAAAGGCAAGGGCCCGACCGGCGCGGCGGCCTTCCATCCGCTGTCCACCGGCATCACGTTCGCGCTGACCGACAAGACGTTCAACGACAAGATCCCGCTGGTCACCGGCGGCTACGGCCTGTCGGCGTCGGCCGAAGGGCGGGTGTTCAAGTACAACTTCATCCTGGGCGGCTCGTACTGGGTGGCGGCCGACATCGTCACGCAGCACATCGCCGCCCGTGAAGGCGGCCCCGACAAGCTGCGCGGCAAGAAGATCGCCTACGTCTACCACGACTCGCCGTACGGCAAGGAGGCGATCCCGCTGCTGGTCGAGCGGGCCAAGATGCACGGCTTCGAGCTGCTGCAGCTTCCGGTCACCCATCCCGGCGTCGAGCAGAAGGCCACCTGGCTGCAGATCCGCCAGCAGCGGCCCGACTACGTGATCCTGTGGGGCTGGGGCGTGATGAACTCCACCGCGGTCAAGGAGGCGGTGGCCACCGGTTATCCGCGCGACAAGATGTACGGCGGCTGGTACGCCGGCGCCGAACCCGACGTGAAGCCGGCCGGCGAGGGCGCCAAGGGCTACACCGCGGTGACGTCGCTGGCGCCGTCCGGCAAGGGCAAGGTGCATGCCGACATCCAGAAGCTGCTGCACGACAAGAACCAGGGCACCGGGCCCAAGGAGGAGATCGGCGACACGCTGTACAACCGCGGCCTCGTGCATGCGATGCTGACGGTGGAGGCGATCCGCAAGGCGCAGGAGAAGCACGGCAAGAAGCCGCTGACCGGCGAGCAGGTGCGCTGGGGGCTGGAGAACCTCGACATCAACGCGAACCGCATCAAGCAGCTCGGCTTCGAGGGGTTCATGCTGCCGGTGTCGACGAGCTGCGCCGATCACATGGGCACGACCACCGCGATGATGCACCGCTGGGACGGCAGCAAGTTCGTCACCGAGCAGAAGGTCTACCAGGCCGACATGGCGATCATCAAGCCGCTGATCGACAACGCCGCCAAGCAGTACGCGACCGAGAAGAAGATCCAGTATCGCGACTGCGCGAAGGATGCCGGCTGATGGGTACGTGGGCGGAGGCGCTGTCGTGAGCGCGAACGCGGTCGCCGCCGCTCCGGCCGCCGGGCCGGCGCCTGCCGCCGGTCCGGCCCCGCTGCTGGTCGTCAACGGCATCGAGGTCATCTACAACCACGTGATCCTGGTGCTGAAGGGCGTGTCGCTGCAGGTGCCGCAGGGGCGCATCGTCGCGCTCCTGGGCGGCAACGGCGCCGGCAAGACCACGACCTTGCGCGCGGTGTCGAACCTCTTGAAGGGCGAGCGCGGCGAGGTCACCAAGGGCAGCATCCACTACAAGGGCGAGGCGATCGCCGGCCTCACGCCGTCGGACCTGGTGCGCCGCGGCGTCATCCAGGTGATGGAGGGCCGGCACTGCTTCGCCCACCTGACGATCGAGGAGAACCTGCTGACCGGCGCCTACACCCGGGCGCTGTCGCGCGCGCAGGTACATGCCGAGCTGGAACGGGTGTACCACTACTTCCCGCGGCTGAAGGCGCGCCGCGCCTCGCAGGCCGGCTACACGTCGGGCGGCGAGCAGCAGATGACCGCGGTGGGCCGCGCGCTGATGGCCAAGCCGCAGATGATCCTGCTCGACGAGCCGTCGATGGGCCTGGCGCCGCAGATCGTCGCCGAGATCTTCGAGATCGTTCGCGACCTGAACGGCAAGGAAGGCGTGAGCTTCCTGCTGGCCGAGCAGAACACCAACGTCGCGCTCAAGTATGCCGACTACGGCTACATTCTGGAGAACGGCCGGATCGTGATGGATGGTGCCTCGCGCGAGCTGGCCGACAACGAGGACGTCAAGGAGTTCTACCTGGGCGTGGCCAAGGAAGGACGCCAGTCGTTCCGCGAGATCAAGTCGTACCGGCGGCGCAAGCGCTGGCTGTGAGCGCGTCCTGAGCCGCCGCAGCGGTGGGCCGTGATTGCTGCTGCGCCGGTGGTCGCGCTGCCGCGCCGCCCCAATCGAACAGGAGAACATCGATGAGCCAACCTCCCGATCCGGCTTCGCGCTACTACGACGCGCTGGAAACCCGCGCCTCGGAAGCGCGCGAAGGCGCGCTGATGGCGCGGCTGCCGGCGATCGTCGCCCATGCGGTCGATAACGCGCCCGGCTGGGCGGCGCTGCTGGCCGGCGTCGATCCGAAGGCCATCACCTCGCGCAAGGCGCTGGCCCAGTTGCCGGTGCTGCGCAAGCCCGAGCTGAAGGCGCTGCAGGACAAGTCGCCGCCGTTCGGCGGGCTGACCACCGCCCCGCCGGGCCGGCTCGGGCGGCTGTTCATGTCGCCGGGCCCGATCTTCGAACCCGAGGGCACCCGTCCCGATCCCTGGCGGGCTGCGCGGGCGCTGTGGGCCGCCGGCATGCGGCCCGGCCATGTGCTGCAGAACTGCTTCGGCTTCCACCTGACGCCGGGTGCCTGGATGGTCGACTCGGCGGCGCGCACGATCGGCTGCGCGGTGATCCCGGCCGGCATCGGCCAGACCGAGCAGCAGATCGAGCTGATCCGCGCGCTGCGCCCCGACGCCTACGTCGGCACGCCGTCGTTCCTGCGCATCATCATCGAAAAGGCGCGCGAGGCCGGCGCCGACATCGGCAACCTGAAGCGCGCGCTGGTCGGCGCCGAGGCGCTGCCGCCCAGCCTGCGCGCCTGGTTCCTCGAGCAGGGCATGGAGCGGGTGCTGCAGTGGTACGGCACCGCCGACGTCGGCCTGATCGCCTACGAGTCCGAGGCGATGGAGGGCATGATCCTCGACGAAGACCTGATCCTGGAGATCGTGCGGCCGGGCACCGGCGATCCGGTGCCCGACGGCGAGGTCGGCGAGGTGGTGGTCACCAGCTCGAATCCCGAGTACCCGATGATCCGCTTCGGCACCGGCGACCTGTCGGCGGTGCTGGCCGGCCCGTCGCCGTGCGGCCGCACCAACGTGCGGATCAAGGGCTGGCTGGGCCGCGCCGACCAGACCACCAAGGTGCGCGGCATGTTCGTGCATCCCGGCCAGATCGCCGAGATCGTCCGCCGGCATCCGGAGATCAGCCGGGCCCGGCTGGTCATCGAAGGCGAGATGGCCAACGACCGGATGACTTTGAAGGCAGAGATGAAGGCAGACGCGGCGCACGCCCCGGTGGAGCTGGCGGCCCGCATCGTCGACACGATCCGCGACGTCACCAAGCTGCGCGGCGAGGTGGTGCTGGTGACGCCCGGCAGCCTGCCGAACGACGGCAAGGTCATCGAGGACGCGCGCAAGTACGATTGACGCGCCGCGTCGCATGGCCGGCGCCCCGGCGGTCCCGGGCGGCGACCCGGGGCGCGTCGACGCGCCTTGGCGCTGCGCGTCGTGCGGCCGCGGCCGCTATTACGGGCCCGGCGTGGGTGGCTGCGCCGTTCACCGCTCCTCTTCGTCGCTGGCCGCCGACCGCCCCGGTCCGCACCAGCGCGCATATACCAGCGGCAGCAGCAGCAACGTGAACACCGTGCCGCTGACGATGCCGCCGACGATGACGACGGCGAACGGCCGCTGGGTCTCCGAGCCGATGCCCGACGACATCGCCGCCGGCAGCAGACCCAGCCCGGCCATCAGCGCGGTCATCACGATCGGCCGCAGCCGCATCACCGCGCCGTCGAGCACCGCCGCGCCGAGCGGCTGCCCGCGCCGGATCAGCTCGAGGATCTGCTCGACCATGATGACGCCGTTCTGCACCGAGATGCCGGCCACCGCGATGAAGCCCACCGCGGCCGACACCGACAGATGCAGCCCGGCCAGCGCCAGGCCGGCCACGCCGCCGATCAGCGTGAACGGCACCATCGCCAGCACCAGCGTCGCATGGCGCACCGAGCGGAATGCCCAGAACAGCAGCGCGAAGATCGTCAGTATCGACAGCGGCACGACGACCTTGAGCCGCGCCATCGCCCGCTGCTGGTTCTCGAACTGGCCGCCCCAGGTGATCCGGTAGCCGGCCGGCAGCGACACCTGCGCGGCCACCGCCTTCTGCGCCTCGGCGACGAAGCTGCCCTGGTCGCGCCCGATCAGGTTGACCTTGACCGCGATGTTGCGGCTGCCGGCCTCCCGCGAGATCCGCGTGGCCCCCTGGCGCACCGCGACCGTCGCGATGTCGCCGAGCGCGACGGTCGGCGGCCCGCCCAGCCCCTTGCCGCCGCCGTCGGCCGGCGCGGGCAGCGGCACCTGCAGGTTCGCGATGTCGTCGACCGCGTCGCGGTACGCGCGCTGCAGCCGCAAGGTCACGTCGAAGCGGCGGTCGCCCTCGTAGAACACGTTGACCGGATTGGCGGCCAGCGCGGCCAGGATCACGTCGTTGACGTTGTCGACGTTGATGCCCAGCCGTGCGATGCGATTGCGGTCTATCGTGATCGTCAGCTCGCTCTGGCCGCCGATCCGGAACGACGCAACGTCGGTGGCGCCGCGGATTCTCTCCAGCACCGCGACGATCCGGTCGGCCCGGGCCTGCAGCACGTCCAGGTCCGGCCCGAACACCTTGACGACGATCTCGCCGCGCGCGCCCGACAGCGCCTCCTCGACGTTGTCCTGGATCACCTGCGAGAAGTTGGTCGGCACGCCGGGGATCGCCTGGATCTTCTCCGACATGTCGGTGACCAGCTTCTCCTTGGTCCTGAACCGCCAGGTCTTGCGCGGATTCAGATCGGCCAGGATCTCCAGGTTGTTCGGGCCCTTGGGGTCGGTGCCGTCGTCGGGGCGGCCGACCTGCGTGACCACCATCCTGACTTCCGGATACTCGCGCAGGATCCGGCGCACCTCGCGCTCGACGTCCTTCGTTTTTTCCAGCGACGTGGCCGGCGGCAGGCTGATCGTCAGCCAGATGTTGCCCTCGTCGAGCTTGGGCAGGAACTCGCTGCCCAGCAGCGGCACGCCGGCCAAGGTGACGCCCAGCGCCGCCAGCGACGCGGCGACGATCAGCGCGCGCAGCCGGGCCGCGCGGTCGAGCAGCCGCCGATAGCCGTCCTGCATCCGGCTGATCCAGCCGACGTGGGTTTCGGCGAGGTCGTGCCGGCGCATCGTGTAGGCGAGCAGCGTCGGCACCAGGGTCAGGGTCAGCAAGGTCGCGCCGAGCAGCGCGAAGGTCAGCGTGTAGGTGACCGGCGTGAAGATCTTGCCCTCGACCCGCTGGAACGTGAAGATCGGCA
>DAISWF010000274.1:0-7719 GCA_036826495.1 Burkholderiaceae bacterium
GCCAGGCTGCTCGACACGCGCTTCGAGCCCGGCCCGGAGACGATCGAGGCGCAGCTGTTCCGCGAGGCAGAGATCCCGTGGGAGCAGATCGCCTTCCGCCTCGTGAAGGAAACGCTGCAGCGCGGGTTCGCCGACCGCCGCAAGGGTCAGTTCGGCATCCACTGCGCCGATATCGGTTGAGCGCAGCGCCTTCGCCCATGACCTCGCCCGCCCCGCAGGACAGCGCCCCGAGCCCCAAGGCAGCCACCGTGCGCCTGCGCGAGGACCTGATCCATCCCGACCCGCTGCTCGACTGCCTGGTCGAGCTGTGCCGGCTGCATGGCCAGGCCGCCACGCGGGCCTCGCTGTCGGCCGCGCTGCCGCTGCGCGACGGACGCCTGAGCATCGAACTCGCCGAGCGCGCCGCCGCTCGCGCCGGCATGGCGACCCGGCTGCAGCGGCTGGAACTGGCCGCGCTGGATGCCGCCGCGCTGCCGGCGATCCTGGTGCTGAAAGACAACCGCGCCTGCGTGCTGCTCGGCTGGCAGGACGACGAGGCGGGCGGTTCGCAGGCTCGTGTGCTGCTGCCGGAAACGGGCCAGGGCGCCGTCAGCCTGTCGCGCGACGTACTCGCGGCGCGCTACACCGGCGTGGTGCTGTTCGCACGGCCGCATTTCCGCTTCGACAGCCGCACCGAGCGCGCCGAGACCGAGGCGAAGCCGCTGCGCTCCGGCCACTGGTTCTGGGGCGCCCTGCTCGAGCAGCGCTTCGTCTACCGCGACGTGCTGTGGGCCGCGCTGCTCATCAACCTGTTCGCGCTGGCCTTCCCGATGTTTTCGATGAACGTCTACGACCGCGTGGTGCCCAACCGCGCCGTCGAGACGCTGTGGGCGCTGGCCATCGGCGTGGTGCTGGTGCTCGGCGCGGACCTGTTCATGCGCCTGCTGCGCAGCCGCTTCGTCGACGAGGCGAGCGCGCGCATCGACGTGCGCATCTCCGCCACGCTGATGGAGCGCGTGCTCGGCATGCGCCTCGAGCAGCGGCCGGAGTCGGTCGGTTCGTTCGCCGCCAACCTGCGCGGCTTCGAGCAGGTGCGCGACTTCATCGCCTCGGGCACCGTCACCGCGCTGATCGACCTGCCCTTCGCGCTGCTGTTCGTCGGCGTGATGGCCTGGATCTCGCCCTGGCTGGCCATTCCGGTGGTGGTGGCTGCGCTGCTGATCCTGCTGATGGGCTGGGTGATGCAGCACCGGCTGCACGAGCTGTCGGAGTCCACCTGGCGCGCCGGCGCGCAGCGCAACGCCACGCTGGTGGAAAGCCTGAGCGGCATCGAGACCATCAAGACGCAAGGCGCCGAAGGCGTGGTGCAGGCGCGCTGGGAGCGCGCCAACGCCTTCCTCGCCGCCACCGGCGTGAAGATGCGCGGCGTGTCGGCGACGGCGATGTACGTCACCACCTTCCTGACGCAGGCGGCGACGGTGGCCATCGTCATCATCGGCGTCTACCTGATCGGCGAGCGCGAGCTGACCATGGGCGCGCTGATCGCGGCCTCGATGCTGTCCGGCCGCGCGCTCGCGCCAGCCGGGCAGATCGTCGGCCTGCTGATGCAGTACCAGGGCGCACGCACGGCCATGGCCAGCCTCGACCAGATCATGGCCAAGCCGGTCGAGCGCCCGGTCGGCGACAACTTCATCCACCGCCCGCAGCTGAGCGGCGACATCGAATTCCGCAACGTCCACTTCGCCTACCCGAACCGCAAGGACGCGGCGCTCGACGGCATCAGCTTCAAGATCGCTGCCGGCGAGCATGTCGCGCTGATCGGCCGCGTCGGCTCGGGCAAGTCGACCATCCAGCGCCTGATCATGGGCCTGTACCAGCCGACCGACGGCGCGGTGCTGCTCGACGGCATCGACCTGCGCCAGCTCGACCCGGCCGACGTGCGCCGCAACCTCGGCTGCGTGTCGCAGGACGTGATGCTGTTCTACGGCACGCTGCGCGAGAACATCACGCTGGGCCTGCCCTATGCGGACGACTCGGCGGTGCTCGCAGCGGCCGAGCCCGCGGGCCTGGCCGAGTTCGTCAACCGCCACCCGCGCGGCTTCGACATGCCGGTCGGCGAACGCGGCGAGCTGCTCTCCGGCGGCCAGCGCCAGGGCGTCGGCCTGGCACGCGCGCTGCTGCACAACGCGCCCATCCTGCTGCTCGACGAGCCGACCAGCGCGATGGACTTCACTTCCGAGGCGCAGATCACCCAGCGCGTCAGCGCCTTCGCGCAGGACAAGACGGTGGTGCTGGTGACGCACCGCACCTCGATGCTGGCGATGGTGTCGCGCGTGATCGTCATCGACGGCGGCAGGATCGTCGCCGACGGCCCGCGCGACCGCATCATGGAAGCGCTGACCAGCGGCCGCGTGGCGAGGGCGGCATGAGGCTCGACACGATGAACCAGATCACTGCCCGCGCCTCGCGCCGGCTGGTCGGCGCCCCGGCGCAGGAGGCAGAGCCCGGCCAGCGTAACGTCGGGGCCGAGGCCGAGGCGGTGATGTCGCGCCAGCGCACGCAGCGCGCGCAGACCATCGTGCGCACCCCCGTGGTGGTGGTCGTGCTGCTGGTCGCCTGGGCCGCGCTCGCCCACGTCGACGAAGTGACGCGCGGCGAGGCCCGCGTGATCCCGTCGCGCCAGCTGCAGCTGGTGCAGTCGCTCGACGGCGGCGTGGTCTCCGAGATCCTCGTCCAGGAGGGCCAGGTGGTCGAGCGCGACCAGCTGCTGCTGAAGATCGACGAGACGCGCGCCACCTCCGGCGTGCGCGAGAGCGCCGCCCAGGGCTTCGCGCTGCGCGCTCGCCAGGCCCGCCTGCGCGCGCTGGCCGACGGCACGCCCTTCCTGCCCCCCGCCAGCAGCGGCGACGAGGAGAAGGCGATCGTCGACGGCGAGCGCCGGCTGTACGAGACGCGGCTGTCCGAGCTGAACACCCTGGTGGCGATCAACCGACAGCAATTGCAGCAGCGCGAGCAGGAGCTCTCCGAGATGCGCGCCCGGCGCAGCTCGGCCGAGCGCAGCCTGGACCTGAGCCAGCAGGAACTCGCCAAGACGCGCCCGCTGCTGGCCAGCGGCGCCGTCTCCGAGGTCGATATCCTGCGCCTGGAACGCGACGTGGCGCGCGCGCGCGGCGAGTCGGAGCAGGCCGGTGCGCAGATCGCCCGCGTGCAGGCTGCCATCGGCGAGGCGCAGCGCAAGATCCAGGAGACCGAGCTGACCTTCCGCAACGAGGCCCGCAAGGAGCTGGCCGAGGTGGTCGGCCGGCTCAATGCGCTCAACGAAGGCGCGGTGGCGCTGGCCGACAAGGTCGACAAGTCGCAGATCAGGAGCCCGGTGCGCGGACGCGTGCAGCGGCTGCTCGCCAACACCGTGGGCGGCGTGGTGCAGCCGGGCAAGGACATCGTCGAGATCGTGCCGCTGGACGATGCGCTGGTGCTCGAGGCGCGCATCCAGCCCAAGGACATCGCCTTCATCGCCCCCGGCCAGGCAGCCACGGTGAAATTCAGCGCCTACGACTTCTCCATCTACGGCGGCATGGACGCGGAGGTGGAGAACATCAGCCCCGACACCGTGGTCGACGAGCGGGGCAACGCGTTCTACCTGGTGCGGGTGCGCACCAAGGGCGCCAAGTTCAACGACAAGCTGCCGATCATCCCGGGCATGACCGCCGAGGTCGACATCCTCACCGGCAACAAGTCGGTGCTGGCCTACCTGCTCAAGCCGGTGCTCAAGGCCAAAGCGTACGCACTTCGCGAACGCTGACACGCTGCGGCCCGCGGCCGCACCCTGCCTTCTCAAGCTGCCGCGAATCGGGCCGAAGAACCGATCATCCGGTGATGTGTGACGTGCTTCTCATCCGAACGACGCCCCCGTCTTATCGATGCACGGAGTCGCCAATCCGGTGATGTTCGTCACGGGCGCCCCGTCATGAATCGCATTTAGTGCAGCCCGCTCCGTTACGCTCGGTTGCCACTGCACTGCAGCATTGAACCAAGGCCATGTCATGCCCGTGATCGCCCGCTCGCCCGAAGGAAAAGTCGTGTCCTTGTGGGGTACCGCCCTCATCCGCGGCGGCGACGGCAAGCTGCGCCTGCTCAAGGTGGGCGACGTCGTGCGCCAGGGCGATCAGATCCTGACCACCCAGGACGGCATCGTGCAGATCGCCAACGGCGAGGCGCCGGCCGCGCGGACCGCCGACGCCAAGGCAGCCGCCGAGGACGACGTCGATCGTGCGATCAGCGCATTGAACGCCGGCGACCGCCAGGCGGCACCGGCTGCCGGCCTGTCCGGCGGCGACGGCGGCAGTCTGGACGCGGCGCTGCGCGTCGACCGCATCAGCGAAGGCGTGGTCGCCGCCGCGATCCTGCGCAGCACGGCCGATGCCGAGTTGCGCGTCACCGACGCGGCCAGCGGCGGCACGACCGCGCCGCAGGCCCCGGCGGACGGCCTGCCCGGCGCTCCGGGGCTGCCCGGCGTTCCGGGACTGCCCGGCCTGGATGCTCCGTCCAGCACCATCTCCGCCGCCGAGGAAGGCGCCCCCACCAACCTCGGCCTGACGGCCCCCACCGGGTCCGCCGCAGGCGGCACGATCCGCGTCGACCTGGTGCCTGGCGTGGGAGAGATCCGCACGGCCGACGGCGCCCTGGTCACGGCCGGTACCCTGCTGACCCCGGCCGACCTGCCGGGGCTGGTCTACGTGCCGCCGGCCGACTACGACGGCTCGGCGCCGGCTGGCAGCTTCGTCTACAGCCTGACCGCCGACGGCCAGACGGCCACCGGCGGCACCACGGTCTCGCTCACCGCCATCAACGATGCGCCGGTCGCCACGCCGGCCCGCGCCAGCGGCGACGAGGACAGCATGCTGCCGGTGACGCTGGCCGGCACCGATGTCGACGGCCGCATCGTCGGTGTCACCGTCACCGCGATGCCGGCCGGCGGCACGCTGTGGCTGGCAGATGGCGTCACCTCGGTGAGCGTGGGCCAGACCCTCACACCGGCGCAGGCGGCGACGCTGCTCTACCGCCCCGGCGCCGACTTCGACGGCGACCAGACCATCGAGTTCACGGTCACCGACAACGGCGGCGCCACCTCGGCACCGGCTGCGGTGTCGCTCACCGTGGTCGCCGTCAACGATCTGCCTCGCCCCGCACCCGGCTCCGGCGGCAGCGGCAGCGAGGACTCGCCGATCGCCGTGAGCCTCGGCGGCACCGACGTCGACGGCAGCGTCACGGCCGTGACGGTGACCGTGTTGCCGGACCACGGCACGCTGACGCTGGCCGACGGAGTCACGCCTGTGGCCGCGGGCAGCGTGCTGAGCCCGGCGCAGGCGGCGAACCTGGTGTTCCTGCCCGAGCCCGACTTCAACGGCAGCGTCACCATCGGCTTCAGCGTCACCGACAACGAGGGCGACACCTCCGCGCCGGCGGCCGCACGGGTCACCGTCGCGCCGGTCAACGATGCCCCGCTAGCCCAGGGCGACAGCGCGACCTTCGACGAGGACAGCATCGCCACCGGCAACGTGCTGGCCAACGACGTCGATGTCGACGGCCCGGGGCTGGCCGTGGCCTCCTTCTCCTTCGGCGGCGTGACGCACCCGGCCGGCAGCACGGCCATCGTGGGCGGCGTGGGCACGCTGACGATGAACGCCGACGGCGGCTGGACCTTCACGCCGGCGCCGAACTTCAACGGCCCGGTGCCGCCCATCCAAGTCACCGTCACCGACGGCAGCCTCGCCGCCACCAGCACGCTCGCGCTGAGCGTGACGGCGGTCAACGACGCCCCGGTCGCCGCTGACGATCTGGCCTCCACGGCGATCAACGCGCCGGTGACGATCGCGGTGCTGGCCAACGATGTCGATGCGGACGGCGACTCGCCGACGGTCAGCGGCGCCACGCTGGCCGACGCGAGCCTGGGCAGCGTCGTCGTCAACCCCGACGGCACGTTGACCTTCACACCCGCGACGAACGTCTCCGGCCCGGTCACCATCACCTATACCGTCACCGACCCCGCGGGCGCCAGCTCGAGCGCGAACGTGACCGTCAACGTCGGCGCGAACACGCCGCCGACGGGCATGGCCGCGCTGCGCACGCTGGCCGAGGACGACAGCTACACCGTGACGGTGGCCGATCTGGGCTTCGCCGACGCCGACGCCGGACAGACGCTGGATGCCGCGCGCATCGACAGCCTGCCGGCGGCCGGCACGCTGCTGTATGGAGGCCTGCCGGTGGTCGCCGGCCAGGTCATCGCGGCCGATGCCGTGGCCGCCGGCGCGCTGATGTTCGTTCCCGCGCCCGACGCCAATGGCAGCAGCTACGCCAGCTTCACGTTCAGCGTGCAGGACAGCGCCGGCGCCTTCGCCGCCGCGCCGGCCACGCTGCGCTTCGACGTAACCCCGGTTCCCGACGCGCCGGTGGCGCGGGCGGACAGCTTCAGCACCCCGGAGGACACGCCGATCGTGCTGGACGTGCTGGGCAACGACAGCGACGCCGACGGCGATGCGCTGACGATCACCAGCGTGGCCGGCCAGCCGATCGCCGTCGGTGCGCCGGTGCTGCTGCCGCAGGGCAGCGTGGCGTTGAATGCCGACGGCACGCTGACCTTCACGCCGAATGCCGACGTCAACGGCGCAGTGAACTTCGCGTACACCGTGTCGGACGGCAGCGCCTCGAGCAGCGCGAACGTGGCGCTGCAGATCGCGCCCGTCAACGACGTGCCGGTGGCGAGGGACGACTTCGCGTCGACACCGATCAATACGGCGCTGTCGTCGATCACGGTGCTCGCGAACGACAGCGACGCCGACGGCGATCCGCTCACGGTGATCGGTGCGGGCCTGGCCGACCCCAGCCTGGGCACGGTCGTGGTCAATGCCGACAACACGCTCGGCTTCACACCGGCGACGAACGTCTCCGGGCCGGTGCTGATCGTCTACACGGTGCGTGACCCGGATGGCGCGATCAGCAGCGCGACCGTCACCGTCAATGTCGAGGCCAACAGCCTGCCCACTGGCGCCGACGCGAGCCTGAGCCTGGCCGAGGAGGGCGCGCGGACCTTCTCGGCAGCGGACTTCGGCTTCGCCGACGCCGACGCGGGACAGACGCTGAACGCGGTGCGCATCGACACCTTGCCGGCGGCCGGCACGCTGACGCTGAACGGAACACCGGTGACCGCCGGGCAGACCATCCTCGCGACGGCCATCGGCGGGCTGGTGTTCACGCCTGCACCGGATGCGAACGGCAGCCCCTATGCGAGCTTCACGTTCAGCGTGCAGGACAGCGCCGGCGCATTCGACGCGACGCCGAACACGATCACCCTGAACGTCACACCCCTGCCGGACGCAGCCCTGATCGGCGGACAAGCCAGCGGCGGTGTCACGGAGGACGTGGCCATCTCCACCGGCGGCACGCTGACGATCGTCGACCCGGATGCGGGCGAGGCGGTGTTCGTTCCGCAGGGCAATGTCGCGGGCCTCTATGGCGCCTTCACCATCGACGCCACCGGGGCCTGGACCTACACGCTGAACAACGCCGCGCCCGAAGTGCAGGTCCTGGCGCAAGGACAGACGGTGAGCGAGAGCTTCACTGTCGCATCGGCGGACGGCACGACGAGCCAGGTGGTCGTGACGGTCACCGGCACCAATGATGGACCGGTGGCGCAGGCCTCGAGCTTCGCGGTCGCCGAAGATGCTGCGGTCGTCACGGGTT
>DAISWF010000275.1:0-260 GCA_036826495.1 Burkholderiaceae bacterium
CACCGACACAAGGATTTTCAGTCCTCTGCTCTACCGACTGAGCTACTTGGCCATTGCCCGCGATCAGGCATGTCCGGCGGCGGCCTGGGGCGCTGCCGGACAAGGGTCGGGAGTATAGCGGATACCGCGGCGGGCACCAATTCGGGCCGGCCTATAATCGCCCGATGGCGGGCGCAGACGACGGTTCGGGTCAGATGATGTTCGACGTGGCGGTGGTCGGCCGTGGGGCGGTGGGCGCGGCGGCCGCGCTGGCGTTGGCG
>DAISWF010000275.1:270-545 GCA_036826495.1 Burkholderiaceae bacterium
GCATCGGGCCGCTGGCTCCCCCTGCGACCGCCACGCCCCCCGCCGACGACTGGGACCCGCGCATCTTCGCCTTGTCCCCGTCCTCCCGCCGGCTGCTGCAGTCGCTGCGCATCTGGGATGCGATGGACGGGGCGCGGATCGCGCCGGTCTATGACATGCGGGTCTATCCGGGGCCGGCGGCGGCGGGCGCGGTGGAGCTGCATTTCGATGCCTACGAGGCGCGGGTCGATGCGCTGGCCTGGATCCTCGAGGGGCGCAATCTGGCGGCGACGTTC
>DAISWF010000275.1:555-1507 GCA_036826495.1 Burkholderiaceae bacterium
TCGAGCGGGCGCTGGGCTTCTCGGCGGTGACGCTGTTCGATGCGAGCGTCACCGGCATCGATGCCGACCGGTCGGCTCAGGTCACGTTGTCGCTGGACAATGGCCGGCGGATCGGCGCGAAGCTGCTGGTCGGGGCCGATGGCGCGCAGTCGGTGACCCGCCGGCTGTGCGGCATCGATCCGCAGGTCCACGAGTATCCGCAGACGGCGGTGGTGGCGAACTTCGCCGGCGCGCGGCCGCATCGTGATACCGCCTGTCAGTGGTTCGGTGCGCACGGCGTGCTGGCGATGCTGCCGCTGCCCGGTGAGCGGCTCAGCATGGTGTGGTCGGCGCCGCATGCGCTGGCCGCCGAATTGCAGGGCCTGCCGCCGCAGGAGCTGGTGCAACGGGTCGTCGGGGTGGCGGGGCTGGGGTTTGCGGGGCTGTGGGTCATCAGCCCGGCGCAGGCGTTCCCGCTGAAACGCATCGACTGTCCGTCGCTGATCGGCGAGCGGCTGGTGCTGGTGGGGGATGCGGCGCATGTCGTGCATCCGCTGGCAGGGCAGGGGATGAATCTGGGCTTCGGCGACGTGTCGGCGCTGGGCGGGGTGATGGCCGGGCGCGAGCGGCATCGGGATCCGGGCGATCCGCTGCTGCTGCGCCGCTACGAGCGGGCGCGCAGCGAACCGGTGGCGGCGATGCGGCTGACCACCGATGCGCTGCAGAAGCTGTTCGACACGCAGCAGCTCGGCCGCCTGGGTGCGCTGGCCGCGCCGGTGGCGTTCGTCCGCGATTCCGGCTGGCGGCTCGTGGCGTCGTCGGGCTGGCTGCGCCGCCGGCTGATCGAGGCGGCCGCGGCCGGCTGACCGGTGCTGCGGTTGCCCATGGCGGTTGGGCAGGGGCCGGGCGTCGCTCCGGTCGCGGCCGGACGGTCGCCGGCGGCTCGGTGAGAAGATCGGCCACGCCGCCGTAG
>DAISWF010000275.1:1517-7693 GCA_036826495.1 Burkholderiaceae bacterium
GAGGGCCCGGCCGGTCGGGGGGTGGGGTGCCGCCGGACGGTCGCCGGCGCCGGTCGGCCGACCGCCAGCCAGCCAGTGGCCGGTCAGCCAGCGATCGCCGCGGGATCGGCGATTCGCGTCCGGTCGAATCGGCGGAATGGTCGGGCGCCAGTCCGCCCTCGCGCGACGCGACGGGCGGCGCGCCCGGTGCCCTCCGGGTATGCGATAGTTGCGCCGCAGGACTCTGCTCAGTCCGGGAGTGAGTGATTTGAACAGGATCTTTTCGGCACCGACGCTGGCGGCCGCGGCGCTCACGCTGGCATTGGCCGGCGCACCGTTGCCGGCCCAGGCCCAGTTGGCCGACCCCACGGAACGCATCAAGGCCGCCGTCGAGCAATGGCTCGAAGGCCGCTACAAGATCGAGGAGGTGCGCAAGACTCCCGTCGGCGGCATCTACGAGGTGCGCATCGGCACCGACCTCATCTATGTCGACGAGAAGGGCCAGCACGCGTTCATCGACGGCAATCTGATCGACATGCAGGCCAACCGCAATCTGACGCGGGAGCGGACCGACGAGCTGCTGACGATCAATTTCAAGGATCTGCCGCTGAGTTACGCGATCAAGCAGGTCAGCGGCAACGGCAAGCGGATCATCGCGGTGTTCGAGGATCCGAACTGCGGCTACTGTCGCAACATGCGCCGCGACATGCTGAAGCTGGAGAACACGACGATCTACACCTTCACGTTGCCGATCCTGGCGGCCGATTCGGCGATCAAGGCGAAGAAGGCGATGTGCGCGCCCGACAAGGGCAAGGCCTGGAACGACCTGATGTTGACCGGCAAGGTTCCCGACAATCCCGGCACCTGCAGCACGCCGGTCGACAAGGTGCGTGATCTGGGCGTGAAGCTCGGCGTCACCGCGACGCCGACGGTGTTCTTCGCCAACGGCAAGCGGCTGCGCGGCTACGTGCCGCCGGCCGAGTTCGAGAAGCTGCTGATCGAGAACTCGAAGGGCTGACGGCGCCGATAGCCGTCGTCCCGGAAGGGTCTTGCGTCCATCCCATTGCAGTCGCATCAGTTGCGCGAACGCTGCACGTGACCCGCCGTCCGTCGGCCTTGCTGCGGCGCCGCGATACATCGGGGATAATCGTTGCAGGACAGTTCCGACGCCGCGTGCGTCCGATGTTGATGCCTGACCGACTGGCCGAAACCCTCCCGCCTATCGAAACCCGTCCGCGCGATGCCGCGAGCACGGGGGATGCGCCGGTACAGCGCACGTTCGACCGGATGTCGCTGTTCCTCGATGTCGATGGCACGCTGGTGGAGTTCGCGGCCCGCCCCGATGGGGTCTACGTCGATGCCCGCCTGCAGGATGCGCTGGCCGCGGTCTATGCCGGGCTGGGCGGCGCGCTGGCGATCGTCAGCGGCCGCAGCGTCGCCGACCTGTCGCGGTTGTTCGCGCCGCTGACGTTCTCGGTGGTCGGCCAGCATGGCGCCGAATGGCGCAACGCCGGTCACCGGACGATCCACCGGATCACGATCTCGGAGATGCCGGCCGCGCTGCGGGCCGATATCGATGCGGTGGCGCGGGCGATGCAGGCGTCGATGGTCGAGGACAAGGGTGTCTGCGTCGCGGTCCATCACACCGGCGAGCCGACGATGCAGGCGCGTCTGTACGGCGCGCTGCGCGAGGTGGCGGCGCGGGCCGGCCCCGACTGGTCGGTGATGGCCGGCCGGCGGGTGTTCGAGGTCAAGCCGGCGCTGGTCGACAAGGGCAGCGCCTGCGAGCGGCTGCTGCGGGAGCAGCCGTTCGCCGGTACGGTGCCGGTGGCGTTCGGCGACGACATCACCGATCTGGACATGTTCGAGGCGATCGATGCGGCCGGCGGCGTCACCGTCGGCGTCGGGCCGCGCATCCGCGGCTCGGCCCGTCATCACGTCAACGGGCCGATCGACGTCGTCTGCGCGCTCGAATGGCTGGCCGAGCATGTCGGCCGAGACGATCCCACCGAATTGATCCGCCGGGCGGTCGCGTCGTTGTCGGGGCGCTGAGCGCTCGCTGTCGAAGCGCCGGCGGTTCGGCGCTCGGATTCTGCGCCCTGGATCCGGCGCTCCGCGCGTTCCGAGCTCGGCGTTCGAAACTCGGCGCTCGATGCCGTCCGTGCGCCGACGCCGGGCATTCCATCTCGACGCGCATCGACGGTGCGCCGACGGCGTAACCGCTCAGGCCGCTTCGTCCGACGATCGCTCGGTCAGCCGGTTCAGCAGCCGCGCCTTGGGCGGCGTGCGTTCGCGGATGCGCCGTGCGAGCTGCTGCCGCCTGCGCACGCGGATCGCATCCATCAGGATCCGGCCTGCCCAGCGATAGACGTTGTTCTGCTTGACCGTCTGGCGCATGAGCTGCATCCGTTCGCGCCGTTCCTCGCGCGGCATCCTCAGCGCGGTGGAGATCGCGGCCGCGGTCTCGCGGATGTCGTACGGGTTGACCGACAGTGCCTCGACCAGCTCGCGCGAGGCGCCGGCGAAGGTGCTGAGCACCAGCACGCCGTCATCGTCCTCACGCGCCGCGACGAACTCCTTGGCGACCAGGTTCATGCCGTCGTGCAGGCTGTTGACCAGGCAGAAGTCGGCGGCACGGTAGAGCTCGAACACCTGGTGGCCGTCCTGGTGCTCGGCGATCAGGATGATCGGCTTCCAGTCCTCGGTGCCGAAGCGCTCGTTGATCCGCTCGGCCGCCGCGTGCGTCTCGTCGCGCAAGGTCTTGTAGGCCGGCAGCCGGCTGCGGGTGGGCGCTGCGACCTGCAGCAGGGTCAGCTTGCCGATCAGCGCCGGCTCCTGTTCCAGCAGCAGCTCGATCGCCGCGAACCGTTCGAGGATGCCCTTCGTGAAATCCCAGCGTTCCACGCCGATGCCGATCGCCACGTCCGGCTTCAGGCCGAAGCGGCGCTGGATCACGGAGCGGCACAGCTCGGCGCGCGCCATGTTCTCGGTGAAGCGCGGCGGCCATTCGATCGAGATCGGATACGGCGACACCTGGCATACGTGGCCCTGCACGGTCACCGTCATCAGCTCGCGGTCGATCTGGCACTCGATGAAACGGTCGCAGGTCGCAAGGAAGTTCTGGCAGTGGTACTGCGTGTGGAAGCCGAGGATGTCGGTCTGCAGCAGTCCCTGCAGCAGTTCCTCCTTCCATGGGCAGACGCCGAACGTCTCGGCGTTCGGCCAGGGGATGTGCCAGAACAGCGCGATGGTCGCGCCGGGCACGCGCTCCCGCACCATCGCCGGCAGCAGCGCGAAGTGATAGTCCTGGATGAACACCACCGGCCGTTCGTCCTTCGCCTCGCGTGCGACCACGTCGGCGAAGCGCCGGTTGACCTTCTCGTACTGGTCCCAGTCGTCGGGCCGGAACGCCGGGCGCACGTAGGCCAGATGGCACAGCGGCCACAGCCCCTCGTTCGAGAAGCCGTAGTAGTAGCCCGATTCCTCTTCCTCGTTGAGCCACACCCGGCGCAGCGTGTAGGCCGGGTCCTGCGGCGGCACCCGCACGTGGTCGTTGATGTCGACCACCTTGCGGTCGGCGCTGCCGCTGCCATGCGCGATCCAGGTGCCCGAGCAGGCGCGGATCACCGGTTCGAGCGCCGCCACCATGCCGCTGGCCGGCACCTGCACCACCGGCTGACCGTGCGGGCCTTCGTTGTGGATGTAGGGCTCGCGGTTCGATACCACGAGGAAGCGCGGCGCCCCCATCTGCTCGGCCACCACGTGCTGCAGCGCGCGCGGCGTCCAGTTCTCGCGGTAGTCGAGCTCCATCCGCTGGTTGTGCTCGATCTCGCGCAGCACCTTGCGCACCTGCGACAGCACCGGTATCGATTCGTTGGCGGGCATCGATTCGTCGCGGAACTTCTGGCCGCGGATGTCGCTGATCAGCACCCGGCCCCAGCGGCGCAGCAGCAGCCAGGCCAGCGCCACGGTCAGCGCGACCAGCATCAGGCCCGACAGCACGAGGAACGCGATCAGGTAGTCGCGCGCCACCGACTGGCGCCGGTCGACGAAGCTCATGTCGTGCACGATCAGCGCGCGATAGGGCTGCCCGCGCGGCGTCACGCGGTCGAAGCGCGACACCAGCACCGCGCCCTGCTGCGTCTTGACCAGGCGGCCGGCCTGCTGATCGTCCTCGAGCAGGGCCAGGCCGCAGTTGACCGGGGCCGGCGTCTGTTCGGGGCGGTACAGCGCCACGCCGTCGGCGCGGCAGGCGAGCACCGTCAGCAGCCGCTCATCGGCGGTGGCGCGCGACAGCGATTGCGCCAGCCGCTCGTTGTTCGGCTGGTCGACGACCTGCGCCAGCGGTTCCTCGACGGAGTTCATCACCAGCCGCGCGCGCAGCTCGACGTCGGTGCGGAACCAGCCGGCCAGGATGTTCTCGACGAACGGTACGGTGAACCAGGTCGCGATGAACAGCAGCAGCAGGGTCGGCAACCCGAACCTGATCATCAGCGCACGCAGCATTTGGCCCCCGGCATTTCGCCCCCTGGTTCATTGGACGTATTGCGTCATCGGACGCTTCGCGGCTTGCCCGCGATCGCAATCGCGGCTGTCGGTGCTGAGCACGCGGCGGGCCCGCACGGGGACGCGCCGCCAGCCCGGTCGCTCGCTGCAGTGCCGCATTCTAACGGAGAAGGTCGCCACCGCCGGCAACGACCTTACCGGGCGGGGGTATGCCCGGCGCTCAGCCGAGGTTCGCCAGAATCCGCGTAAGGGTTCTCGACAGCGCTGCCAGCTCGCGCGCATCGATGCCGCGCACGGCCGCCTGGTGCAGCCGCAGCGCGGTCGGCAGGATGTCGTGGAACAGCGCCCGCCCGGCGTCGGTGATGAACACCTCGACGACGCGGTTGTCGCTGGCGGCCGGCCGCCGTTCGATGCGACCCTCGCGTTCCAGCCGCAGCAGCGCGCGCGACACCGTCGACTGGTCGGCGGCGATCATGCCGGCCAGCTCGGTGACCGGCAGCCCGTCGCGCTCGGACAGGAACGCCAGCACCCGCCAGTGAGTCAGCGTGAGGCCGCGGCGGTGCAGTTCGAGCTGGAAGTCCACGTTGAGTCGGCTGGTCACGCGATTCAGCAGGTAAGGCAGGAATCGCGCATGACCGGGGTAGGCGGCCGTCACGGCGGCCGGTCTCGCGGCGGACGATCGCGCCGTCATCACTTCGGCGCCATCATCTCGCGCAGCTTCGGTCCGTGGGTCGGGCTGGCCTTGACGATGCCGTCCCAGGCCGCGTCGTAGGCGGTTCGGGTCAGGATCGCGGCCTGCGCCGCATCGAGCTTGATCACCTCGATGCCGGCCTCCTGCTGGCGCTTGACGTCGGCCGGGCCGTCCTTGTTGACCATGTCGGCGTTCAGGCTCTCCAGCCATGCCGCCTGCTTCTCGAGGAACTGGCGCTGCGCCGGCGTCAGCTTGCGCCAGGTGTTCGCGCTGAACATCACGCCGAGCTCGATCGCATAGAAGCCGGGCTCCAGCCGGTACTTGGTGCGCTCGTGCCAGCCCAGGTCGAAGATGCCGATGAGCGGCCAGCCGTAGCCGTCGACGACGCCGCGCTCGAGCGCCGTGTACACCTCGCCGGGCGCGATCTGCACGACGGTGGCGCCGAGCTTCTGGAAGAAGTCGCGATAGATCGGCGCGATGCGCAGCTTCAGGCCGGTGAGGTCGGCCTTGTCGATCTTCTTGTTCGAATAGATGTAGTACTGGATGCCCTCGCCGGTGCGCGCGAAGTAGTACAGGCCTTTGTCGAGGAAGATCTTGTTCAGGTAGTCGAGCGTGCCGTTGCGGCGCATCTCGGCCATCGTCAGGTTGGTGTAGTTGAAGGCCAGCCCCTCGGGCACCAGGCTGGCGGTGAACGAGGTCGTCGAGTTGGCCAGGTCGACCAGCCCGTTGCGCAGCGCGTTGCCCTGCGAGAAGGCGGGGATCGCCTTGGGCCCGCCGATGTAGTTGATCTGCACCAGGCCTTTGCCCTCGTCGTTGACCTTCTTGACGAAGCGCTCGAAGTTGCGCGCGAAGTAGGTGCCTTCCTGGAACGCGTTGACGGCCTTCAGCGTGATTTCCTGCGCGTGCGCGAACGAGGCCGGCAGCGTCAGCAGCGCCGCCGCGCCGAAGGCCGCGAGCGCGCGGATCGGACGGGGAACGGGGATCATCGGGTTCTCCTATT
>DAISWF010000276.1:0-7675 GCA_036826495.1 Burkholderiaceae bacterium
GCAGATCAAGATCAACGTGACCAACGCGTATGCCGGATCGCTCGCCTGGTCGAATTTCTTCTCGCGGCTGACGCACAGCCATCCCGGACGGGTGGTCTGGCTGGTGTTCAACGTGCTGATCGCGATCCTGCTGATGGCGATGGGGGTCTTCGAGGCGATCGAGAGCGTGCTGGGCCTCTATTCGCACCTGGCGGTGGCCTGGGTCGGCGCGCTGGCCGCCGACCTGATGATCGCCAAGCCGCTGGGCTGGTCGCCCGACCGCATCGAGTTCCGCCGCGCATACCTGTTCGACATCAATCCGGCCGGGTTCGGCGCGATGCTGCTCGCCTCCGTGCTGTCGATGGCCGCCTACTCCGGCGTGTTCGGCGAGGATCTTCGCGCGGCCTCGGCGGCGATCGCGCTGGGCGTGGCGATGCTGACCGCGCCGCTGATCGCGCGGGCGACCCGCCAGCGCTATTTCATCGCCCGGCCGCCGGTCGACTTCGGCCCGCAGCACCGGGTGCTGCGCTGCGTGGTCTGCCGCAACCGCTTCGAGTCCGACGACATGGCGCACTGCCCGGCATACGCCGGCGCGATCTGTTCGCTGTGCTGCACGCTCGATGCCCGCTGCGGCGACCGCTGCAAGCCCGATGCCCGCGCCCATGAGCAGTTGGCGGGGCTGCTGACGCGGCTGCTGCCGAGCGGCGTGTCGCCGCCGATCGCCCGCCGCGTCGGCCAGCATGCGGCGGTGCTGGCCGGCATGACGGCGATGTTCGGCGCGATGCTGTGGCTGCTGTACACCCAGGAACGGATCCGCATCCACGAACGGCCCGAGCTGCTGGCCAGCGATCTGGACTCGCTGTTCGTCAAGGTGTTCTGCGGGCTGGTGCTGCTGGCGGCGGTGGCCGCCTGGTGGCTGGTGCTGGCGCACGAGAGCCGGCAGGTGGCGCAGGCCGAATCCGACCGCCAGAACCAGTTGCTGCAGAAGGAGATCGATGCGCACCGTCACACGGACGCGCTGCTGCAGCGGGCCAAGGAGTCGGCCGAGACCGCCAATCTGGCCAAGAGCCGCTTCCTGACCGGCATGAGCCACGAGATGCGTGCGCCGCTGAACAGCATCCTCGGGTATTCGCAGGTGCTGCTGCGCAACGGCCGGCTGACCGACACCCAGCACGACTCGGTCAGCACGATACGGCGCAACGGCGAACACCTCAGCAGCCTGGTCGACGGGCTGCTGGAGCTGTCGCGGATCGAGGCCGGCAAGCTGCGGCTGGAGCAGGAGCCGGTCGACCTCGGCGAGTTCTTCGCGCAGATCGTCAAGATGTTCGCGCCGCTCGCGCAAGCCAAGGGGCTGACGTTCCACGACGATGTATCGGGCAACCTGCCGCCGTTCGTGCACGGCGATCCCAAACGGCTGCGCCAGATCCTGATCAATCTGCTGGGCAACGCGGTGAAGTTCACCGACCGCGGCAGCGTGACCTTGCGCGTGCGCTACCAGCGGGAGATCGCCCACGTGGAGGTGCTGGACACCGGCGTGGGCATCGCCGCCGACGACCAGTCGCGGATCTTCCTGCCGTTCGAGCGGGCCACGAGCCCCGCCGGCGCCGACG
Organism: Burkholderiaceae bacterium; assembly: GCA_036826495.1. Taxonomy (GTDB): domain Bacteria; phylum Pseudomonadota; class Gammaproteobacteria; order Burkholderiales; family Burkholderiaceae_E; genus DAISWF01. The sequence goes on from DAISWF010000276.1 coordinate 1,590, forward strand.
GCACCGGGCTGGGTCTGACGATCACCCGGCTGCTGGTCGATCTGATGGGCGGTGACATCCGGCTGTCGAGCCGGCCCGGCGAAGGAAGCTGCTTCACCGTCAGGCTCTACCTGCCATCGCGCGAGGGCGCTACGCCGGCGGCGCCCGCCGGGCGCATCGCCGGTTATGCCGGGCCGCGCCGGCGGGTGCTGGTGGTCGACGATGAGCCTGCGCACCGGGGCCTGCTGCGGGCGCTGCTCGAGCCGGTCGGCTTCGAGATCGGCGCGGCCGGCGGCGGCGCGGCGGCGCTGGCGGCCTTCGAGCGCGAGGCGCCCGACCTGGTGCTGCTCGACATCAACCTGCCCGACATGACCGGCTGGGCGGTCTGCGAACGGCTGCGCCGACACGTGCAGGCGGCGCACAAGCTGATCATCATCTCGGCCAACGCCCACGAGAACACGCCGGCGGCGCGTCGGCAGTACGGCTGCGATGGCTTCGTCAGCAAACCGCTGGTCGACACCGATCTGTTCGAGACGGTGCGCCAGGCGCTCGACCTGCGCTGGCTCACGCATCGCGACGGCGATCGCGGCGGCCCGGGCGGCGGCGACGGCCCGGCGCCGCCGGCCGACGAGCTGCGCGAGCTGCTGGGGTTGTCGGCGGGCGGCTACCACCGCGCCCTGAAAGCGCGGCTCGAGGAGCTGGCCGCCGGATCGGACGAATACGCCGAATGGGCGGTGCGTTCGATCGGCTGGCTGTGGACCGCTCCGGAGACCTTCAGCGAACGCCTGATCGAGGCATTGCGCGAGGCCGCCACCGATGACGCCGACAACTGACCACGCGCCCTGCATCCTGCTCGTCGACGACAACGCCGACGCGTTGCGACTGCTCGACGGCGCGCTGGGCGAGGCGGGCTACGAGGTGGCGATCGCCCGCAGCGGCGAGAGCGCGCTGCGCGAGCTGGAGAAGCGGCGGCCCGAAGCGGTGCTGCTCGATGTCGTGATGCCGGGCATCGACGGCTTCGAGACCTGCGCGCGGATGCGCGAGCGCTACGACGACCTGCCGGTGATCTTCATGACCGGCCTCGGCGAGACCGAGCACATCCTGCGCGGCTTCGCGGTCGGCGGCATCGACTACGTGACCAAGCCGGTGCAGCCGCCGGTGGTCATCGCGCGGCTGCAGGCGCACACCCGCACCGCGCGTCTGCTGCGGGCGACGCGCGATGCGATCGATGCCAGCAACCACCCGATGCTGGCGATCGACGCCGACGGCCGGCTGCTGTGGTCGAACCGCGCCGCCGGCCTGCTGCTCGCGCGGCACGCGCTGCCCGGTGTGCTCGCCGAGGGCGATCCGCTGCCGCCGCCGCTGGCGCCGATCGCCGACCTCGGCCGCGGCGTCGAACAGGTGTCGCTGCGCGGCCTCACTGCCCGGCGGGCCGCCGAACTGAGTCATTCGCTGTGCGTGGTGTCGCTCGCCGAGGCCTCGGAGGCGCCGGATCCGACGCGGATGCCGCCCCGGCTGACCGCACGCGAAGGCGAAGTGCTGCTGTGGGTGGCGCGCGGCAAGACCAACCGCGACATCGCCGACATCCTCGGCATGAGCCCGCGCACCGTCAACAAGCACCTGGAGCACGTGTTCGAGAAGCTCGGCGTGGAGACCCGCACGGCCGCGGCCGCCGCCGCGCGCCGGCTGAACCTCGATCCGGGCGGTTGATCGGCGTGGTTAGAATCGCCCTTCTGCCACCTCTGCCCGCGCGGCCTCGCCATGGACATGCTGGAAACCCTGGAAATCGAAACCGGTGATGCGCCGCAGGCCGCGGTCATCTGGCTGCACGGCCTGGGCGCCGATGCCAACGACTTCGTGCCGGTGGTGCCGGAACTGCAACTCGACTCCGCCGAGGTCGGCGCGGTGCGGTTCGTCTTCCCCAATGCGCCAATGATCCCGGTGACGATCAACGGCGGCTACGTGATGCGGGCCTGGTACGACATCGTCGGCACCGATCTGGTCCGCCGCGAGGACCAGGCCGGTCTGGAGCGCTCCCGGCTGGCGGTCGATGCGCTGATAGACCGCGAGATGCGCCGCGGCATCGATTCGTCGCGGATCGTGCTGGCCGGGTTCTCGCAGGGCTGCGCGATGACCTTGCTGACGGGGTTGCGGCAGCCGAACCCGCTGGCCGCGCTGATCGGACTGTCGGGGTATCTGCCGCTGGCCGATCGCACCGCCGCCGAACGCCATCCGGCCAATGCCGACGTGCCGATCTTCCTTGCGCACGGGCGCTTCGACGACGTGGTGCTGCTGTCGCGCGGCGAAGCCTCGCGCGACCGGCTGCTGGCACTGGGCTGCAACGTGTCCTGGCACACCTATCCGATGCCGCACTCGGTCTGCGACGAGGAGATCCACGACATCGGCCGGTTCCTCGCCCACGTGCTGCGCAGGCGGTGAGCCCGCCATCGCGGCGCCGGTCGGTCGAACGGACGGCCGCGGCGGCGCCGCTTAGGGCCTGTTCACACTAGATGAACAGCCGCACGATGCCGATGCCGAGCTGGTAGAACGGCTGCAGGAAGAAGCCCAGCGTGCCGGTGGCCATCAGCGCCAGCACGATGAACAGCCCGTACGGCTCGACCCGCGAGAACTGCCAGGCCAGCCTGTTCGGCAGCAGGCCGGCGACGATGCGCCCGCCATCGAGCGGCGGCACCGGCAGCAGGTTCAGCGCCATCAGCCCGATGTTGACCAGGATGCCGGCCTTGGCCATCTCGAAGAAGAACGGCTCGCGCACGCCGGCCGCGAGCTGCAAGTTCATCATCAGCGCCCAGCCGATCGCCATCACCAGATTCGAGCCGGGGCCGGCGGCGGCCACCCAGATCATGTCGCGGCGCGGATTGCGCAGGCTGCCGGCGTCGACCGGCACCGGCTTGGCCCAGCCGAACAGAAAGCCCGCGCCGCCGATCGACGACAGCAGCAGGATGCCGAGCGGCACCAGCACCGTGCCGACCGGATCGATGTGCTTGAGCGGATTGAGCGTGATGCGGCCGGCGACGAACGCGGTCTGGTCGCCGAACAGGCGTGCGACATAACCGTGCGCAGCTTCGTGCAGCGTGATCGCGAACAGCACCGGCAGAGCATAGACCGCGATGGTCTGTATCAGGGATTCCATGGCGCGCAGTCTAACAGCGCGCAAAAAAAGGCCCGTGACAGGTGCCACGGGCCTTCCCGGCGTACTGGGCGGTACGCCGCCGCAACCGCGCCGGGGCGGGCGCGGCCGCAGTGAACCGGCTCAGTGCCGCGGGAACCAGGTGTCGTCGGCGCGCGACTCCCACGCCTTGACCTGCTTCTCGGCCTCGTCCTTGGCAACGCCGTAGCGCTCCTGGATCTTGCCGGAGAGCTGCTCGCGGCGGCCGCCGATGACGTCGAAGTCGTCATCGGTCAGCTTGCCCCACTGCTCCTTCACCTTGCCCTTGAGCTGCTTCCAGTTGCCTTCGATGCGGTCCCAGTTCATAGGATGCTCCTTTGTCGAATGGTCGTGTCGAGAATCGAAAACGGATCGGCGGGCGGCAGTGCGATTGCGACCCCCGTGCTGTTTCCCCCCGCCTTCCCGCCCCCCTCGGCGCGCCCGATCTAGCCCCCCGTGGGCTTCTCGGTGGCGTTCTTCGCGAAACCGGAAAGCTGCACGACCCCGTCCAGCGTCTCCACCGAGATCGCCGACGCGTCGACCTCCTTGTTCTGGACGAACTTGGCCTTCACCTCCGAGGTGATCTTGGTGTCGTCGAAGTATTCGCCCATCGTCGACTGTCCGCGCTGAACCGCGCAGCCGGGCAGCACCACCAGCGTGGCGACGGAAAGCGCCAGCGCGCTCGCGAGTTTGCGTGTGATCATCAATGGCTCCTGCTCTAGTGGAAATGGAAATCGGTCCTGCCTGTCCGCCTGCGGCGGTCAGTCCTGCAGCAGATCGGACAGTTCGTCGGCGTGCTCTTCCTCGACCTTCAGGATGTCTTCGAGCATCCGCCGGGTCGTCGGATCCTTGTCGCCGATCAGATGGACCATCTGCCGATAGCTTTCGATCGCCACCCGTTCGGCAACGAGATTCGATCGCACCATCGCGGTCAGGTCGCTCGATTCGTCATAGTCGGCATGACTGCGGCGCGACAGCGTGTCGGGGTTGAAGTTCGGCTCGCCGCCAAGCTGGACGATCCGCTCGGCGATCAGGTCGGCGTGTTCGAATTCCTCGTTCGCATGCTCGAGGAACTCCTCGGCGATCCGCGGCGACGCGAGGCCGCGCGCGGTGAAATGGTGCCGGCGGTAGCGCAGCACGCAGACCAGCTCGGTCGCCAGCGCGCCGTTCAGCAGCTCGATGATGTCGCTGCGCCAGGGGCCGTAACCCGGCGTCACGGCGCCGTCGTCCAACCCGCGCCGGGCCGAGTCGATCGCCTGCTCGTCGAGCACCAGCGCCTCGTGCGGCACCCTCTGGGCGCCGACGTCGCTGGAAACATCCTGCTTCATGTGAACTCCTGTCTATCGTTCATTGTGGAAAGGGTCATCTGTCGGGAAGGCGGCCGCGCCCAGCTTCACGGCGGATGCGGCACGCCTGCGCTCGACCCGCTCGACCGCAACGTGTCGCGATCCGGTGCGCCGCGATAGGCCGTATCGCGATCGGCTGCGCGGCGTGGGGGGCCGCCGTGCTCCGCCGCGCCGCGCACCATGCGCATCGCCGCATCGGTGGCCATCCGCATCACCATCGGCGCCACCATCCTCGACAACAGTGGTGCCAGCAGCATCGGCCTGACGATCGATCGTCGGCCGACCAGTCGGGCCAGCGTGATGCCGGCGACCAGCGCTGCGCCGACCATCAGGAACGGGTGCTGCCTGGCGGTGACCTCGATCGCGCCGGCGCCGATCGTCCTGGCCAGCGACCAGCGGTCCAGCGCAGCGTGCCCGGCCGGCGCCGCATCGCTTCGTCGCCGGGGCCGCGCGGCCAGCGATCTGACCATCGTCGCCCGGTTGCGGCGAAGCTGCTCGAGCGCGGCGGCGACCGGATCGGCCGGCGCCAGCGGCGGCGCATGGACCGGTCCGTCGGCCGCGGCGGTGTGGCGGTCGGCCGCGGCGGTGCGGTTGTGGGGCGCCGCGGTACCGCCGTCGGGCGCGGTACCGCTGTCGGGCGCGGCACCGTCCGTGAAGCGATCCGACGCGGGACGGGGCGACGCTCCCCGCCCCGTTGCGTCGACGCCGTCGGCCATCGGCGTGGCCACACCGTTCACCGTCCGTTCCGCCGGACGGGCGGCGCCGGGCATCGCAGTGTTCATCGCCGCCCCGCTCACCGCGCGCCACCGGTGGCCCGCGCGACTTCCCGCAGGGCCGCCAGGTCGAGCGCCACCTGCTCGCGGATCACGTGGGTGGCGTTGGCCACCGGGGGCTTCGGGCAGACCGCCAGCGCGACTGCTCCGACCACTGCCGGCGCCAGCGGCACCGCCAGCAGCAGCCAGGGCACGGGCATCGCTTCCTGCGGCAACGCTCCCCACAGCATCAGCGCTGCCCCGCCGAACATCACCCCCACCGCGATGCAGCCCCAGCCGAGCGCCTGCAGCACCAGCCGTCGCTTCAGCCTGGTCATCGTCGAGCCGAACTCCGCGCTGACCAGCCGGGCATAGGCTTCCACCTGGTCCGCGGCCAATTGCGGTTCGGTCCTGATCAGCCGCAGCAGCGCGTGCAGCATGAGCCGTTCTCCGATCGCCAGGCCGCCTCAGCGGCGACCGCGGGCGAGCAGGCTGGCCAGCCCGACAAGGGCCGCACCGCCGAGCGCCGCCAGCAGCACCGCGGTCACCGGCTCGCGCCGGATGTATTCGGCAGCCGCGTCGCTGGCGGCCAGCGCCCGGTCGCGGACGACTTCGGAGCTGTCGGACAGTGCACGCGCGCCCTGGCGCAGCAGATCGTCGGCGTGGTTGACCACCGCGTCGCGGGTCTGGTCGATCATCGATTGGGTTTTCATCGTCGGGGCTCCCGTCGGAGTCGAAGGGTCTAATGGTCTACTGGGATGGTTCGGGATTCAGCGGGCAAGGGCTCAGGGCCCGCGCTTGCCCAGGCTCATCACGAAGCTGACGATGGCCATCACCGCGAAC
>DAISWF010000277.1:0-7633 GCA_036826495.1 Burkholderiaceae bacterium
GCTCTTCGTGAAGCGCGCCGCCGCCGAGGGCATCGACCTGTTCCGCGTGTTCGATTCGCTGAACTGGGTGCGCAACATGCGGGTCGCGATCGACGCGGTGCTCGAAAGCGGCGCGGTCTGCGAGGGGGCGATCTGCTATACCGCCGACATCGACGATCCGACCCGCAAGTACGGGCGCGACTACTACCTCGGCATGGCGCGCGAGCTGCAGGCGGCCGGCGTGCACGTGCTCGGCATCAAGGACATGGCGGGCGTCTGCCGGCCGCGCGCGGCGCGCGAACTGGTGCGCATCCTGAAGGCCGAGACGGGCCTGCCGATCCACTTCCACACGCACGACACCAGCGGCATCGCCGCCGCATCGGTGCTGGCCGCCGTGGAGGCGGGGGCCGATGCGGTCGACGGCGCGCTCGATTCGATGAGCGGCCTCACGTCGCAGCCGAATCTGGGTGCGATCGTCGCGGCGCTGGAGCGCACCGAGCGCGACGCCTGCCGGGTCGGCGGCACGCCCGATGGCGCCGCCACCGGCGTCGACCGCGAGTCGCTGCGCCAGCTCTCCGACTACTGGGAGGGCGTGCGCAAATACTATGCGCCGTTCGAGGCCGACATCCGTTCGGGCACCTCCGACGTCTACCAGCACGAGATGCCCGGCGGGCAGTACACGAACCTGCGCGAGCAGGCGCGCGCGATGGGCCTGGAGCATCGCTGGCCCGAGGTGTCGCGGGCCTATGCCGAGGTGAACCGGCTGTTCGGCGACATCGTCAAGGTGACGCCGACCTCCAAGGTGGTCGGCGACCTGGCCATCGTCATGGTCGCCAACGGCCTGTCGAGCGCCGACGTGCTCGACCCGTCGCGCGAGGTGGCGTTTCCGGAATCCGTCGTGTCGCTGTTCAAGGGCGAGCTGGGCTTCCCGCCCGACGGCTTTCCGGACGTCCTGTCGCGCCGCATCCTCAAGTGCGATACCGCTGCGCCGATCCTGCCCGAGCCGCCGCAGCCGTACCGGCCCGGCGACACGATGCCCGAAGTGGATCTGGAGGCGGCGCGCGCCGAAGCCGAGCGTGCGGTGGGCCGTCATCTGGACGACAACGACCTCGCGTCGTACCTGATGTACCCGAAAGTGTTCCGCGAGTTCGCCGCCCACCAGCGGCAGTACGGCGACATCAGCATGCTGCCGACGCCGGCGTTCTTCTACGGCATGGCCGAGCGCGACGAGATCGCGATCGACATCGATGCCGGCAAGACGCTGGTGGTGCGGATGCAGGGCACCGCGCCGGCCGAGGAGGAAGGGCTGGTCAAGGTGTTCTTCGAGCTGAACGGCCAGCCGCGCACGATGCGTGTCGAGGTGGCGGGCGCGGCCCGCGCCGCGCAGCGGCCGCAGGCCGATCCGCAGAATGCCTCGCATGTGCCGGCGCCGATGCCGGGCATGATCGTCACGGTGGCGGTCAAGACGGGGCAGCAGGTGAAGGCCGGCGATCCGCTGGTGTCGATCGAGGCGATGAAGATGGAGTCGCAGATCCGCGCCGACCGCGACGGCACGGTGCGGGCGATCCACGTGAAGTCCGGCGACACGGTGGCCGCGCGCGATCTGATGCTGGAGCTGGTGCCGTCGGCAGCGGCGGCGGCTGCTGCGGGGGCGTGACCTGCGGTTACAGCCTCTTACATCTCTGACCGATCGCGTACACCCGGTTGCAGGATTCCCCGGCACACTGCCTCGCATCGACGGCCCCTGTGCCGGCGAGTGCGAAAGGAAGGGATCCGGGATGAAACGTACGATCGCTGCCGCTGTTGTTCTGGCTTCTGCCGCCCTGGCCGCCCAGCCGGCCCATGCACGGGGCGATGCGGGCACCTTCATCGCCGGCGCGGTCGCCGGTGCCGTCATCGGTGCGGTGCTGAGTCAGCCGGCCTATGCCGCGCCGGCGCCGGTCTATGCGCCGCCGGTCGCCGTCCAGCCGGCTCCCGTGTATGCGACGCCCGCGCCGGTCTACCAGGCTCCGGTGTACGGGGCGCCCGCGCCGGTCTACCAGGCGCCGGTGGTCTACGACCCGCCGGTCGTCGTGGCTCCGCGGCCCGTGTATGTCGTTCCGCGCCCCGTTTACGTGGCGCCCCGGCCGGTATACGTCGAGCCGCGCCCGGTGTACGTGGCGCCGCGGCCGGTATGGGTGTCGCCGGGCTACGGCGGCCACCGGCACGACGGCCCGCGCGACGTGCGCTGGGTGCGCGGCTGACCACATCGGTTGCACCGTTCCCGTGCCAGCGCGTGCCGGTCGGCGGAGCGGGGCACGGGCACGATGCAGCCGGGTCCGTCCCGGCCGCTCGCGGTTCTCTCGTCAGCCGCCTGCGGCCGACAGCGCCGGCAACGTGGTCGTCCAGCCGACGATCCCCCCCTGCGCGCGGATCATGTCGATCGCCGCCTGCTTGAACTCCGGGAAGTAGCTGCCGGTCGCCTCCTCGATCAGCAGACATTCGTAGCCACGGTCGTTGGCTTCGCGCATCGTCGTCTGCACGCACACTTCGGTGGTCACGCCGCCGAAGATCAGTTGCGTGATGCCGCGCGCCTGCAACTCGTCGCCCAGCGGCGTCGCGTAGAACGCGCCCTTGCCGGGCTTGGCGATCACCAGGTCGCCGGTCTGCGGCCGCAGCGCCGGCACGAAGTCGCTGCCGGGTTCGCCGTCGATCAGGATGCGGCCCATCGGGCCTTCGTCGCCGATCCGCCTGCTCGGGTCGCCGCGCAGCCGTTTGGCCGGCGGACAGTCCGACAGGTCGGGCCTGTGGCATTCCTTCGTGTGCACGATCAGGATGCCCTGGCCGCGCGCCCATTCGATCAGCCCGGCGGCGGCCGGCACCACCGGCGCGAGCAGCGTCACGTCGTTGCCCAGCGTCTCGCCGAAGCCGCCGGGTTCGATGAAATCGCGCTGCATGTCGATCATCACCACCGCCGTCCTGCGCGGGTCGAGCGTGAACGTGGTGGGCCGCGCATCGAAGGTGATCATCTCGGGCTCCTGTGCAGACTGTACGTGGGCCGGCGTCGGCGGTCGTCTTCGTGTTCGTGCTCGCGTCCGCTGGCCGGCTGTCCCGATCATCCGGCGGCGGCCGCTTCCTCCAGGTGATGGCCGCCCATGCTGCGCCCGATCTGCGCCCGATCGGCGGCCGGCTGCGCGGTCTGGAACACGATGCGGCCTTCCGACATCACCAGCACGCGGTCGGACAGCTCGATCAGCTCGTCCAGATCCTCGCTGACCAGCAGCACCGCGGTACCGCCGTTGCGGGCATCGACCAGCCGGCCATGGATCTCGTCGACCGCCGCGAAGTCCAGACCGAACACCGGATTCATCACGATCAGCAGCCGTGCCTGCCGCGACAGCTCGCGGGCCAGCACCGAACGCTGCACGTTGCCGCCGGACAGGTTGGCGATCGGTTCCTGCGGCGAGCGGGTCTTGACGCCGAAGTCGCGGATCCAGCCGGCGGCCTGCTCGATCAGCGCCTGCCGGTCCAGCCAGCGGCCGCGCGCGAGCGGCGCCGCGTCGAAGTTGCGCAGCGCCATGTTCTGGGCGACCGACAGCTTCGCGACGCTGGCATTGCGCAGCGGTTCCTCCGGCAGGCTGCCGATGCGGTGGCGGGCGATCTCGGCGCGGGTCGCGTGATACGGCTCGCCGAACACGGTGACGGTGCCGCCGCCGATGTCGCGCTGACCGAGCAGCATCTCGATCAGTTCGCGCTGGCCGTTGCCGGACACGCCGGCGATGCCGACGATCTCGCCCGGCGCGACCTGCAGCGTCACGCCGCGCACCGCCGGCAGGCCGGCATCGTTGTCGCCGGTCAGGTCGCGCACCTGCAGCACCGGTGCCTGGTCGGCGGCGCTGCCGGTCCGGCCGACCGCGACCCGTTCGCGGGCGCCGCCTATCATCAGCTCGGCCAGCCGGTCGGCATCGAAATCGGCCACCGCGCCGCTGCCGACGTGGCGTCCGCGGCGCAGCACCGACACGCCGTCGGCGAACTGCAATACCTCGCGGAACTTGTGGGTGATCATCAGCACCGTCAGCGCGCCGCCGTGGGCGAGGTCGCGCACCGCGCCCAGCATCTCGTCGGCCTCCTCCGGAGTCAGCACCGACGTCGGCTCGTCCAGCACCAGGAAGCGGTTGCGCGCATAGAGCTGCTTCAGGATCTCGACCTTCTGCTTCTGCCCGGCCGACAGGTTGGCGATCCTCGCATCGAGGTCCAGCGAGAACGGCGTGGTCTTCATGAAGGCGGCGAGCGCCTCGCGCGCCGGCCCCCAGCGGATCAGCGCCGGCGCATCGCCCTTGGCCATCACCAGGTTCTCGGCCACCGTCATCGACGGCACCAGCGTGAAGTGCTGGTACACCATGCCCAGGCCCAGCGCGCGCGCCTTCTGCGGCGACGTGATGGCCTGTTCGCGCTCGTCGATCAGCACGCTGCCCTCGTCGGGCAGGTAGTAGCCGACCAGGCACTTGACCAGCGTCGACTTGCCGGCGCCGTTCTCGCCGAGCAGCGCATGCACGCTGCCGGCGGCGATCGACACCGATACCGAGTCGAGCGCGGTGAATGCGCCGAAGCGCTTGGTCAGATCGATCGTGCGGACCGCGGCGGCGCCGGTCGGCTCGGGCATCGGCGGGATCAGCGTCATCATCGTGCTCCGTGGTGCCGTTCGCCGGACATCGTGGTGGCGGCGGCGCGCATCGGAGGAATCGCGGTCATCGTCGTGCCCCGGTCGTTCATGCCAGCGCCGCCAGCAATTGTGCCGAAGACGCCACCGCGCCGAACACGCCGCCCTGCATCGTGACCATCTTCAGTGCCGCCGCATGATTGCCCGCGTCGGTGGCGCCGGTGCAGTCCGACAGGATCAGGCACTCGAAACCGCGGTCGTTGGCCTCGCGCATCGTCGTGTGCACGCACACGTCGGTAGTGATGCCGGTCAGCACCAGGTTGGTGATGCCCCGCGTGCGCAGCAGCAGTTCGAGATCGGTCGCGCAGAACGATCCCTTGCCGGGCTTGTCGATGACCGGCTCGCCGGGCAGCGGCGCCAGCTCCGGGATGATTTCCCAGCCGGGTTCGCCGCGCACCAGGATCCGGCCGCACGGGCCGGCATCGCCGATGCCGGCTCCGATCCGCCGGGAGCGCCAGCGTTTGTTGGGCGGCAGATCCGACAGGTCGGGGCGGTGGCCTTCGCGGGTGTGGATCACATGGAAGCCGAGCTCGCGGAAACGCGCGAGCGTGGCGGCGATCGGTCCGATCGGCGCACGCGTCAGCGACAGGTCGTAGCCCATCTTGTCGACGTAGCCGCCGACGCCGCAGAAATCGGTCTGCATGTCGATGATCACCAGCGCGGTGTTGGCCGCGCGCAGGTCGCCGTCGTACGGCCACGGGTACGGATCCGCGTCGACGACGCAGTAGCGGGATGCGGCGCTCATGCGGCCTTCCTGTCGGCCGCAGCGGGCGGCAGCGGGTTCGCGGGGTCGTATTCCCGGGTCGGCGCGGCGAAGCCGCAGCTCGTGCCGTCGACGTGCACCACGTCGTTCTCCCACGGCAGCCGCGCGCGGCCGGCGACCATGTCCTGCATGAACGTGTACGGGCAGTCGCGCGCGCCGCCGCGCACCGCGACGTAGCCACGGTGCAGCAACTGGTAGGGATTGTTCTCGACGCCCCAGTGGATGCGCGCCTCGCGCACCAGGTCGGGCCTGACCTCGCTGGTGATGATCTCGTCGGGCCGGTTGCCGCCCTCGACCAGCGGCACGCCGTCGAAGTTGACGAACATGCCTTCGCCCATCGAGTCGAAGCTGCCGTCGCTGCCGCACAGGCACACGCTGGCGGTCACCATCAGGTTCTGGAACGCATTGGCCTGGTTGGTGATGCGCCACGCATGGCGGATCGGCGCGGTGTAGCCGGCGGTGCGGATCATCACCTCGGCGCCCTTGTACGCGCACTCGCGCGCCATTTCCGGGAACATGCCGTCGTGGCAGATGATCAGCGCGATCTTCACGCCGCGCGGCCCGTCGATGACCGGAATGCCGAGGTTGCCGGGTTCCCAGGGCTCGACCGGCACCCACGGATGCAGCTTGCGGTAGTACAGCGCGAGCGGGCCCTGGTCGTCGATGATCAGCCCGCCGTTGTACGGATTGCCGTGGGGATTGAACTCCATGATCGAGAAGCAGCCCCAGATCCGGTGTTCGATGCAGGCGGCCCGGAAGGCGGCGACCTCGGGCCCGTCGAGCCGGCACATGATGGCCGGGTTGGTGTCCATCGAAAGGCCGTGCAGCGCGTATTCGGGGAACACCACCAGATCCATCGACGGCTGGTTGCGCCGTGCCTTGCCGACCAGCTCGACGATCCGCCGCGTCTGGCGCGCCAGGTCGTCGGGCGTGACCACCACCGGATTCTGCAACTGCACCAGGCCGATCACGACGCCGGCCGGTGATCTGTTCAGTCCGCCGAGTCCGCTCATCGATGATTCTCCATAGGCTGGGCCCTCATGGCCGTGGATCGGTCGGGCGGTTCATCGCGTGAGGCTCAGCTCGCCGGGCGCGCCGGCCAGCGACTGCTTCGACGACGTGGTCGCCAGCATCACCGCCAGGGTCAGCACGTACGGGGCAGCGTTCCACAGGTGATAGCCGGCCTGCACGCCGACCGCCTGCAGCGCCGGTCCGATCGCGCTGGCGCCGCCGAAGGCCAGCGCGGCGAAGAAGCAGCCGACCGGGTGCCAGCGCGCGAAGATAACCAGCGCGACCGCCATCACCCCCTGGCCGCTCGACAGCGCCTCGTTCCAGCTCCCCGGGTAGTACAGCGACAGGAACGATCCGCCGACGCCGGCGAAGAAGCCGCCGGTCGCGGTGGCGAGCAGCCGCACCCGGTTGACCGGGTAGCCGAGCGCGCGCGCCGCGTCGGCCGAGTCGCCGACGGTGCGCACGATCAGCCCCCAGCGGGTGTTGCCGAACGCCCAGTGCAGCGCGAACGCCAGCACCGCGCCGATGACGAACAGCGCGTTGATCTGCAGCGCCGCCTTCAAGACCGGCGAGCTGCTCCAGAAGCCCAGGTCGAACGACGGCAGCCGCGGCGCGGTGGGCTGCACGTAGTCCTTGCCGAAGAAGAACGCCAGGCCGAGCCCGAGGATCATCAGCGCGATGCCCAGCGCGATGTCATTGACCCGCGGCAGCGAGCAGATCCAGCCGTGCAGCAGGCCGAACGCAACACCGGACAGGCCGGCGACCAGCACGCCGATCCACGGCGAGTCGCTGTGGTACGACACCGCATAACCGGTCATCGCGCCGAACACCAGGATGCCTTCCAGGCCCAGGTTGATGCGGCCGGATTTCTCGGTGATCGTCTCGCCGAGCGATACGAACAGGAACGGCGTCGACACCCGCAGCGCGCCGCCCAGCACCGCCGCGAACACCGTGAACCAGGCGGATTCGTTCATGACTGCGTGGCTCCGGCGCCGGGCAGCGCGCGGGCCGCCCGGCGCGCCGTGCGGATCGACGCCAGGCGGTCGTTCAGCGTCTCGCTGGTCAGGATCGACATGAACAGCAGCCCCTGCAGCACCAGCGTCGCCGCATCGGGCAGATCGAGCCGGCGCTGCAGCAGGCTGCCGGCCGCCGCGATGCCGCCCATCAGGATCGCCACCGGC
>DAISWF010000278.1:0-7592 GCA_036826495.1 Burkholderiaceae bacterium
TCAGCGACGTGCCGATCGTGGTGCTGACGCTGTCGCCGAAGGCCGGCGCGCGCGAAGCGATCCGCAAGCTGATCGGCAGCGGCGTACAGGTGCGCATCGTCACCGGCGACAGCGATCTGGTGACCCGGCATCTGTGCGGGCTGCTGGAGCTGCCGGTCGAACGGGTGCTGCTCGGGCACGAGATCGACAAGATGAGCGCGGCGGCGCTGCGGGCGGCGGCGGCCGATGCGACCCTCTTCTGCCGCGTCAATCCGCAGCAGAAGCAGCGGGTCGTGCAGGCGCTGCGGGCCGCCGGCCACGTGGTCGGCTACCTGGGCGACGGCATCAACGATGCGCCGCCGCTGCATGCGGCCGACGTCGGGCTGACGGTCGATCAGGCCACCGAGGTCGCCCGCGAGGTGGCCAGCCTGGTGATGCTGGAGCGCGACCTGGGGGTCGTGCACGACGCGGTGATCGAAGGCCGGCGCACCAACGCCAACGTGATGAAGTACGTGCTGATGGGCACCAGCTCGAACTTCGGCAACATGATCAGCATGGCCGGCGCATCGGTGTTCCTGTCGTTCCTGCCGATGCTGCCGACGCAGATCCTGCTGAACAACATCCTGTACGACCTGTCGGAGGCGGCGCTGCCGCTGGACCGGGTCGACGAGGCGGATCTCGCCCGCCCGCTGGGGCTGGACCTGCCGCTGATCCAGCGCTTCATGGCGACGATGGGGCTGCTCAGCTCGGCGTTCGATGCGCTGACCTTCTGGGTGCTGCTGCAGGTGCTGCATGCCGGCGAGGCGATGTTCCGCACCGCCTGGTTCGTCGAGTCGCTGGTCACGCAGGTGCTGGTGGTGTTCGTGATCCGCACCCGCCACCGGATCACCGAGGGCGGCCGGCCGGCGCCGGTGCTCATCGCCGCGGCGCTGGGTGTCGTGGCCACCGCAGTCGCCCTGCCCTATTCGCCGCTCGGGCCGATGTTCGGGCTGCAGCCGCTGCCGCCCGCATGGCTCGGCTGGATCGCCGGATTGACGGCCGGCTATCTGACGATCGCCGAATTTGCCAAGCGGACGTTCTATCGCCGCTTCGCTCTCACCCGCCGAACCGCTCCCTGAGCAGATTCTTCTGCACCTTGCCCATCTGGTTGCGCGGCAGCTCGGGCACGACGTGGATGCGCTTGGGCACCTTGAAGCCGGCGATCTTGCGCTTCATCTGCGCGATCAGCGCGGCCTCGTCGAGCGCTGCGCCGGGCTTGGGCACCACCACCGCGGTCACCGCCTCGCCGAAGTCGCGGTGCGGCACGCCGATCACCGCCGATTCGAACACCCCATCGAGATTGTCGAGATAAGACTCGATCTCCTTCGGATAGACGTTGTAGCCGCCGCTGATGATCAGGTCCTTGCTGCGGCCGACGATCGACAGATAGCCGTTGGCATCCCAGCGGCCGACATCGCCGGTGCGGAACCACCCGTCGCTGAATTCCTCCCGGGTCTTCTCCGGCATCCGCCAGTAGCCCGAGAACACGTTGGGCCCGCGCACCTGGATGCCGCCGATCTCGTTCCAGCCGAGCACCTTGCCGGCATCGTCGACGACCCTGACCTCGACGCCCGGCAGCGGCAGGCCGACGGTGCCGGCGGCGCGGTTGCCGTCGTAGGGGTTCGAGGTCAGCATCACCGTCTCGCTCATGCCGTAGCGCTCGAGGATGCGCTGGCCGGTGCGTGCCTCGAACTGGCGGAACGTGTCGGGCAACAGCGGCGCCGAGCCCGAGACGAACAGCCGCATGTTCGCGCAGGCCGCCGCGTCGAACGACGGCTCGTCGAGCAGCCGCACGTACATCGTCGGCACCCCCATGAACACGGTGGCGCGCGGCAGCAGCCGCACCACGTCGCGCGGGTCGAACTTCGCGAGCCACAGCATCTTGCTGCCGTTCAGCAGCGCGCCGTGACTGGCGACGAACAGGCCGTGCACGTGGAAGATCGGCAGCGCATGCAGCAGCACGTCGCCGCGCCGCCAGCGCCAGTAGTGGCGCAGCGTCTGCGCGTTCGCCGCCAGGTTGCCGTGGCTCAGCATCGCGCCCTTGCTGCGCCCGGTGGTACCCGAGGTATAGAGGATCGCCGCCAGGTCGTCGGCGGTGCGGGTGACGGTGACGAAGGCATCGGGAAACGGCGCCGCGCGTTCGAGCAGCGTACCGGTGCGGTTCTCGTCCAAGGTCAGCACGTGCGGCACGCCGCGGCGGGCGGCGATCGCGCCGATCCACTGCAGATTCTTCGGCGCGCAGACGATCAGCGACGGCTCGGCGTTCTCGACGAAGTAGTCGAGCTCGGCCTCCTGGTAGGCGGTGTTCAGCGGCAGGTAGACGAAGCCGGCACGCAGACAGGCCAGGTACAGCAGCAGCGCCTCCGGCGACTTCTCGACCTGCACCGCGACCCGCGCGCCGGCCGGCATCTTCAGCGAGGCCAGCAGGTTCGCCAGCCGCGCGGTGGTATGGTCGATGTCGTTCCACGAGTAGTAGAGCGCCCGACCACCGGCGCCTGCGGTTTCGATCGCGCAGGCGGCTCCTTCGGACGGAAAGCCCGCCCGCAGGATCGTGTACAGATTGGCGTCGGCGCGCGCAGCGGCAGTCAACATCGGTCTCCGGTTGGTTCAGGTATCAGGGACTAGTCCAGCTTGGCGCCCGACTCGGTCACCACCTTCGCCCACTTGTGGATCTCGGCGGTCACGAACGCCTGCATCTGCTGCGGGGTCTGGCCGCCGGGGTCGGCGCCCAGCGACTGCCAGATGCCTTTGAGCTCGTCGGTGGCCAGCGCCTTGGCGACTTCCTGCTGCATCCGGTTGACGATCTCGGTGGGGGTGCCGGCCGGCGCCCAGATCGCATACCAGGTCTGCGCCTCGTAGCCCTTGATGCCGGTTTCGGCGAGCGTCGGGATATCGGGCAGCGCGAACGAGCGCTTGGCGCTGGTGACGGCCAGCGGCACCAGCTTGCCCTGGCGGATGAACGGCATCGAGCTGCCCAGGCCGTCGAACATCAGATCGACCTGACCGCCGACCAGATCGGCCACCGCCGGCCCGGCGCCGCGATACGGAATGTGGGTCACGAACGCCCGCGTCATCGACTTGTACATCTCGACCGTCAGATGATGCGCTGTGCCGTTGCCGGCCGACGCATAGTTCAGCTTGCCCGGGTTGCTCAGGACGAACTTGTGGAAGTCCGCCCAGTTGCGCTGGGCGACCCGCGACGGATTGACGACGACCACGTTCGGCACGAACGACACCGGCGTCACCGGCACCAGGTCCTTCTGCAGGTCATAGCCGAGCTTCGGATACATCGACACCGCGATCGTGTGGTGCACCGCGCCGACCAGGAACGTGTAGCCGTCGGGCGCGCTCTTGGCGGCCAGCTCGGCGCCCAGGGTGCCGCCGGCGCCGCCGCGGTTGTCGATCACCACCGTCTGCCCGAGCGACTGCGACAGCACCTTGGCCAGCGGCCGGGCGAACGCGTCGGTCCCGCCGCCCGGCGGGAACGGCGAGATGAAGCGGATCGGACGATTGGGCCAGGACTGGGCAGCGGCCGGAGCTGCCACTCCCAGCAACAGCGCGAACGACAGCGCGAACAACAGCGTGAAAAGCGGCGTGAAAAGCGGCGCCGCCGTCAGCAGCGCCGCCAGCCGTGAGCCGGAATGCGATTTCATCGTGTCTCTCCTTCAAGTGGACGGGCAAGGACGGGTCCCCGGGGAGGGGTTTCCCTAGATCAGTCCGAGCACTGCGCGTGACGCACTGACCTCGCCCGACATGTATTTCTCGTGGTTGGCCTCGATCTCGTCGAGATCGTAAAGGTAGTTGACCATGAATCCAAACGACTGCTTCAGGCCCTTGCGCGACAGGTCGGCGGCGACATTGACGCGCTCGAGCCGGGCACCGTTGTTCAGATGGAAGCGTGCGACCGGGTCGGTGCCGGCGGCCGATTCGCCGCCCGGCAGCGCCGAGCGGCACACCAGGTAGAAGGCCAGAAGCTGCTTGAGGGCCTCGACGTCGTCGGTCGGCTGCTGCGCGCTGTGCAGTGCCGACAGGTCGCGCGGATGGCGTTCGCGCAGCCCGGCCAGCGTCGCAGCCAGATCGCGCGTCTGCACCGGCTTCAGCCGCTCGGACTCCAGCCGCTCGACCCGTGCCAGCCAGGTCGCGAACGACGGCACCGGCGACAGCGTGCAGAAGGTCCGGATCGCCGGGAACTCCTGCTGCAGCTTCTCCGCGACCCGCTTGATCAGGAAGTTGCCGAGGTTCACGCCGCGCAGGCCCGGCTGGCAGTTCGAGATCGAATAGAACGCCGCGACGCGGAACTTGCCCGGATCGACGGTCGCCGGCGGCGCGCTGCGATCGAGCAGCGGCGCGATCGCCTCGGGCATCTGCGCGAGCAGCGCCACCTCGACGAAGATCAGCGGTTCGTCGGGCAGCACCGGGTGGAAGAACGCGAAGCAGCGGCGATCGGGCTCCAGCCGGCGCCGCAGATCGCCCCAGCCGTCGATCTCGTGCACCGCCTCGTGCTGGATCAGCCGTTCCAGCAGCATCGCCGGCGAACGCCAGTCGACCTGCACCAGGCTCAGGAAGCCCGGGTTGAACCACGACGACAGCAGGTGCTCGAAGTCGGCGTCGACCGCCACCAGCTTCTTGTCGTGGCGCAGCCGGTCGAGCAGCGCGGCGCGCATCCGCACGATGACGCCGGTTCCGCCCGGCGCCCGGTTCAGCCGGCGCAACAGCTCCTGGCGCGGCGGCTCGGCAGCCTTCGAAAGCTTCACCAGATTCTCCGGCGAGCGGCTGACCGCGTAGCGCTCGGCGAGCTGCAGCACCTCGCCCGGGTCGGGATCGAACTCCTGTGCCAGCAGCTCGAAGAACTGCTGTGCACCGTCGTTGCCCAGCCGTTCGTAGCGGTCCAGCGCCTGCGCGGCCAACGCCACGCTGTTGCCCTCGCCCTTGACGGTCAGAAGCTGCCGGCAATCATCGATGAGCCGGGTCAGGTCGACCCGTTCGCGCGCGTTGCGGCGCACCTGCCTGAGTTTCTCGAACACCGCCACACCCCTCGTCATCCGTGCCGCGTGTTGTGTTGATCAGGAAGCCGGGCGCCGCAGCAGCAGCCACAGCCCGAACAGGAACATCGGGATGCACAGGAGCTGGCCCATCGTGAAGCCGAACGTCAGCAGCCCCAGGAACGCGTCGGGCTCGCGCGCGAACTCGGCGAGAAAGCGCAGCATCGCATAGCCGACCAGGAACAGACCGGACACCGCGCCCCGCGCGCGCGGTCTGGCCGACCAGATCCACAGGATCAGGAACAGCAGCACCCCTTCGCCGGCGAACTGGTAGAGCTGCGACGGATGGCGCGCGACGTTGTCGCCGGCCTGCGGGAACACCATCGCCCAGGGCAGCGAGCTGGCGCGGCCCCACAGCTCGCCATTGATGAAGTTGGCCAGCCGGCCGGCCGCCAGCCCCAGCGGCACCAGCGGCGCAACGAAGTCCATCACCTGGAAGAACGCGAGCCGGTGGCGCCGCGCGAACCAGGCCAGCGCGACGATGACCCCCAGCAGCCCGCCGTGGAACGACATGCCGCCCTGCCAGACCATCGGGATCTCGAGTGGATGGCTGAGAAAATGGGCGGGCTTGTAGAACAGCACGTAACCCAGGCGACCGCCGAGCACGACCCCCAGCGCGCCGTAGAACAGCACGTCCTCCAGCATCCGCGGCGTCAGGCCCGACTGCTCGACGAACTGCGGCTGGCGCAGCCGGTAGCGGCCGAGCACGAAGAACAGCACGAACGCGACCAGGTACATCAGACCGTACCAGCGGATCGCCACGGGGCCGATCTGCAGGGCGACCGGATCGAAGTTCGGATGGACGAGCATGGGGCGGCGGCAGAAAAGGGGCGCGCTATTCTGACATGAGGCCCTTCGCGACGAACGCGACGAAGCGCTGCAGCACCGGGTCGCGTTCGGCACGGCGGAACGCGACGCCGATCTCGACCGCCGGCACGCGGCCGGCCAGCGCCCGATAGACGACGCCCTTGCGGCCGAGGTTGCGCAGGCTGGCCGGCACGATCGCGACGCCCAGGCCGGCCGCCACCAGGCTGACGATCGTCTGCATCTGGATCGCCTCCTGGCCGACCACCGGAGTGATGCCGGCCGCCGCGTAGACGCTGATGATGTCGTCGTGCAAACCCGGCGCCTTGTCGCGCGGAAAGATCACCAGCGGTTCGTCGGCGAGCTGACGCACCGCGACCGGGCCGCGCGCCCGGGTCAGCGGATGACGCGACGGCAGCGCGGCGATCAGCGAATCCCTGAACACCGGCCGGTAGTCGAGCGTGGGCCGGGCCAGCGGCGGCAGCACGAAGCCGGCGTCCAGCGTGCCGTCGGCGAGCGCGGCGGCCTGCGCGTCGCTGGTCATCTCGTGAAGCTGCAGCCGCACGCCCGGCGCGTGGGTACGGAACTCGCGCAGCCGGTCCGGCAGGAAGCTGTACTCGGCGGGGGTCACGAAGCCGATGCGCAGCGCGCCGATCTCGCCGCGGGCGGCGGCGGCCACCCGTTCGATGATCGCCGCATGGCGCACCAGCAGGCTGCCGGACTCCAGCTTCAGCAGCCGGCCGGCGGCGGTCAACCGCACGCCGGCGCGGCCGCGTTCGAACAGTCGCACGCCCAGCGCCTGCTCGAGCTGGCGGATGCGGATCGACAGCGGCGGCTGGGCGATGCCCAGAGCGGCCGCGGCGCGGCCGAAATGCAGGGTGTCGGCCAGCACGTCGAAGCACTGCAGCGAACGCAGGTCGGTGGCGGGTTTGATATTCATACGATATGAATCTTGGCGCTTTTATATATTTTCCATCGAACGAGGCTTTTTGTACCATCGACGACGTTGCGTGCTGCCGCCCCTGTCGCGGCGCCGCCCCACAGGAGACCTTTCATGCCCGCCAACCGCCGTTCCCGCAACATCACGCAGGGCGTGGCCCGTGCGCCCAATCGCTCGATGTACTACGCGATGGGGTACCAGAAGAGCGATTTCGACAAGCCGATGATCGGCATCGCCAACGGCCATTCGACGATCACGCCGTGCAACTCGGGCCTGCAGCCGCTGGCCGACGCGGCGGTCGAGGCGATCAGGCAGGCCGGCGGCAATCCGCAGACCTTCGGCACGCCGACGATCTCCGACGGCATGTCGATGGGCACCGAGGGCATGAAGTACTCGCTGATCTCGCGCGAGGTCATCGCCGACTGTATCGAGACCGCCGTTCAGGGCCAGTGGATGGACGGCGTGCTGGTGCTGGGCGGCTGCGACAAGAACATGCCGGGCGGCATGATCGGCATGCTGCGCGCCAACGTGCCGGCGATCTACGTGTACGGCGGCACGATCCGGCCGGGCTCATGGAAAGGCAAGGATCTGACGATCGTGTCGATCTTCGAGGCGGTCGGCGAGTATTCGCGCGGCCGGATGAGCGAGGAGGATTTCGAGGGCATCGAGCGCAACTCGGTGCCGGGCACCGGCTCCTGCGGCGGCATGTACACCGCGAACACGATGTCGTCGGCGTTCGAGGCGCTCGGCATGAGCCTGCTGGGCTCCTCGACGATGGCCAATCCCGA
>DAISWF010000279.1:0-5059 GCA_036826495.1 Burkholderiaceae bacterium
CGGCGTTGGCGATCGCCGACTCGAGCACCTTCTTGACGATCTTCGACGCCTTCTTCGGCGAGAACGTCAGGATGTTCAGCGCCTGCTCGACGGGTTTGCCGCGGATCATGTCGGCGACCAGCCGGCCCTTCTGGGCCGACAGCCGCACGCCGCGCAAGATTGCCTGGGTTTCCATGTGACTACCTGACCTCTCAGCGCTTGACCGAGGACTTCTTGTCGGCGGCGTGACCCTTGAACGTGCGGGTCAGCGCGAATTCGCCGAGCTTGTGCCCGACCATGTTCTCGTTGATGAACACCGGAACATGCTGCTTGCCGTTGTGCACGGCGATCGTGAGGCCGACGAACTCGGGCAGCACCGTGGAACGGCGCGACCAGGTCTTGATCGGCTTCTTGTCCTTGACCGCGATCGCGGTGTCGACCTTTTTCATCAGGTGGGCGTCGACGAAGGGGCCCTTCTTGACGGAACGTGCCATCTCTATTTACGCCTTTCCGATCACTTGCGGCCGCGGCGCGACACGATCATGCCGCTCGTGCGCTTGTTGCTGCGGGTCTTGTAGCCCTTGGCCGGCGTGCCCCACGGCGACACCGGGTGGTGACGGCCGCCACCGCCGTTGGTGCGCCCGCCCATCGGGTGGTCGACCGGGTTCATGCTGATCGCGCGCACCGTCGGACGGATGCCGCGCCAGCGCTGCGCGCCGGCCTTGCCG
The DNA here is from genome assembly GCA_036826495.1 of Burkholderiaceae bacterium. Taxonomy (GTDB): domain Bacteria; phylum Pseudomonadota; class Gammaproteobacteria; order Burkholderiales; family Burkholderiaceae_E; genus DAISWF01. The sequence continues at coordinate 708 of DAISWF010000279.1, forward strand.
ATCTGCCGCAGGTTGTGCTCGCCGTTGCCGACCTCGCCGATCGTCGCGCGGCACTCGATGTGCACCTTGCGCACCTCGCCCGAACGCAGCCGCACCTGGGCGTAGATGCCCTCGCGCGCCAGCAGCCGGGCCGACGTGCCGGCCGAGCGCGCGATCTGCGCGCCCTTGCCCGGCAGCATCTCGATGCAGTGGATCGTCGAGCCCACCGGGATGTTGCGGATCGGCAGCGTGTTGCCCGGACGGATCGGCGCCTCGGAACCCGACAGCAGCGTGCTGCCGACCGCCACGTCGCGCGGCGCCAGGATGTAGCGGCGCTCGCCGTCGGCGTAGCACAGCAACGCGATGTTGGCGCTGCGGTTCGGGTCGTACTCCAGCCGCTCGACCTTGGCCGGGATGCCGTCCTTGTTGCGCTTGAAGTCGACGATCCGGTAGTGCTGCTTGTGGCCACCGCCCTTGTGGCGGGTGGTGATGTGGCCGAGGTTGTTGCGGCCCGAGCCGCGCACCTGCGGTTCCACCAGCGCTGCATGGGGCTTGCCCTTGTGCAGCCCGGGCGTGACCACCTTGACCATCGCCCGGCGGCCGGGCGACGTGGGTTTCAGCTTGACGACGGCCATGATCAGCGCGCCTCCGCGAAGTTGATTTCCTGGCCCGCCTTCAGGCTCACGTACGCCTTGCGGACGTGATCCCGGCGGCCCATGAAGCGGCCGAAGCGCTTCTCCTTGCCCTTCTGGTTCAGCACGCGCACGCCGGTCACCTCGACCTTGAACAGCAGCGCGACCGCCGCGGCGATCTCGTTGCGGGTGGCGTCCTGCAGCACCTTGAACGCGTACTGGGCGTTCTTCTCGGCGACCATCGTGCTCTTCTCGGAGATGATCGGCGCAACGAGCACCTTCATCAGGCGCTCTTCATCGTGTTTCGTGGTCATGCCAGCATCTCCTGCACTTTCGCCAGCGCCGGACGGGTGATCAGCACCCGGTCGAAACGCACCAGCGACACCGGGTCGGCGTGATGGGGTTCGACCACCATCACGTTGACCAGGTTGCGCGACGCGAGGAACAGGTTCTCGTCGACGGTGTCGGTGATCACCAGCACCGAGTCGTTCAGGCCCATCGCCTTCAGCTTGCCGGCCAGCAACTTGGTCTTCGGCGACTCGAGCGAGAAGCCCTCGACGACCGACAGCCGGTCTTCACGCGCGAGCTGCGACAGGATCGAGCACAGACCCGCGCGGTACATCTTGCGGTTCAGCTTCTGGCTGTAGTTCTCTTCCGGGCTGTTCGGAAAGATCCGGCCGCCGCCGCGCCACAGCGGGCTGGAGGTCATGCCGGCGCGGGCACGGCCGGTGCCCTTCTGACGCCACGGCTTCTTGGTCGAGTGGCGGACTTCCGAGCGGTCCTTCTGCTGCCGGTTGGCGCTGCGGGCGTTGGCCTGGAAGGCCACCACGACCTGGTGCACCAGCGGCTCGTTGAAGTCGCGCGCGAAGATCGTGTCCGGCGCTTCGACCTTGGCCGCCGCCTGACCCTGATCATTGAGTACGTTCAGTTCCATCGTTGCTCCCCGACCGATCAGGCTTTCGCGACGCGGGCGCCCGGCTTGGGCGTCTTGACCGCGGGAGTGACGACCACGTTGCCGCCCTTGGAGCCCGGCACCGCGCCCTTGACCAGCAGCAGGCCGCGCTCGGCATCGACCCGGGCGATCTCGAGGTTCTGCGTGGTGCGCTTGACCGCGCCCAGGTGGCCCGACATCCGCTTGCCCGGGAACACCCGGCCCGGATCCTGCGCCATGCCGATCGAGCCCGGCACGTTGTGCGAACGCGAGTTGCCGTGCGACGCACGGTTCGACGAGAAGTTGTGGCGCTTGATCACGCCGGCGAAGCCCTTGCCGTGCGTGGTGCCCGACACGTCGACCAACTGTCCGGCGGCGAAGATCTCGGCCTTGACGACCGAACCCGGCGTCAGCGACGCGAGCTTCTCGGCGGCGTCGGCCCCATCGAGACGGAATTCGCTGACGACGCTGCCCGCTTCCACGCCCGCCTTCGCGAAGTGGCCGGCGGCCGGCTTGTTCACACGGGTGGCGCGGCGCTGGCCGTAGGTGACCTGCACGGCCGCATAGCCGTCGGATTCGACGGTCTTGATCTGGGTGACGCGGTTGTTCGACACGTCGAGCACCGTCACGGGAACGGTATCACCGTCATCCGTGAAGATGCGCATCATGCCGACCTTGCGACCCAACAGTCCAAGGCTCATGTTTTTCTCCATCCCGACTGCAATTGGCCGGGCCTCATGAAACACGCCGGCTCCGGGGGGGACGCCTTGGAGACGGAAAGCCGATGATTCTAGCGCGGATGGGGGGAGGATGCAATCACCCCCCGACCTCACCTCCCGAGAGGGGCGGACTACACGCCTGTCACCTCCCCCTGGGCGCTGATCCTGATTGCTCCTCCTAGACTGACAGTCTGATTGCGACCCGCACCTGTGGGTGTCCCGATTCCGTCACCATGGGCGACGCCCTGCCGGACACGCCGCTGCCCGTCCGGCCCAAATTCATCGTCGGCGATGCCATCGTCGGTGCGCGCTTGACATGTATGTATATCGTACGTATAACCAACCATGTCCGTCGAGCACGATCCGAAGAAGGACGCGGCGAACCGGCGCAAGCACGGCGTTTCGCTTTCTGAGGGCGACGGTGTCACGGACGATCCTTTCGTTCTGACACTGGAGGACGAATCGTCGCCAGGCGAACAGCGGTTCATCGCACTTGGCAGAAACATCCTCGGGAAGCTTCGACTCGTCGTCTACACGTACCGAGGTGACGATGTCCGTCTGATCTCGGTCCGCCTTCCCGACGCCAAGCAAGCGAGAGCATATGAGCAAGGAACCTGATTTCTCGAAGGCCAAACGGGGCCCCTTGAAGGTGCCCAAGGGAAAGACGCGGGTCACGATCTATCTTGATGATGCGGTGATCGAGGCGTTCCGGCAGAAATCCGAGGGCACCGGAAAGGGGTATCAGACGCTGATCAACGAGGCTCTTCAGAGCCACATTGCCAAAGCGCCCACTCCCCTTACCGCAGAGGTTATCCGCAAGATCCTGCGCGAGGAACTGGCGCAGCATGCGTGACCGGCCCGGCTGAAACCTCAGCCAACGCCAGCGAACAGCTCGTCGACGCCGATCGAGACCTGCGGCAACGCGTCACCGACCGCACTCTCGCCGGCGGTCAGCGTCTGCGCGGAGCGGTAGAGCTGGCCGGCCGCGATGCACGAGGATCTGCCGCGCGTGCACGTCGACGACCCAGAACTCGCGCACGCCGGCTTCGGCGTAGAAACGCCGTTTGACGTCACGGTCATAGCGCAGCGTGGAATCGGCGACCTCGACGACCAGCAGCGCGTTGGCCGCCGCCGGCGTGCGGCTGGTGTAATCGTCGGCACGCCATTGCAGCACCGCGAAGTCGGGCCGCATCTCACGGACATCGCTCAGGATCCGTCCGCTCGACAGGACGGCGCTCAGGGTGACGGAATCGTTGCATCGACAGGCATGGCCTGCCATCGGACCGTCGGTCTAGGAAGGTTCGCCGTCGAGAGTTCCTGGCGCCGCTCAGCCGGGCGTATGGATGACGCCGCTGGCCACCAGCTCGGCGAACAGCTCGACGATCGCCGCATGGAGCTCGCGCACCGCGCGGCCGATCGGCCGGCCGCGCGACATCGCCAGCGTGCGGGTCGCGGTGAAGCCGTCGATCGGCCGCCAGGCCAGCCCCCGCGACGCGTCGGCCGGCAGCATCACCGATGACGGGATCGCGCCGTAGCCCCAGCCGTTGGCGATGACCTGCTTCAGCGGCTCGATGCTGTCGATGTGCAGCGGCACCGTGCGCGGCGGCGTCGGGTGGCCGACCTGCTCGTGCAGGCGCTGCGCCCAGCCGGGAATCGAGGGCAGGATCAGCGGCAGCTCGAAGATTTTCGGCAACGGCACGCTGGCGCCCTGCAGCACCGGGTCGCCGGCGCGGCCGACCAGCACGATGGCTTCGCGCACCAGCGGCGTCACCTCGATGAACTCGTCGCTGGCCAGCTCGCCCATGATCGCCAGGTCGATCGAGCCCTGCATCAGCCGGTCGGTCAGCGCAGCGCCCAGCCCTTCGGACAGGTGCAGCGTGACCCGCGGATGCCGGCGATGGAAGCGGTCGACCAGCGGCGCATACAGCAACTGGCTGATGCTGGGCGGCGCGGCGAGCCGCACCGAACCGCGCAGCTCGCGGTTGTGCGCCAGCACCTCGAGCCGCGTGCCTTCGATTTCGTCGAGGATGAAGCGCGCCCGGCGCAGCAGCACCTTGCCGGCTTCGCTGACGACGACGCCGCGCGGGCCGC
>DAISWF010000279.1:5069-7586 GCA_036826495.1 Burkholderiaceae bacterium
GGATAAGGCCCCCGCGGCCGACCCGCCCCTGGCGGGGTCCGCGGACGACCCCCCGCCGCGGGCCGCTACCAAACGGCGGCCCGCCGAGCCGGCGTTCGAGAAGCTGCATGTGCCGGCTGAGCGCCGACTGGGCGACGTGCATCGCCTGGGCGGCGGCGGTGAAGCTGCCCCGCTCGGCGATCGCGACGAAGTAGCGCAGTTGCCTGAGGTCCATCGTTGCGCTGCTGACCATCTCAAATCGAGATCGATAGTCCATCAAATATATATTTGTCCGATCGGTCGGGCAATTCGATACTGCCGGCAACGTCGCACGCGGTCGGCGGCGGCAGATCCGGAGGAGACACCTTGTCGAATGATCCGAACGACCGGCGGGTGCCGGTATTCATCGTCGGCGGCGGCCCGGCGGGGCTAGCGATGTCGCTGCTGCTGCATCGGTTCGGCGTGCGCAACGTCGTCGTCGAGCGCAGCCCGACGACGACCGACCACCCGAAGTCGCGCGGCTGCTGGATCCGCACGATGGAGCTGTTCCGGCAGTGGGGCATCGAGGCGCGGATCCGCGCGCGCGGGCTGCAGGACGACTCGGACATGTTCGTCTTCATGGAGTCGCTGGCCGGCCACGAGTTCGGCCGCACGCGGCCCGAACCGGATCGTGGACTGACGCCGGCCTGGAAGTGCCTGGTCGCGCAGGATGCGGTCGAGGAGGAGCTGCTCGCCGCGCTGCACGGCTCGCCGTATTCGACGGTGCTGTACTCGACCGAGTTCCTGTCGTTCGACGAACGCCCCGGCGGTTTCGCCGTCACCGTGCAGAACCTCGAATCGGGGCGGCGCCTGGACTTCGATGCGCGCTACCTGATCGCCGCCGATGGTGCCGGCAGCCCGACGCGGCGGGCGGCCGGCATCGACATGGAAGGGCCGGCGACGATGGCCGTGATGGCCAACGAGTACTGGCGCGGCGACCTGTCGCACCTGCCGATCGCGCGCACGGCGGCCGGCTTCCGGCTCACCCCCCGGGACCGCTCGGTGCCGTCGTCGACGATCCTCAACACCAACGGGCGCGACCGCTGGCTATCGATCTCGCAGATCGGCGTCGAGCGGGACGAGCGGTCTCACCCGTGGACCGACGACGAGGTGATCGCGATGATCCGCGTGCAGACCGGCGTGCCGGACCTGAAGGTGGAGATCATCAACCGTTCGGTCTGGCGCGTGAGCCGCCAGGTCGCGACGAGCTTTCGCAAGGGCGGGCTGTTCCTCGTCGGCGACGCGGCCCACCGGTTTCCGCCGACCGGCGGCTTCGGCCTGAACTCCAGCGTGCAGGACGCGCACAACCTCGCGTGGAAGCTCGCCCATGTGCTGCGCGGCTGGGCCGACGAGGGCCTGCTCGACAGCTATCACCTGGAACGGCGGCCGGTGGCGGTGTCGAACGCCGACTTCAGCGCCGGCAACCGCTTGCGCTTCTTCCATGTGCAGGAGGCGGTGCTGTCGGAAGACGCCGACCGGATCGCCTTCTGGATCGACGACATGGACAACCACCTGCACAGCATCGGCCAGTCGCTCGGCTTCGTCTACGAACAGGGCGCGGTGATTCCGGACGGCACCGTCGCCAAACCGCTGGACTCCCGCGTCTATCGGCCGTCGGACCGGCCTGGCGGACGCTTTCCGCATGCATGGCTCGACACGGCCCGCCGGCAGTCGACGCTCGACTGGTTCGACCAGCAGTTCGTGCTGGTCGCCGGACCGCGCGGCGACGCCTGGCGCGAGGCCGCCGCCGCCGCGGCGCAACGGCTGAAGCTGCCGCTCGCGTTCAGGCTGCTCGAGCGCTTGCCGGACGGCGTACGGATGGGGCCGCGCGGCGCGGTGCTGGTGCGGCCCGACGGTCACGTCGCCTGGCGCAAGCCGTGGCTGCCGGCCGATCCGGCCGCCGAGATTGCATCGGCGTTGAGCCGGCTGCTGTGCCGGGCGCCGGACGGCGATCGTTGACGGAGGAGGTGCGCGATGAAATCCGAGGGTCGTCCGGCGTGCGCGCCGGTGACAGCGGCCGATCAGCCTGCGCCGATGACCGGCATGCCGGCGGCAGCTTCCAACCAGCCTGCGCCGATGTCTGGCGCGCCGGCCACGGCAGCCGGTACGGCCAAGCCATCGGCCGGCATACCCGCTCCCTCGGCGGGATCGGCTGTGCCGGTCGGCATCGATCATTTCACGCTGCGCTGCCCGCCTTCGCAGCTCGCCGCGCTGCGGGCGTTCTATGTCGACGTACTCGGCCTGACCGAAGGGCCGCGACCGGCGTTCCCGTTCCCCGGCCACTGGCTGTACCGCAACGGCTGGCCCTGCGTGCATCTGGCCGGCGTCGCCGACGACGCACCGGCGGATGCCCCGCGGGACGGCCGCGCCGGCACCTCGGATCGCGCCGGCACCTCGGATCGCGCCACCACCTCCGATCGCGCCGCCACCTCCGATCGCGCCGCCGCCTCCGATCGCGCCACCGCCTCCGATCGCGCCACCGCCTCCGATCGCGCCATC
>DAISWF010000280.1:0-2677 GCA_036826495.1 Burkholderiaceae bacterium
GGCGGGCGGGGGCGCCGGAGAGGGCCGCGGCCTGAGCGCCGGCTGACGGCCTGCGACCCCGCGGTCGGCCAGCGAGCCGATCGGCGTGCGCAGCCACGACCGCCGCCGACCGCACCGGGTCAGCAGGATTCGCCCGACCCGCTCTGCTCTGCTCTGCTCGGCTCGCCAGCTCAGCCGGCCGCGCCTGGCATCCTGGCCGCGATGTCGGCCCAGCGCGGCAGCGGCGCCACCGCGCCGTAGCCCAAGGTGCTGAGCGCCGCCGCGATGCAGGCGGCACGGGCGGCGTTGACCAGATCGTCGCCGGCCAGCAGCCGCGCCGCCAGCACGCCGCCGAAGCAGTCGCCGGCGCCGGTGGCATCGACCGGCGTCACCGGCAGCGCCGGGATCTCGGTGATCGTGCGGCCGTCGGACACCACCGCCCCGTCGGCGCCGCACTTGACCGCCACCAGCCGAGCGCCGCAGCGATGCGACCAGTCGATCAGCCGGCGGGCATCGGGCAGCCCGAACAGCAGCCGCGCCTCGTCCAGGCTGGGCAAGAACAGCTCGGTGCTGGCCAGCGTCGCCTGCGCGATCGCCCGTGCCCGCGCCGCCGGCCACAGCCGCGGCCGGAAGTTCACGTCGAAGCTGGTGCGCAGGCCCAGGCCGCGGGCGTCGCTCAGCGCCTCGAGCACCGCATCGCAGGCGCTCGGGCTGATCGCCTGCGAGATGCCGGACACATGCAGATGGCGGGCGGCGCGCACCGCGTTCCGGACCGTCGCGTCGTAGGTGAGACCGCAGGCCGCCGAGCCGGCCCGCCGGTACGAGAACACGTGGCCCTGCTCGCCGTGGGTCACGAAGTACAGACCGGTCGGCGCCGCCGGATCGACGACGACGCTGCCGGCATCGACCCCCTCGTCGCGCCACAGCCGCAGCAGCAGCCGGCCGAACTCGTCGTCGCCGACCCGGGTCAGGTAGCCGGCGCGGGCGCCGACGCGGGCCGCCGCGCAGACGAAGTTCGAGGTGTCGCCGCCGAACCCCTGGCGCCAGGTGTCGCTGCCCGGCACCTGATTGAACTCGATCAGCGGCTCGCCCAGCGCCACGATGTCGGCCATTCGCTCCTCCCGGGAGGGCTGCACGACCCTCCCCGTGCACGCATTGTGTACCATGGCCGAACGACCGGCGAGCGCCAGGCGAGCACCAGCACCGGCACGAACCCGCCGGGTACCACCACGAGCATCACGATGGACCTCGACACCACGACCGATCTGCTGCGCACGCTGGTGGCGTTCGACACCGTCAGCTCGCGCAGCAACCGCGAGCTGATCGACTGGGTGGCCAACCGGCTCGCCGACCTCGGCATCGACAGTTTCGTGCAGCACGGCGACGAGCCGGGCAAGGCGAATCTGTTCGCGACGATCGGCCCGGCCGATCGCCCGGGCCTGATGTTGTCCGGCCATTCCGACGTGGTGCCGGTGGCCGGCGAGAGCTGGACCAGCGATCCGTTCACGTTGACCCGCCGCGGCGAACGCCTGTATGCGCGCGGCTCGGCCGACATGAAGGGCTTCATCGCCTGCGCGCTGACGATGGCGCCGCAATGGGCCAAGGCGGGGGCCGGGGCAGGTGCGGGGCTGGCGATGCCGGTGCATCTGGCGCTGTCGTACAACGAGGAAAGCAACATGCACGGCATGCGGCTGCTGGCGAAGCACCTGTCCGGCGCCGCGGTCAGGCCGGCGGCCGCGATCATCGGCGAGCCGACTTCGATGCGGGTCGTCGTGGCCAACAAGGGCGCGGCGATCTGGCGCTGCCGCGTGCTGGGCAAGCCGGTGCATTCGTCGCTGCGCGATCAAGGCGTGTCGGCGGTCGAGATCGCCGCCGAGATCATCGTGTTCCTGAACGGCCTGCAGCGCCGGCTGAACCAGGCCGAACGCCACGACGGCTTCGAGTTCCCGCACACCAGCGTCCACGTCGGGCGGATCAGCGGCGGCACCGCGCACAACATCACCGCGCGCGAATGCGAGTTCGTGTTCGAGGTGCGCGCGCTGCCCGGCGTGTCGGCCGGCCGCCTCGCGCAGGAGGTCCGCGACCACTGCGCCCGCGAGCTGCTGCCCGGCATGAAGGCGGTCTCGCCGGACTGCGACATCGTCATCGACGAGGTGCTCGATGCGCCCGGACTCGACGAACGCGGCAACCGCCATCTGGCCCAGGTGCTGATGCCGATGTGCGGACACCTCGCGCCCGGCCGCGTCAGCTTCGGCACCGAGGCCGGCATGCTGCAGGAGATCGGCGTCGAGACGGTCATCATGGGCCCCGGCCAGATCGCGGTGGCCCATCAGGCCGACGAGTTCGTCGAGATCGAGCAGTTGCAGCAGTGCCTGACGTTCCTCGAACGGCTCGGCAGGCAGCTCCGCACCGGCGCGCTGCAGCCGGCCTGACGCGCAGCGCCGGCGACGATCCCCCTCGCCCATCGCCCACCGCCTCATCGTCCGTCACCGCCTCGGCCCTCGACCCCACCCCGCGCCGCCCGCATGCCCGAGCTGCCCGACGTCGTCGTCTACTGCGAGAGCCTCGCCGAGCGGGTCGTCGGCAGGCCGCTCGAGCGGCTGGAGATCGTCAATCCGTTCGTGCTGCGCACCGCGGTGCCGCCGGTCGACAGCGTGCAGGGCCGCGTCGTGCGGGCGGTGCGGCGGGTCGGCAAGCG
>DAISWF010000280.1:2687-7569 GCA_036826495.1 Burkholderiaceae bacterium
CCGTCGTCGGTGGTGAGCGCGACGCCCGACAGCGTGCCCCCGGTGGCCGCGACGGTGACCGCCTGGGACGGGGGCACGCCCGTCGCCCCGTCCGGTGGGTCGACGGTGACGCGCGGGGCGGGCGCCACGACCGGTGCGGGCGGTGCGGCGGGTCGGCAAGCGGGTGGTGCTGCAGCTCGACGGGGACCTGTTCGTCGTGCTGCATCTGATGATCGCCGGCCGGCTGCGCTGGCTGCCCGCCGGCGGGCCGGCCCGCGGCGGCGCGCGCAAGCCGCCGCCCAAGGCGACGCTGGCGCGGCTGGTGTTCACGACGGGCACCGTCTTGTTCACCGAGGCCGGCACGAAGCGGCGCGCGTCGATCCACATCGTCGAAGGCGAGGCGGCGCTGGCGAAGCTCGATGCCGGCGGGCTCGACGTCGCCACCGCGACGCCGCAGGAGTTCGCACGCCGGCTGACCGCCGACAACCATACGCTGAAGCGCGCGCTGACCGATCCACGGATCCTGTCCGGTATCGGCAATGCGTATTCGGACGAGATCCTGCATCGTGCGCGGCTGTCGCCGTTCCTGCAGACCGGCCGGCTCGATGCGGGGACGATCGAACGGCTGCGTGTCGCGATCCTCGAGGTGGTCGACGAATGGACGGTGCGGCTGCGGGCCGCGGCGGCTGCCACCGCCAGCGGTTTCCCCGAAGAGGTCACCGCCTTCCATCCGCGGATGGCGGTGCACGGCCGCTTCGGCCAACCCTGCCCGGTGTGCGGCGCGCCGGTGCAGCGGATCGTCTACGCCGACAACGAGACCAACTACTGCGCGCGCTGCCAGACCGGCGGCACCATCCTCGCCGACCGGGCGCTGTCGCGGCTGCTGAAGGCGAGCTGGCCGCGCTCGCTCGACGACCTCTGAGAACCTGTGAACGAATCCAACGTGCCCGCGCAGGGGGGAATCCGGGCACCAGGCAAGGCGCGCCGCGCAGCCCAGGCTGGGTGCCTGAGCAAGCGGCGCAACGCGGCCTGGTGCCCGGATACCCCCCTGCCCGAAGGGTTCGCGCCCCAACGGCCTGTGGCCGCGTTGCAAATGCTCGCCATAGCACCGCTATGGCTGCGCTTTGCGCCTTGCCACAGGCCGTTGGGGCGCGAACGCGGGCACGTTGGATTCGTTCACAGGTTCTGAGGCGACATCCGCGATCCAGCGATTCGAGGTGACGCCGGGTGCCGGAATCGCCCCGTTCCGACGTCACTTCATCAGATAGCCGAGCACCAGATCGGTCATGTGCGACACACGCTCGACCCGCGCCTTCGGCGCCTTCAGATCGCGGTCGAAGATCGCCGACAGCGTGTGGTTGTTGCTCAGGTAGAAGTACGACAGCGCGGCGATCGAGATGTAGAGCTGCACCGGATCGACGCCGGCGCGGAAGATCCCCTGCTTGCGGCCGCGCTCCAGCACCTCCTCGATCATCGCCACGAACGGTGAATGCAGCGGCCGCACCTTCGCCGAGTCCCTGATGTGCCGCGCCTGGTGCAGGTTCTCGCTGTTCAGCAGGGTCAGGAACTCCGGGTGGGAGATGTAGTAGTCCCAGGTGAACGTGACCAGCCGGCGGATCGCCTCCACCGGCTCGACCTGCATGAGCTGGAGCTGGCGCTCCTCGCCGCGGATCTGTTCGTAGGCCTGCTCGAGCACCGCGCGGAACAGGTCGTCCTTGCTGCCGAAGTAGTAGTACAGCATCCGCTTGTTGATGCCGGCCCGTTCGGCGATCCGGTCGACCCGGGCACCGGCCAGGCCGTGCGCCGAGAACTCGGTCGTCGCCGCCGCGAGGATCGCGCTGCGGGTGGCTTCGGGATCGCGTACCGCAACGGCCTTCTCGCGCGGGAGGTCTGGTTCGAGCATGGCGGCATGCTAACCATAGCGCCGATGCGGCGACAAGGGCCGAGAGTGCCGGGAGCGGTCTGCCGGTGCCGAAAGCGACGCAATGCCCGACTGCCGCGGCCGGGCTTGCCCCGGACGTGAGACAATTCCAAAGAAAACAATTGGTTGGCGGGCCTTGCTTGGCGGGCCTTCCACCAAGTCGGATCAGGGTCGGCTGCAGGGGCAACGTCCGTGGTCGACCTGAACTTCACATGATCATCTTCTGGTTCGTCCTGATTCTGTTGACACTGGGTGCGGTGGCACTGCTGGTGGTGCCGCTGCTGCGCGCGCGCGCGCTCGACATCGCCGGCGCCGAACGCGAGCGGCGGCTGACGGTGCTGCGCGACCGCCGGCGCGAGATCGAGGCCGATCGGGACGCCGGCCGGTTGCCCGCCGCCGATGCGGCCGCCGCGATCGATGCACTGGCCGCCGAACTGGCGACGCTGCTGCCCGGCTCGGGTGCGCAGGGGCCTGCATCGGCGCCCGGGCCGGCCCGGGCGACACCGCCGCGTTCCGGCGTCGGACGATGGCTGACGATCGCCGCGGTCGTCGTGCTGGTGCCGGCGGCGGCGCTGTTCGTCTACACGGTGATCGGCTCGCCCGATCTGCTGGTGCCGCCGGCCGGCCATGCCGACGGCGGTCCGACGCCCGAACAGGTGCGGCAGGCGGTCGCGCAGTTGCGCGAGCGTACCGAGCGCGAGCCCGGCAACGTCGACGCCTGGATCGCCTATGCGCAAACGCTGCGGATCGTCGACGATCTGCCGGGCGCGCTGGCCGCCTATGAACGTGCGGTCAAGCTCGTGCCCGACGATGCCCGGCTGCTCGCCGACCTGGCCGAGACGATCGCCGCCAGCCGCAACGGTGACTTCAACGGGCGCCCGCTGGAACTGCTGGAGCGGGCGATGCGGCTCGCGCCGGACGACACCAAGGTGCTGGCGCTGATGGGCGCCGCGCAATACCGGCTCGGCCATCGCGAGCAGGCGCTGGTGCTGCTGCGTCAGTTGGCGGCGAAGCTCGAGCCGGGATCGGACCAGGCACGTCGCATCGAGGAGGTGATCACACGGATCGCCAGCGAAGGCGGCATCACCGCGCCCCAGCCGGGCGGGCCTTCGGCGCCCGGCCCGGCAGCCGGCGCCGGCGCTGCGGCAGGCCCGGGTGCGGCGGCAGGCTCGGGCGGCGCGACCGATTCCGCCGGTCCGGCCAACGCGGCCACCGAGATCCGCGGCACCGTGCGACTCGCCGACGCCCTGCGCGCCAGCCTGCCGCCGCAGGGCGTGCTGTACATCATCGCCCGGCAGCCCGACAGCCGGATGCCGTATGCGGTGATCCGCACCGATGCCGACAAGCTGCCGTACGAATTCCGGATCGGCGACGAGCAGGCGATGGACCCGTCGCGACGGCTGTCCGCCGCGGCGGCGCTGGTCATCGAGGCACGCATCAGCCGCAGCGGCAACGCGATCCGCGAGCCGGGCGATCTGATCGGCACCAGCGAACCCGTCCGTCCGGGCGCCAGCGGCCTGTCGGTGACGATCGATCGGACGGTGCCATGAGCGGCGCACGGCCGCTCAGGCCCCCCTGGGGGGCTGGGCTGCAGGCCCTCGGGGGCACCATGGGCGGCGCACGGCCGGGGGCGACATGACCGCGCTGCTGCGGGTCGAGAAGCTGGCCTGCGCCGCCGGCAACCGCCTGTTGTTCGAGGAGGCTGCCTTCGAGCTCGCCGCCGGCCGATGGCTGATGCTGACCGGCCCCAACGGCAGCGGCAAGACCACCTTGCTGCGCGCGATCGCCGGCCTGGTGCGGCCGCAGGCCGGCTCGGTGAGCTGGCATGGCCGGCCGGTGTCGCTGCGCACACCCGAGTGGCATGCGCGGCTGCTGTACCAGGGCCATCTGCCGGCGTTCAAGAACGAGCTGACGGTGGCCGAGAATCTGGCGCTGCAGGCATCGCTCGATCACCCAGGCGCCGCGCCCGATGCGGCCGCGCTCGAAAGGCTGATCGGCGGCGCCGGACTGAGTGCGCAGCGCGACCTGCTGTTCGCCCGGCTGTCGGCCGGGCAGCGCCGGCGCGTCGCGCTGGCCCGGCTGGCGGCCAGTGACCGGCCACTGTGGCTGCTCGACGAACCGACGACGGCGCTCGACCACGACGGCCAGAAGCTGCTGGGCACGCTGCTGAGCGGCCATCTGCAGCATGGCGGCGTCGCGCTGGTGGCCACGCACCAGCCGCTGACCGGCCTGCCGCCGCCGGTGCCGCTGGACATCGGCCGGTTCGCGCCATTGGCCACGCACCCCACGGGGATCGCGGAGTCCGTGTGACGCATTCGCAGGATCAATCGCCCCACCCCTCGCCGGATCACGCGTCATCGAACGCCGCCTTGCGGTCGATCAACGACACATCACCCTCCGGCCCCGCACAATCGCTGCATGCTGAAGAAGCCGCTGAGGGTCATGGCGCCTTCACCGCGTTCGCCTGGAGTTGCCGGCGCGACCTGCAGTTGCTGGTCCGCAACCGCGCGGAATTCATGCTGATCGTGGTGTTCTTCGTGCTGGTGACGAGTCTGTTCCCGCTGTCCGTCAATCCCGATCCGGCGCTGCTGCGCGCGATCGGCCCGGGCATCTGCTGGGTCGCGGCGCTGCTGGCGCTGCTGCTGGCGCTGCCGCGGCTGTTCGCCAACGATCACGGCGACGGCACGCTCGAGCAGCTCGTGATCGCGCCGGCGCCGCTGCCGGCGCTGGTGGCCGGCAAGGTGTTCGCGCACTGGCTGGGCAACTGCGTGCCGCTGGTGCTGCTGTCGCCGCTGATCGGGCTGCAGTTCGGCCTGACCGGCGACGCGATCGTCGTGCTGATGCTGTCGCTGCTGCTGGGCACGCCGGTGATCGGCTGGCTGGGCGCGGTCGCGGCGGCGCTGACCCTGGGAGCCCGCGGCGGCGGCGCGCTGCTGGCGCTGCTGGTGCTGCCGCTGGCGGTGCCGGTGCTGATCTTCGGCG
>DAISWF010000281.1:0-7442 GCA_036826495.1 Burkholderiaceae bacterium
TCAGGTCGCGGATCTCGGCGCGCTCGAAGAACGACTGCCCGCCCGACAGCACGTACGGAATCCGCTCCTTGCGCAGCGCCTGCTCGAACACCCTGGCCTGATGATTGCCGCGGTACAGGATCGCGTAGTCGGCGTAGGCGCCGCGCCGTTCGAACTTGTGCGCCTGCAGCCGCATCACCACCGATTCCGCCTCCTGCTCGTCGGTGTCGTTGCAGATCACCTGCACCGGATCACCGATGCCATGCTCGGACCACAGCCGCTTCGGGTACAGCTTCGGATTGCGGGCGATCAGGTGATTGGCCGCCGTCAGGATCGTCACCGTCGAGCGGTAGTTCTGCTCAAGCTTGATGACCTTCAGGTTCGGAAAGTCCTGCGCCAGCCGCTGCAGATTCTCGAGCGTCGCGCCGCGCCAGCCGTAGATCGACTGGTCGTCGTCGCCGACCGCGGTGAATGCGGCGCGCGGGCCGGCGAGCTGACGCAGCAGCTCGTACTGGCAGGCGTTGGTGTCCTGATATTCGTCGACCAGAAGGTAGCGCAGCTTCTCGCGCCAGGCGGCGAGCGTCGCATCGTGCTCGCGGAACAGCCGCACCGGCAGCCGGATCAGGTCGTCGAAATCGACCGACTGATAGGCGTTCAACGTCGCGGCATAGTCGCGATAGGCGCGCGCGAATGCATGCTCCTCGTTGCCGGCCGCCTGCGCGGCGGCCTCGTCGGGCTCGACCAGCGCGTTCTTCCACAGCGAGATGCGGCTCGCGGCGCGGCGGCCCAGCTTGCGGTCGGTCGTGGCCAGCGATTCGAGCAGGATGCCCAGCGCATCGTCGCTGTCGATGATCGAGAAGCCGGTCTTCAACCCCAGCCTGCGCCCGTCGCGGCGCAGAATGCGTACGCCCAGCGAATGGAAGGTGCAGACCACCGGCTGCTGATCCTTGGGCAGCTTCACCAGCCCGTGCAGCCGCTCGGCCATCTCCTGCGCGGCCTTGTTGGTGAAGGTGATCGCGGCGATCGTCGTCGGCTGCAGGCCGGCATCGATCAGATGCACGATCTTCTGCGTGATGACCCGCGTCTTGCCGCTGCCGGCGCCGGCGATCACCAGGCATGGACCGTCGAGATAGCGGATAGCTTCCCGCTGTGCGGGGTTCAGCAGCGCGGCCATCAAATCTCCAGCGGGTCGATGTCGAGCTGCCAGCGCACCGGCGATCCTGCGGAAGGGGTTCGTGAAGAGGGCGGCCGCCGGGGGAACGACGGTGGGGCTGCCGGCGCGAAGGTCGGCAGCCAGTCGGCGATGAACCGGTGCAGAGCCTTGCGGGAGCGCGATTCTAGCAATAGCTGGGCACGGTCGGTGTTGGCGATGCGGACCATCGCCATCGGCACCGGATCGAACAACTGCACCGGCAGCGCCGGCCCGTCGCGGGCCAGCAGACGTTCGCCGCTTTCCTTGCAGCCGGCGAGCCAGTCGAGCGCCTGCTGCAACGTGCGCGATTCGGCGCGCAGCAGCGCCTGATGGACGAACGGCGGCAGATCGGTGGCGTCGCGCTCCTCGAGCAGCCGGTTCGCGAAGCGCGCGTAGTCGTGGTGGAGCAGATCGCCGAACAGCGGATGGTCGGGGAAACGCGTCTGCACGATGACCTGGCTGGC
This sequence comes from Burkholderiaceae bacterium, assembly GCA_036826495.1. Lineage (GTDB taxonomy): Bacteria > Pseudomonadota > Gammaproteobacteria > Burkholderiales > Burkholderiaceae_E > DAISWF01. Next base: position 1,636 of record DAISWF010000281.1, read on the forward strand.
GTCGCCGGTGGCGGCGGAGCGGCCGGCGCGGCCGGCGACCTGCATCAACGTGGCGAACAGCCGCTCGGGCGCGCGGAAGTCCGATGAATAGAGGCCGCCGTCGGCATCGACGACGACGACCAGTGACAGGCGGCCGAAGTCGTGGCCCTTGGCGAGCATCTGCGTGCCGACCAGGATGTCGACGTCGCCGGCATGGGCTGCCGCCAGCACCGACTCGGCGGCACCGCGCCGGCGGGCGACGTCGCGGTCCAGCCGCGCGATCCGCGCGCCGGGGAAGAGTTCCGCCAGGCCCTGCTCGATGCGCTGCGTGCCGCGGCCGAGCGGTGTCAGATCGACGTTGCCGCAGGTCGGGCAGTTGCGTGGCACCGGCCGGTCGGCACTGCAGTGGTGGCACATCATCCGGTAGCACGCCGCGCCGCCCTGGCTGCCCGCGGGGCTGCCGATCCGGTGCAGCACGCGATAGGCCGAACAGGTGTCGCACTGACTGATCCAGCCGCATTGCTCGCAGCTCAGCACCGGTGCGAAGCCGCGACGGTTCAGGAACACCAGCACCTGGCCGCGGCGTTCCAGCGCGGCACGGATCGCGTCGATGGCCGGGTCGGACAGCCCGTGGCGCAACGTGAGCCCTTTCAGACCGACGATGCGCAGGCCGGGCAACGCGCCGCCTGCCGCGCGCTGCGGCAGATTCAGCAGTTCGTAGCGGCCCGCGCGACCGGCATGCCAGGTTTCGAGTGCCGGCGTGGCCGACCCTAGCAGCACCGGCAGACCGCGCTGCGACGCCAGCGTGATCGCCAGGTCGCGCGCCGAGTAGCGGACGCCTTCCTGCTGCTTGTACGACGGGTCGTGCTCTTCGTCGACGACGATGGCGGCCAGGCTGCGGAACGGCGCCAGGATCGCCAGCCGCGTGCCGACGATCAGCCGTGCATGGCCATCGGCCGCCGCCAGCCAGTGGGTCGCGCGCTCGCCGTCGGCCAGATCGCTATGAAGGATAGCGATCGGTACCGCGGGGAAGCGGCGGCGCAGGAGCCCCAGCATCTGCGGCGTCAGGCCGATCTCCGGCACCAGCATCAGCACCTGTGCATCCGGCGCGCGCAGCAGCTCGGCGATCCAGTGCAGATAGACCTCGGTCTTGCCGCTGCCGGTGATGCCGTGCAGGATGCGGCAGCGAAAGCCCCGGCCTTTGCGCAGCGCGGCCAGCGCGGCCTGCTGCGCGGCGTTCAGTGTCGGTGGCGATTCAACTGCAGGTGCGGGCTGCGCCAGCTCGCGCGGTGCGTTCGACGGCGCGGCCGGCGAGCTGTCCTCCGCCCGCGCCGGCGACGAGTCCGGCTTTGCCGCTTTACCGCTGGCCGCTTCGCCGCTGGCCGGTTCATCGCTCGCTGCATCGCCGCCGCACACCACCCGCGTCCGCTGTCGCGCGCGGGCGAACGCCGAAGTCCGCGACTTCGGCGCCGGCGGCGTCCGCAGCAGCTTCGGAATCGCCGGCAGCAGCACCTCGCCCAGGCTGCGGTGGTAATAGCCCGCGGCGAACCGGCCCAATGCCAGCCAGTGCGGGTCGGGCGGCGGCGCGTCGATGATCCGCGACAGCAGCGGTTTCAGGCGCTCGACCGGCAGATCGGAGTGCGCTGCCCGTTCCGCGACGATGCCGACCCGCCGACCGCTTCCCCAGGGCACCAGCACCCAGTGACCCGGCGCGATCTCGCCCTGCAGATCGGCCGGAATCAGGTAGTCGAACAGGTCGCTGATCGGCACTTCGAGCGCGATTCGGGCGATCGGGAGCGCGCTCTTCATGAGGTTTTACTTTAAGTGGAGACGTTAAATTTAGGGGGTGTCGGGGTATTTTCCAGTTGTCACCGGGGCCTGTGGATAAATCTGTGGGTTTGTCGAATGCGGAAAGGCGTGCTAGGCGTGCTTTTGTAAATTCTTCCGGATCGGCGTCCGGCGGCGTATTGATTTACTGAGTTGAATCAACGAGTTGCACGGAGACATCACATCGCCGGGTCAGAACGCCAAGGGAACCGGTAGGTACCGGATTGGTGTGAATAAGTCAGTGTCCACCCCGCCCCCAAAGTGACCGAAAACGCAAGCGTTTTGATCGTCTTTTCTGTCGGTCGCCGCCTCGGGCGGGCGGCCGTTCGGGGGCATGCGGGGCGGGCGGATTCGCTAGCCGGCGCCGCTTTCGGGCCGGCGCCTTTCGGGCCGGCGCAATTGCCGGCTGTGCTGGTGCACGGTTTCGGCCAGCACCGCCACCTGATCCGGTGGCGTGAACTGTGAAATACCGTGGCCGAGGTTGAACACATGCCCGGCACCGGCGGCCGGCGCGCCCCATTGGTCGAGCAGCCGGCGGGCCTCCGCACGGACGGTGTCGGGGCTGCCCATCAGCACCATCGGATCCAGGTTCCCCTGCACCGCGCAGCGGTCGCCGACCCGCCGGCGGGCGTCGCCGAGGTTCACGGTCCAGTCGACGCCGACCGCCTCGCAGCCGATCGCGGCGATCTGCTCAAGCCACAGGCCGCCGCCCTTCGTGAACACGATGACCGGGGGCGCCGGCGCACCGGGGTCGCGGGCCGGCTTCACCGCCGCCGCCTTGACGCCGGCCACCACCTGCTCCAGGTACCGCAGCGAGAACTGCTGGAACGCGCCGTCGGCCAGCGTACCGCCCCAGGTATCGAACAGCATCACCGCCTGCGCGCCGGCGGCGATCTGGGCGTTCAGGTAGTCGGTGACCGCGCGGGCGTTGACGGCGAGGATCCGATGCAGCAGATCGGGCCGTGAATACAGCATCGACTTGATCGTGCGGAAGTCCGCGCTGCCGCCGCCCTCGACCATATAGCAGGCGAGCGTCCACGGCGAGCCGGAGAAGCCGATCAGCGGCACCCGGCCGCCCAGCGCCGCACGGATCGTCCGCACCGCGTCCATCACGTAGCGCAGGTCGGTCTCCGGGTCGGGCGCGCCGAGGCGGGCGACATCGGCTTCGGTGCGCACCGTCTGGCGGAACTTCGGGCCCTCGCCTTCGGCGAAGTACAGCCCCAGGCCCATCGCGTCGGGAACGGTCAGGATGTCGGAGAACAGGATCGCCGCATCCAGCGGATAGCGCGCCAGCGGCTGCAGCGTGACCTCGCAGGCCAGTTCCGGCGTCTTGCACAGATTCAGGAAGTTGCCGGCCCGGGCGCGGGTGGCGTTGTACTCCGGCAGATAACGACCGGCCTGCCGCATCAGCCACAGCGGCGTGTAGTCGGTGGGTTCGCGCCGCAGCGCGCGCAGGAAGGTGTCGTTCTCGGGCGCGGTCATCGACGCGATTGTACCGCCGGGCGGGCTGGCATCGGTCGGTGCGGCAGAACGACGTGCGCATCGGCGGCGGCCTGGAGTGTCCGCGCGTCTGTAAATCGCTTATCCTTGAAATAAGATGGATTTAAGACGCATTGCACCTATCTACGAGATGTTCGGTGGGCCGGCGGGCGCTTGGATGCAGATGGGTTTTCACAACTGAGTCAGAAACCTGTACTCAATACAGTTTTCTGACTCAGTGCAGAAACCATCGATGCTGGTGGAGATGTCCGATGTCGAAGCGTTGCCAGCGAGCCCCAGGGTCGCGAAGTCGTCATCCGCCCTCTTCACGCAATCGCTTGTCCAGTGCCGCCGCATCGAGGATCCGGATGCCGGTGGTCGCCTCGGCCATCACCGACACGGCGGCGCGCGCGAGCTGCTCGGAGGTCAGCGTCGGAATCGACTTCGGCAGCATCGTCATCTGCACGCTCAGATAGAGCTGGGTGATCCGTTCGACCAGGCTGCCGCCGGCGGTCGCGGCGGCTTTCACCGGCCGCAGGATCGTCAGGCTTTCGAACGGCAGCGCCGCCAGCCCCGTTTCCCGGTCGCCGGACAGGCCCTGGTGGAAACGCGACATCTGCTGCCACGCGGGCAGCGGGCTCAGCAGCAGCGCACGCCGCGCGCCGGCGGCGATCGCCCGCTGCGCGACCGGTTGCAGCAGGTCGGCCGACAGCAACGTGAAGGCAGCGTCACGTCCATAGAACGAGCGGGCGGCGGGCTCGCCGGGATCGGACAGCACGAGGAACAAGTCGTCGAGCGGCGGCAGGTCATCGGCGCTGGCCAATGCGAGCCGGCGCACGCCCAGATTCATCGGCGCATGCGCGAGCGCCACCACCCGTTCGTACTGATCACCGGCCAGCGCGCGATTCAGCACCGCCTCGCCGAGCCGGCCGACCGCGCCGGCGATCAGCGCGCTGCGGGCCATTCGCAGACAGGCGAGGCGCTCGCCCGCTGCCGAGCGGCGTCGCACCGCGCGGCCAGACCGCGGCCGCCGCGAATCACTGCGGCTGCGCGGGCGCCTGCGGAACCGCCGGGCCGGCGCCCGCGAGCTTCGTCAGCATCTGCCCCATCATCCGATGCAGCAGGTTGATCGCCTTCAGCGGCCGCACCATCACCTTGAAGCGGATGATCTGGCCGTCGGCGTTCCACTCGATGATGTCGACGCCATTGATCTGCACGCCGTCGAGCACGGTGCCGAACTCCAGCACCGCGGAGCGGGTGCCGTACCAGGCACCCAGGTAGCGGAACGATTCGTTGTTCAGCACGTTCAGCGCGGCCCGCAGGTAGCCGGTGGTCAGCGCCTTGCCGGCCTGCGGCGTGTGCACGACCGGCGACAGGAACACCACGTCATCGGCCAGGAGGGTGTCGAGTGCGCCGATGTCACGGGTGCGGACCACCTCGTGCCAGCGTTCGATCGTTGCAGGAATCATCGCCACTCCCTTGCTGATCGGAACCGATGACTGGAACATCGGCAAACCGCAGGAGGGCATCGGCGCCGGAGCACCGACGCCGAGCCTGCGAATCACTTGCGGCGCAGTTTCTGGATCGCCGCGATCTGCGCGGCCATCATCGCGAACTCGGACTGGGCGCGCGCGAAGTCGATGTCGCTCTTGGCGTTGGCCATCGCTTCCTGCGCGCGCTTCTGTGCGTCGGAGGCCTTGGCCTCGTCGAGGTCCTTGCCGCGGATCGCGGTGTCGGCCAGCACCGTCACCCGGTTCGGCTGCACCTCGAGGATGCCGCCGGCGACGAACACGAATTCCTCGTCGGCCCGGTTCGCCACCTTGATCCGCACCGCGCCCGGCCGGATGCGCGTGATCAGCGGCGTGTGCTGGGGATAGATGCCCAGCTCGCCGGCCTCGCCCGGCAGCGCGACGAACTCGGCCTCGCCCTCGAAGATCGAGGATTCGGCGCTGACGACATCGACACGGATGGTGCTCACAACGTCTTCGCCTTCTCGAACGCTTCTTCGATCGCGCCGACCATGTAGAACGCCTGCTCGGGAAGCTGGTCGCACTCGCCGTCGACGATCATCTTGAAGCCGCGGATCGTGTCCTTCAGCGGCACGATCTTGCCCGGCGAGCCGGTGAACACCTCGGCCACGTTGAAGGGCTGCGACAGGAAGCGCTGGATCTTGCGCGCCCGGGCCACCGCCAGCTTGTCTTCCGGCGACAGCTCGTCCATGCCCAGGATCGCGATGATGTCGCGCAGTTCCTTGTAGCGCTGCAGGGTCGACTGCACCCGGCGGGTGACCTGGTAGTGGTCCTCGCCGATCACCAGCGGATCGAGCTGGCGGGACGTCGAGTCCAGCGGGTCCACCGCCGGGTAGATGCCCAGCGACGCGATGTCGCGCGACAGCACGACGGTGGCGTCCAGGTGCGCGAACGTGGTCGCCGGCGACGGGTCGGTCAGGTCGTCCGCCGGCACGTACACGGCCTGGATCGACGTGATCGAGCCGACCTTGGTCGACGTGATGCGCTCCTGCA
>DAISWF010000282.1:0-1215 GCA_036826495.1 Burkholderiaceae bacterium
GAATCGGGTCGCCGCGAAACCACCGCGTCGGTGCAGCTCGCCAATCGCCGGCAGGCCGGCGACGTGATGAAGCGGGTCAGCGAGCTGGCCCGCCGGGCCGCGCATCTGGCGGCCGCCGACGAGCTGAAGGCGGTCGAGCAGCGCTACAAGCTGCTGGCCGGCTTCGACGTCGACACGCTGAATTCGCGTGCGTCGCTGAGCGTGCCGGCGGCGCAGCGCGCCGGGTGAGCCGCGACCACACCGCGTTGCCGGCGCCTCCGGGCTCCTGGCAGGCACCGACGCGGGCAGGTTTCAGCCCCGACTGACCCCCAGCCCCAGCAGCCGCGCCGCCCGCTGCACGCGTCGCGGAATCTGGTCGCGATAGACGTCGAGGTTGATCGCCTCGTCCTGCGATCCCTGCTGGCCGCCGAGGTAACGGGCGTACACGCCTTCGCCGATGCAGGCGAGCCGCCACTGCGCGAAGGCGCGGTAATAGTCGACGGTGGCCAGCTCCACGTTCATGCGGTCGGCGTAGAGCCGTGCCATCTGGTCCTGCGTCAGAAAGCCCGGCAGGCCGGTGGTGGCGGCATCGCCGCCCTGATCGGGATCCGAAGGGTCGTGCCAGTAGCCGAGCAGCCCGCCCAGGTCGGCCATCGGCTCGCCGAGCGTGCACAGCTCCCAGTCGAGCACGCCGGCCACCGGCCCTTCGGGCGACATCATGCAGTTCGACAGCCGGTAGTCGCCGTGGGCGATCGTGGCCTTCGACGGCGGCGGCATCTTCGCCGCCAGCGTGTCGCGCACCCGGTCGATCAGCGGCAGCTCGCGGGTCTTCGACTGCTCCCACTGACCGGACCAGCGCTTGAGCTGCCGCTCGATGTAGCCCTCGCGGCGCGCGAGGTTGCCCAGCCCCACCGCATCGATGTCGACCTCGTGCAGGTCGCACAGCGTCGCCAGCAGCTCCCGGCTCATCCGCTCGCGCACCGGCTCGGCGAGCGTGCGGCCGATCTCGGCCTCCCGCACGCCGATGCCGTCGAGGAAGTGCCTCACGTAGAAGTCGCGTTCGGTGACCGCCGGGTCCTGGCACAGGCCGACCATCCCCGGCATCGGCACCGCCGTGCCGGCCAGCGCCGACATGATCCGGTGCTCGCGCGCCATGTCGTGCGCGCTCGGCAGCAGCTTGCCGAGCGGCGGGCGGCGCAGCACGAAGCGGCGGCCCGCCGCGTCCTCGACCGCGAA
>DAISWF010000282.1:1225-7394 GCA_036826495.1 Burkholderiaceae bacterium
GAAGCGCAGCGGCGACGCGATCTCGGTGTGATCGGCGAACCAGGCGGTGACACGCGGGATGTCGATGCCCTCTATCGGGCGGGCGGGGTCGGTCATCGGGAAACGTCCATCGTCGTCGTCAGCCGGAACTGTACCGGCATCCTCAGGCTGCTGCCGGTGACGGCCGCTATGCCCTATGCTGACAGGCTGTTCAACCCACGAGCGTGCCCTTGCCACGCCCCTCACGATGGCAGCCAGCACTTCGATCGTCAGCCCGCGCGCACTGGCAGGGCGGGTGGCGCTGATCACCGGCGCGAACACCGGCATCGGGCGGGTCACGGCGCGCCGGCTCGCCGGGCTGGGGGCCCATGTGTTCATCGCCTGCCGCTCGGCGCAGCGTGCCGAGGGCGTGGTCGACGAGATCCGTGCCGGCGGCGGCGCGATCGAGGTGCTGGAGATCGACCTGGCCGACTTCGGCTCGGTGCGCGCCTGCGCCGACGCATTCCTCGCCCGCGACCGCCCGCTGCATCTGCTGATCAACAATGCCGGCGTCGCCGGTGGCCGCGGCCTGACCGCGTCGGGCTTCGAGCTGGCGTTCGGCATCAATCACATGGGCCACTTCCTGCTGACCCGGCTGCTGCTCGACCGGCTGCGCCGGTCGGCGCCGGCGCGCGTCGTCACGGTGGCCAGCCGCGCGCACTATCGCGCCGGCGGCATCGACTGGGACGCGGTGCGCAAGCCCACCGCGACGCTGACCGGCCTGCGCGAATACCAGGTGTCGAAGCTGGCCAACGTGCTGTTCAGCGCGGAGCTCGCGCGCCACGTCGCCGGATCGGGCATCACCTCCTATGCGGTGCATCCGGGCGTGGTCGCCTCGGACATCTGGCGCTCGGTGCCGTGGCCGATCCGGCCGCTGATGAAGCTGCGGATGATCTCCAACGAGGAAGGCGCCGAGACGACGCTGCATTGCGCGACGGCGGCCGAGGCGGCCGGGCAGAGCGGGCTCTACTATCACGCGTGCCGGCCGCGCACGCCGAGCGCGCTGGCGCAGGACGAGGCGCTGGCGGGCGAGCTGTGGTCGCGCAGCGAGCAGGCGGTGGCAGGGTATTGAGGGAGGGCCCCCAGCGCCGCCGAGATCGCCGCCGCCTCCGCCGACACCAGCCGACCGATCGTCTCGATCCGTTCCTGCGGCAGCCGCACGCCAGGACCGAACACCGCCACCGCCCCGAGCACTTTCGAGGCTGCATCGAACACCGGTGCGGCGACCGCTACCGCGCCCTGGATCAGCTCCTCGAAGCTGACCGCATAGCCGTTCGCGCGGATCCGCTGCAGCTCGGCGGCGGCCGGTGCCGCTGCCGGTGCGGCGCGATCGGTCAGCCAGGCGCGGATCGCCCGGCCGCTGGCGCCCATCGTGATCGGCGCACGGTAGCCGATGCCGCGCCGGAAGCTGAGCGGCTGCGCGCTCGGCAGCTCGGCCACGCACACCCGGTCGTCGCCGTCGAGCAGATACAGCGCCACCGTCTCGCCAGTCTGCTCCCACAGCCGCGCCAGCATCGGCTGCGCATGCTCGGCGATGTCCTGGTTCGACGTCCATACGTGGACCAGATGCGCGACCGCCGGCCCGAGCCGGAACCGCTGAGGGTTGCCGGAGGCCACGACGAAGCCGCTGGTCTGCAGCGTCTGCAGCAGCCGGTAGAGCGTCGGGCGGCTCAGGTCGACCCGGGTCAGCAGTTGGCCGGCGGTCAGCTCGGCGTCATGGGCGGTGAATGCCTTGAGGATCGCCAGCGCGCGTTCGACGGCGCGGACATTGTCGGCAGGTTTGGGACTGGTCATCGGGTCGCAGGGAGCGGCGCAAAAAGCCGGGGCAAGACAGGTTCGGATCCGCGCCCCTATAATCGGTATCCGTTGCGTGGACTATTGTCTCACGATACGGACACCAACTACAAACCACCGCTCACGTGGGAGACACATGATGAACAGGGAAATGTCCGAGACGCTGGTTCGCGCCGGCCCGGGCACCCGGATGGGCAACCTGATGCGCCGGTACTGGGTGCCGGTGCTGCTGTCCAGCGAGATCGCCGAGCCCGACGGGCCGCCGGTGCGGGCGCCGATCCTGGGCGAGAAACTGCTGGCCTTCCGCGACACCTCGGGTCAGGTCGGCCTGATCAACGAGTTCTGCTCGCACCGCGGCGTGTCGCTGTACTTCGGCCGCAACGAAGAGCACGGCGTGCGCTGCAGCTATCACGGTGTGAAGTTCGACCGTCACGGCAGGTGCGTCGAGGTGCCGTCGGCGCCGCAGCTTTGCGAACGGATGAACATCAAGGGCTATCCGTGCATCGAGCGCGCCGGTATCGTCTGGGCCTACATGGGTCCGCCGGACAAGCAGCCGGAACCGCCCGAGCTCGAGTGGTGCCTGCTGCCGGACAGCCACGTGTTCGTATCCAAGCGGCTGCAGGAATGCAACTACCTGCAGGCGATGGAAGGCGGCATCGACACCGCCCATGTGTCGTACGTGCACCGCTACGAGGTCGACATCGATCCGATGCACCAGGGCACGCGGGCGCTGGAGTACATCAAGGCCGACGGCAACGTGGTGTTCACGATCGAGAACACGCCGTTCGGCTTGACGCTGTTCGGCCGGCGCAACGGCGATGCCGACAGCTACTACTGGCGGATCACGCAGTGGCTGTTCCCGTGGTTCACGCTGATTCCGCCGTTCGGCGACCATGCGCTCGGCGGCCACGTCTGGGTGCCGATCGACGATGAACACTGCTGGGCCTGGAGCATCAACTGGCAGCCGTCGCGGCCGCTGACCGGGCACGAGCGCGCCGAGATGCAGGCCGGCAAGGGCATCCACGTCGAGTACGAGCCGGGCACGTTCCGTCCGAAGGCGAACAAGGGCAACGACTACCTGATCGATCGCGTCGCGCAGAAGGAGAAGCGCGCGTACAGCGGCGTGTTCGGCTTCTCGATGCAGGACGCGTCGCTGCAGGAGAGCATGGGGCCGATCCAGGACCACGAGGCCGAACGGCTGCTGCCCACCGACCGCGGCATCGTGATGGCGCGGCGCATGCTGTACGACGCCGCGCTGGCGCTGGAGCGGGGCGTCGAACCGCCGGCGCTGAACGCATCGGCGCAGCGCGTGCGCGCCGCCGGCGTGCTGCTGGACCGCGGGCAGGATCCGGTGCAGTGGGCCAGCCGCGAGCTGGCCGACGGCCTGCAGCAGGCGGTCTACTCGATCTGATGCCGCGCATGCAGGCGCCGCGGCCCGCCATCGAGCGGCCGGGCGCCGACACCCGCCCGGCGTCGCGGGCGGCACCTCGTTCGTCGATCCGGCTGACGCGCGGATCGCTGATGGAAACACACCAATGAGCAACATCACTTCGATCCGGATCCGGCGCCGCCGGCTGCTGGCTGCCGCTGCCGCGTCGCTCGCGGCCGCGGGCTTCATGCCGGGCGCATCGGCGCAGGTCCAGGAATGGGCGCCGACCCGGCCGGTGCGCATCATCGTGCCGATCGTCGGCAGCACCAACGACGTGCTGGCGCGCACGATCGCGCCCAAGCTGCAGGAGGCGCTGGGCCAGCCGGTCATCGTCGAGAATCGGCCGGGCGCCGGCGGCAACATCGGCGCCGACCTGGTCGCCAAGGCCGCGCCCGACGGCCACACGCTGCTGATCGGCTACAACGGGCCGCTGGCGGTCAACGTGACGCTGTTCGAGAAGATGCCGTACGACCCGCTGACCGATCTGTCGCCGATCACGCTGATGGTGACGACGCCGCAGTACCTGGTCGTCAATCCGTCGCTGCCGGTGAAGACGGTGGCCGAGCTGACCGCGCTCGCCAAGGCCAGCCCCGACAAGCTGTCGTACGGATCGATCGCGGTGGGCAGCGCGTCGCATCTGACGATGGAGATGTACAAGTCGGCCGCGCAGGTGAAGATGATCCACGTGCCGTACAAGGGCGCCGCGCCGGCGCTGACCGACCTGCTGGCCGGCCACGTGCAGGCGGCGTTCATGGTGCCGGGCAACGTGCAGCAGTTCGTCAAGGAGGGCAAGCTGCGGCTGGTGGCGTCCACCGGCCAGAAGCGGTTCCAGAGCACGCCGAGCATCCCGACGATGATCGAATCGGGCTTTCCGGACTTCGTCGCGACCTCGTGGATCGGCCTGCTGACCACCGGCGGCACGCCCAGGCCGATCATCGACCGCTATCACAAGGAGATGATGCGCATCCTCGCGATGCCCGACATCCGCGAGAAGCTGGTGGGGCTGGAGTTCGAGATCGTCGCCAACACGCCCGAGCAGTTCACCGCCTGGATCCGCGCCGAGATCCCGCGCTGGGGCGCGGTGATCAAGGCCACCGGCGCGAAGGTCGAGTGATGGCCGGCCGGCTCGCGCAGCGGGTGGCGCTGATCACCGGCGGCGGCTCCGGCATCGGCGCGGCCACCGCGCTGCGCTTCTGTGCCGAAGGCGCGGCGGTCACGCTGGTCGACCGCGACGCGGCCGGGCTGGCGCGCACCCGCGACAAGGTGCTGCAGGAGACGCCGCAGGCACGGGTCGAGCTGTTCCAGGCCGACATCGCCGATGCGCCGCTGGCCGAAGCCGCGGTGGCCCATTGCGTCGCACGGCTGGGCGCGTTGCAGGTGCTGGTCAACAACGCGTCGATCCGCAACTACTCGGCGCTGGCCGATGCGGACCCGGCGCAGTGGCGGCAGATGCTCGACGTGAACCTGGTGGGCACCGCGAGCTACTGCCGGGCGGCCTTGCCGGCGCTGAAGGCCGCCGGCGGCGGCAGCATCGTCAACGTGTCGTCGTGCTATGGCGTCACCGGACGCGCCGGCATGGGGCTGTACGACGCCACCAAGGCCGCGCAGTTGTCGCTGACCCGCACCCTGGCGATCGAACAGGCGGGCCACGGCATCCGCGTCAACGCCGTCTGCCCCGGCTCCACGCTGACCGAGTTCCACCTGGCGCGCGCCCAGGCCGCCGGCAAGAGCGAGCAGACGCTGCGCGGCGAGCGCCAGTTCACGTCGGTGCTGGGCCGCTGGGCCGACCCGTCGGAGATCGCCTGGCCGATCCTGTGGCTGGCGTCCGACGAGGCGTCGTACATCACCGGGGCGTCGCTGATGGTCGACGGGGGGCTGTCGATCCTGTAGCGCGGGCGGTCCGCCGCGATTCGTCAGGCGGCGAACTTCGGGCTCGCGTCGCGCGGCCACTTGGGACGGCCATGTCACGGCCGTGTCGGTGGACGCGTGCCCGCCGGCGCGTGTCAGCCGGGAGCGGTGGCCGCCGGGGCACGGACCAGCCCGTCGGCCTTGAACATCCCCTTGATGCCGCGCACCGCCTGACGGATCCGCGCCTCGTTCTCGATCAGCGCGAAGCGCACGTGCTCGTCGCCGTGGTCGCCGAAGCCGATGCCGGGCGACACCGCGACCTTGGCGCGGTCGAGCAGCCGGCGGGAGAAGGCCAGCGATCCTTCGGCCCGGTAGGGCTCGGGGATGCGCGCCCAGATGTACATCGACGCCTTCGGCAGCTCGACCGCCCAGCCGGCCTCGGTCAGGCCCTTGTACAGCACGTCGCGGCGGCGCTGGTACTGCGCGGCGATGTCGCGCACGCACTGCTGGTCGCCTTCGAGCGCGGCGATCGCGGCGACCTGCAGCGGCGTGAAGGTGCCGTAGTCGTGGTAGCTCTTGATCCGCGCGAGCGCCGCCACCAGGTCGGCATTGCCGACCATGAAGCCGATCCGCCAGCCGGCCATGTTGTAGCTCTTCGACAAGGTGAAGAACTCGACCGCGACGTCCTTGGCGCCCGGCACCTGCATGATCGACGGCGCCTGCCAGCCGTCGAACACGATGTCGGCGTAGGCCAGGTCGTGCACGACCAGGATGTCGTGCTTGCGGGCCAGCGCGATCACGCGTTCGAAGAACGACAGCTCGACGCACTGCGCGGTGGGGTTCGACGGGAAGCCCAGCACCATCATCTTCGGCTTCGGATAGCTGCCGCGGATCGCCTTCTCCAGCTCCGCGAAGAAGTCCACGTCCGGGGCCATCACCACCGAGCGGATGTCGGCGCCGGCGATCACCGCGCCGTAGATGTGGATCGGATAGCTGGGATCGGGCACCAGCACGGTGTCGCCGCGGTCCAGCGTGGCCAGCATCAGGTGCGCCAGCCCCTCCTTGGAGCCGATCGTGACG
>DAISWF010000283.1:0-7369 GCA_036826495.1 Burkholderiaceae bacterium
AGCATTTCTATCCGGCTCTGAATGCCCGCGTTCCGCCCACGCTAACCTCAAGCCAGGTGCGGGTAACACTCATGCAGGCCGACCAGCCTCGTCCACCAGACCATGCTTTCTGTATACGGCCATCTCATCGCCAGCAACGAATCCGAATATCTTCGGCCCTCCGCTTCGCCGCTGGAGCAGGTACAGCACGTCGAACGGAATCGATACCTCCGTTCCATCCGCCTTCCGGTAACCGGCCGAGTAGAAGACCCGCACCTTGTCATGGTTCTCGTACAGGGCTTCCGGCTCCACCCGGTCGACCTTCATGCTCGTCGTTCCGATTGCCTTGTAGAAGCCGTATCCCTTCCTCAGTGCCTCCGCGAAAGCCTCATCGTTCGGCCCGGCCGCAACCTGCCCGTTCACGCTGGCGGATATGAATGCCTCGGCGAAGAAGCTTCGAATCGCGGCCACGTCGACGCTGTCGCCCAACGAGCGTTCGTAGGCCTTCGCGTACTCGCGGAAGAACTGTTCGTAATCGGGCAAGTCCATTGAGGTCTCCTGCTGATCAGTCGTCAGAAGCTCGACGAATGCCTCGTGCCCTGCCAAGCCTCACTTGGGTTGTTCGAGCGGCCAGACCTCGACGACGCCGTATGCGACGGCGCATGGAGTCTGCGACACCAGTCTGATGGCTTCTTCGATGGAAGACGCTTCGATGACGGCAAAGCCTGCCACGGGGAGTTGCGAAGCCAGATAGGGGCCGTTCTCCGTCTGGGCGTTCACAGCCTGGTGATTGCGGACCTGTACGGGCGTGCCTGCGATTCCCATCAAGGCTCCGCGCTTCTGCAGCAGTTGGTCGTGTGCGTGAGCGGCATCTCGAACAGCCTGAGGTGTGCGGTCGTAACCCGCGCGGTCGCCGTAGCCAATGGTAATGAATGTCGGCATTCGGTATCTCCTTCGCCGGCAGATGAATGCCCTTGGAAAGCAGCGGCCATCCAGGCGCCGGCAGGGACGATGATTCAAGGGACGGGTGTGGCGACGACTGGCGTGGCAACTTGCATTCCTGTGGCCGGCGCCCGGCGCGCCGCCGCCGGCTGAGCCGCGTTCACGCCTCGACGCCTCGACGAGGCGGGAAGAACTCCAGCACTTCGTCCCCGGCGGCGTCGAATGTCCCCGTCGAGACCCAGCCGAGGCGTCGATAGAAGCCATGGGATCGAGTGACCGGATCCGACGAGCAACCGAGGAACAGCCGCTCGTGGCCGGCATCGGCAAGCAGGTCGACGACAAGAGCGAGCAGGTGGCTGCCGATGCCGCGCCCTTCATGGTCGGGCAGGAGCGCAAGGACGACCACCTCTCCGGTGGCCTTCTCACCGAAGCAGTAGCCGACGATGCGCTCCTCATCGGTACAGACGAAGCCGGGGAGCGCGCCGGATTCGACGTCGCCGGCCCATGACTCGACGGTGATTCCCATGGCCGCGAGGCGTTCAGCGGAAAGGGCGTTCTGGCGCGTGCGGCCCCGCAGCACCAGACAGGCCGGGATGTCGCCGGAAGTCGCGGGACGGAAGTTCAGCGCCATGAGCCGTGCCGAGCAGCTTGCGGGGACTACATCCCCAACGCCACCCCATCCCCCGCCGGGTCCGCGCCGCCGTCGAACCGGCCGTCGCGGATGCGGATCGCATGCACCAGCGGGAATGCATAGCTCTCGGCATACCGCAATGTCGGATAGCCGCGCGCCTGCAGCGCGCGCTCGGTCGCCCGCGGAATCCGGTTGACCATCTCGATGCGGTCCGATGTCGCGCAGATCCGCGGCGCCACGACGGCCTGCTCGGCGGTCATGCCGAAATCGACGACGTTCAGGATCCCCTGCAGGATGCCCATCGTGATCGTCGTGCCGCCGGGGGCACCGATCACCAGCATCGGCCGGTCGCCGTCGAACACGATGGTCGGCGCCATCGCCGAGAAGCGCGCCTTGCCCGGCGCCAGCGAGCCGCTGCGGCCGGGGCGGGGGTCGAACACCATCATGCAGTTGTTGTACATGAAGCCCAGGCCGTCGGTGACGACACCCGACGCCGAGCCGAGCGAATGGGTCAGCGACACGCAGGCGCCGCTGTCGTCGGCGACGCAGATGTGCGTGGTGTAGCGGCTCTCGGCGGTCTTGTCGGGAAGCCGGGGCACCGTGGTCTTCTCGCCGCGGCGGATGCGCTCGGCCATCCGCTTCGCCCATTCGCGCGACGTCAGCTCGTCGAACGGAATCTTCACGAACTTCGGGTCGCCCAGCCGCGTGTCCTTCTCGTAGGTGGCGATCTTCATCGCCTCGGCCACCACCGCGATGTAGTCGGGCGTGTTGTGGCCGAGCGCGGCGAGGTCGAACTCCTGCAGGATGTTCAGCATCATCACGATCAGCAGTCCGCCGCCCGGCGGCTGGTTCCAGAAACCGGAGACGTGCGGACGGACCGCGAACCCTTGCTCGCACCACTCGATCGCCGGGCCGAGCGCCTGCGCCAGCGGCCGGGTGCCGAAGCGGGTCAGCGCCTCGTCGAACGCCTTGATCGTCAGCGGCGTGGTCATCGACTGGTAGCCGATCTCGTTGACCTGCTCGCGCAGCATGAAGCCGAAGCCGTCGTCGCATTCGCCGACGATGCGGTCGGCCC
This sequence comes from Burkholderiaceae bacterium, assembly GCA_036826495.1. Taxonomy (GTDB): domain Bacteria; phylum Pseudomonadota; class Gammaproteobacteria; order Burkholderiales; family Burkholderiaceae_E; genus DAISWF01. Next base: position 2,628 of record DAISWF010000283.1, read on the forward strand.
ACATGTCGGGCGTCACCGCCAGCGGGGCGCGGCCGTGGAAGTCGATGAAGCCGTGGAAGCCCTTGTCGGGCAGGTACAGATGCATCGACCCGAAGCCGGCGATGCCGCACATCTGCGGATCGACCGCGCACTGCACCAGCGCAGCGGTGATCGCCGCGTCGACGACATTGCCGCCGGCGGCCAGCACGTCGATGCCCGCCTCGGTCGCCTCGGGCTGCGCCGAGCAGACCATTCCCCGTCGTTTGGAACCCACGTGCCTCTCCTTCGTATCGCGTCGTTCGAGCGGCCCGGCCGGCGGATCCGCCGCAATGCCGTCGACGCGGATCAGACGCGGCGGCGGCCGAGCATCGGACCGGGCCTGGTCGGGAGGATAATACTGCCCGAGCATCCCGTTCCGCCGGCGCGCGTTCCGATCGCCGCGCGGCGGCCCACCGAATCGAGGAGATCCCGATGGACATGTCGTCGCCGACCGCCGCTGGCCAGACCACCGCGGTACCCGACTCGCGCGGTCTGAATCTGTATCGGGCCGATCCGCAGGCGGCCAGTCTGTTCGGGCTGTATCTGCCGCCGGCGCTGTTCACCCACCTGGCCCCGCATTTCGACCGGCTGGGCGCGCTGGCCGGCGGCCGGCTGGACGATCTGGCCGGCGAGGCCGATCGCAATCCGCCGACCTTGTCGGTGCGCAGCCGCGCGGGCGTCGACGAATCGCGGATCCACAAGCATCCTGCCTATGTCGAGCTCGAACGCACCGCTTACGGCGACTTCGGGCTGGCCGCGCTGTCGCACCGCGGCGGCGTGCTCGGCTGGCCCGAGCCGATGCCGGCGGCGGCCAAGTACGCGCTGACCTATCTATTCGTACAGGCGGAGTTCGGCCTGTGCTGCCCGGTCAGCATGACCGACTCGCTGTCGCGCACCTTGCGCAAGTTCGGCGAGCCGGCGCTGATCGAGCGCTTCCTGCCGATGCTGACGACGTCGGACTTCGACGAACTGCATCAGGGCGCGATGTTCATGACCGAGCAGGGCGCCGGCTCCGACGTCAGCGGCACTACCACCCAGGCGGCGCTGCAGGCCGACGGAAGCTGGAGCCTGACCGGCGACAAGTGGTTCTGCTCGAACGCCGACGCCGGCTTCGCGATGGTGCTGGCGCGCAGCGAGCCGGCGGCCGGGCTGGCGGGCATCTCGCTGTTCCTGCTGCCGCGCGACCTGGAGGACGGCTCGCACAACCGCTACCGGATCCTGCGGCTGAAGGACAAGCTCGGCACCCGCTCGATGGCCAGCGGCGAGATCCGCCTCGAAGGCGCCAAGGCGTATCTGGTCGGGCAGCGTGGCCGCGGCTTCAAGCACATGGCCGACATGATCAACAACTCGCGGCTGTCCAACGGCGTGCGCGCCGCCGGGCTGATGCGGCGGGCGCTGACCGAGGCGCTGTTCGTCGCGTACCACCGCGAGGCGTTCGGCCGCAAGCTGGCCGACATGCCGCTGATGAGGCGGCAGTTGCTGAAGATGATGGTGTGGACCGAGCAGGCCCGCACGATGGTGTTCCAGACCGCGACCGCGCTGGCGCTGGCGGACAAGGCAGCCGGCTTCTCGAGCGCCACCGTCCAGACCTCACGGCCGCTGCCGGTCGCCGATCCGGCGGCGCTGGCCCGCATCCTGACGCCGCTGATCAAGTTCCGCGCCTGCCGCGACGCCCGCAAGGTCACCGGCGATGCGATGGAGGTGCGCGGCGGCTGCGGCTACATCGAGGAGTTCGTCGAACCCCGGCTGCTGCGCGACGCGCACCTCGGCTCGATCTGGGAAGGCACCAGCAACATCGTCGCGCTCGACGTGCTGCGCGCGATCCGCCGCGAGCATTCGCTGCCGGCGTTGCGTGCGCATGTGCAGACCCTGCTCGATGGCGGCCGGCCCTGCGATGCGGCCGACGCCGCGCTGCAGGCGCAGACGCTGGAACGCGCATTCGCGCTGGCCGAAAGCGCCGCGCAGCGCGACGACGCCCACCTGGCACGGCAGGCCGCTTCGGCGCTGTACCACTCGGTGACGATGGCCGGGCTGCGCTGGGAAGCCGCGCAGCCGGGGCTGGAATCGCGCGGCTGGCTGGCCGATCTGGTGCTGCGCCATCGGTTGGCGCCGCGTGATCCGCTGGAGGCGGGAGCCGACGAGCTGGATGCGCGCAGCGCGGAGCTGCTGGCGACGGCGGTGGCGGTGCTGTAAACCGCACGGGGGCGACGCGGCGCCCCCGTGACACAAGCTCGACGCGGCGGGCGGTCGCCGAGACCGGCCGCGAGACGCATCGGGGAAGCTGCGGGTCAGCCGCCGATGAACACCGGTGCATGCGCGTGGCGCACCGCGATCCGCGTCTCCTCGCGCACTGCCTGCCGCGACGACGCGCCGCCATCGGTGGACGGCACGTACGAGGCGGGCGTCATGCCGTCGACGAGGTAGGGCACCGCCACACGGGGCGCCGCCAGCTCGGCGCGCACCGCGGCACGGGTCGTCGTCGAGGGCGCATCCAGGCCGATCACGGTCGGCGGCGTGCCCTCGTACTCGTAGGCGAATGCGCTGCCCGTGGACAGGGCGACAACGGCGATGGCGGTGAGTTTGCTCAGCGTTTTCATGATGAAGTTCCTTTCGTAGCGTTTTCCAGGAGGTCGGCGACGACCGTCGTCGATGGGATGCATTGTTCCCCCTGTGACCCCTGCGAAAAACCACCGCGCCGGCATAATGACGATGACTGGCAGTCAACAATCCCGATCAACGATCGCCGCCCCCGCCTGGATGCCCGCAGCTCCGCCCGACCCGCCGATCCCGCCGTTCGCGATGGACGACGCGATGCTCTTCACGAGCGCGGTCGCGACCGGCAGCTTCACCGCGGCCGCCGAATTGCACAGCATCACCGCGTCGGGCGTGAGCAAGGCGGTCAGCCGGCTGGAGCGCGCGCTCAGCGTGCGGCTGCTGTTGCGCACGACGCGCTCGCTGCGGCTCACCGAGGAAGGGGCGCTGTTCCACGAGCGCTGCGAGGCGGCGCTGCGGCTGATGGACGAGGCGGCAGAGGCCGCCACCGAGAGCAACCGCAGCCTGTACGGCGTGCTGCGCATCGGCATGCCGGCGGAGCTCGGCACGCGCGTCGCGGCGCCGCAGCTCGCACCGTTCCTCGACGCACATCCCGGGCTGTCGGTGCAGTTCGTGCAGATGACCCATGTGTCGGAGTTCTTCGCGCGCCGCGTCGATTGCGCGGTGGTGATCGGCGCGGTCGACGATCCGCTGCTCGCCGGTCGGCCGCTCGGCACGGCCGAGCTGGCGATCGTCGCGTCGCCCGCCTATGTGAAGCGCCACGGCCGGCCGCGCACGTTCGACGATCTCGCCGGCCATCGACTGATCACGCTGACCAGCGAGGACGGAACCGAGCAGCCGTGGCGCTTCGCCGCCGGCGCGAAGGCGCAGGTCGCCACGCGATCGCTGCATGGCAGGCTGCGCACCGATCTCGCGCAGCAGGCGATCGCCGCCGCGCTGTCCGACGTCGGCATCGCGCAGGTGTCGCTGGACGCCGTGCGCACCGAACTCGACGCCGGCCGTCTGCTGCGGCTGCTGGAGAACTGCAGCGTCGACGGGCCGCCGGCGTGGATCGTCTATCCGGCACAGCGTGCACTGCCGCGCCGCGTGCGCGTGCTGGTCGACGAGCTGACGCGCGATGCCGGACCGCCGCCGCGAACGGCGCGACGCGCGAGCCGATAGCGGCGCGATCCGCCGGCGATCGGCCGACTACGACAACTGCTACAGCTTCTCCGACATCTGCTACAGCTTCTCGATACCCGCCGCCAGAAGCTTCCTCAGCGGCTCCTTGAAGCTCTCCGGCGCCTTCAGTTCGCCCCCGAGCACGACGACAAACAGCGTGGGGCCTTTTCGCGCAACCCATACCGCCAGTTCTTCTTCGGCCGATGCGCCCCACAGCGCCTGCTCACCGGGCGCCCCGGATGCCGGCAACAGCCGGACGCCGTCGGGGAAGCCCATCGTCTGCTTGTTGATCGTCGTCATCGCCCGTGTCGCATCCGGCGCCGACCGGAAACGCATCACCTTCACCGCAAGATGCCGCTCGCTGGCAGGCCATGCACACGTCCAGGAGGTTGCCGCCAGCTCCTTCTCGACGTCCGGACCGGCGGGCTGGGCACGTCCTGGCGCAGTACCGGTCACGGTGGCGACCTGACCGGAGGAGAAGAGCTCGCAGGGCCGCGGATCGGCCGCAACGGCCGCCCCCGGCCATATCGTGATCCCGGCCGATGCGACGATGACGATGCCCGCGAATTTCACTGCGCCGGCGATCGCCAGGCGGAAAGATCGCAGCAGGTGCTTGGCCATGTGTCGCTCCCGCTGGTCGGAGGTCGCCGATGCCGGACCCGATGAGCCGGACCGATCGGGCCGGCCCGGGCCCTGCGGGCATCTTACGCCGCGGCGTCTGGGCACGTCTCGTTTCCCTGGCGGCGGCTGCGTCCATGCGCAAGACGACTCGGACTAGGAGTCTGTCGGGGTTGAAACCTGCCCGCGTGAGCACCGTATCGGGTCGCAATCGAGGCGCAAAGCGCAGCCGTGGCGGGGCCACGGCGAGCATTTGCAACGAAGAGTGCGACCCGATACGGTACTCACCCGAAGGGCCGGTGCCTGCCAGGCCCCCATCCGTCGTTGCCGGCTCCTTATGTGGCCCGGCCACACCGCGTCGCCGACGCCTCGTCTGGGGGCCTGGCAGGCAC
>DAISWF010000284.1:0-7288 GCA_036826495.1 Burkholderiaceae bacterium
CTGGATGGCCGGCGAGGCGATCCAGTGCCTGGGCGGCAACGGCTACATCAACGAATACCCGACCGGCCGGCTGTGGCGCGATGCGAAGCTCTACGAGATCGGGGCCGGCACGTCGGAGATCAGGCGTATGCTGATCGGCAGAGAGCTGTTCAGCGAGACCCGGTGACATCACACAAAGGAGTTCCATCATGACCGATCCCATCGTCATCGTCTCGGCCGCCCGCACGCCGATCGGCAGCATGCAGGGCGAGTTCAGCGGCCTGCAGGGCCATCAGCTCGGCGCAGTCGCGATCCGCGCCGCCGTCGAGCGCGCCGGCCTCGCGCCCGACAAGGTGCAGGAGGTCATCATGGGCTGCTGCCTGATGGCCGGCCAGGGCCAGGCGCCGGCGCGCCAGGCCACGCTCGGTGCCGGCCTGCCGCCGTCGGCCGGCGCCACCACGCTGTCGAAGATGTGCGGCTCGGGCATGAAGGCGGCGATGTTCGGCCACGACATCCTCACGGCCGGCAGCGTCGACGTCGTCGTCGCCGGCGGCTTCGAGAGCATGACCAATGCGCCGTACCTGCTGTCGAAGGCGCGCGGCGGCTATCGCTACGGCCACGCGATGATGTACGACCACATGGCGATGGACGGCCTGGAGGACGCCTACGAACGCGGCAAGGCGATGGGCGTGTTCGCCGAGCAGTGCGTCGACAAGTACGCGTTCACCCGCGCCGCGCAGGACGAGTTCGCGATCCGCTCGACGCAGCGGGCGATCGCCGCGAACCAGGACGGCACGTTCAAGTGGGAGATCGCGCCGGTCACCGTCGAAGGCCGCAAGGGGCCGACCGTCGTCGAACGCGACGAGCAGCCGTTCCGCGCGAATCTCGACAAGATCCCGTCGCTGAAGCCGGCGTTCAAGAAGGACGGCACGATCACCGCCGCCAACGCCTCGTCGATCTCCGACGGCGCCGCGGCGCTGGTGCTGATGCGCGCCTCCACCGCCAAGCAGCTCGGCCTGAAGCCGATCGCCACCTTGCTCGCGCATGCGACCCATGCGCAGGAGCCGGCCTGGTTCAGCACCGCGCCGGTCGGCGCCATCGACAAGCTGCTGAAGAAGGTCGGCTGGACCACCGGCGACGTGGACCTGTACGAGATCAACGAGGCGTTCGCCGCGGTGACGATGGCGGCGATGAAGGAGTTCGAGCTGCCGGCCGACAAGGTCAACGTGCACGGCGGCGCCTGCGCGCTGGGCCACCCGATCGGAGCGTCCGGTGCGCGCATCATCGTCACGTTGCTCGGCGCGCTGCGCAAGCACGGCAAGCGGCGCGGCGTGGCGGCGCTGTGCATCGGCGGCGGCGAAGCCACCGCGGTCGCGGTCGAGCTGGCCTGAGCGCCTGATGAACGAAGCCGGCATGCGGCGCACGGATTCCGCGCAGTCGATCCGGGAGCGGCTCGGATGAGCGGACGCACGTTGATCTCCTCCGGCTCGACGTTCGAGGCGCTGGTCGGCTATTCGCGGGCGGTGGTCGACGGCGACGACGTGTTCGTCTCCGGCACCACCGGCTTCGACTACGACACGATGACAATCAGCGACGATGCGGCCAGGCAGACCCGCCAGTGCTTCGCCAACATCGCCCGCGCGCTGACGCAGGCCGGCTGCACGCTGGACGACGTGGTGCGCGTGCGCTATCTGCTGACCGACGCGGCGCTGTTCGAGCCGCTGGCGCCGATCTTCGGCGAGCATCTGGGCCGTGCCCGCCCGGCCGCCACCGCGATGGTGGTCGGGCTGGTCGACCCGCGGATGAAGATCGAGATCGAGGTGACCGCGCGCAAGCCGAGCAATACGCCATGCTGCTGACCGAAGACCAACGCCAGATCCGCGACGCGGTGCGCGAGTTCGTGCGCGAGCGGATCACCCCGTTCGCTGCGCAATGGGCAAGCGAACGCACGTTCCCGCGCGAGGCGCTGACCGGCCTGGCCGAACTCGGCTGCCTGGGCGTCGCGGTGCCCGAGCAGTACGGCGGTGCCGGCCTCGACTACCAGGCGCTGGCGATCATCCTCGAGGAGATCGCCGCCGGCGACGGCGCCACGTCGACGATCGTGTCGGTCAACAACTGCCCGGTGTGCTCGATCCTGATGGCCTGGGGCAACGACGCGCAGAAGGCGCGCTGGCTGCCGCCGGTGGCCCGCGGCGAGCTGATCGGCGCGTTCTGCCTGACCGAGCCGCACGTCGGCTCCGAAGCGTCGGGGCTGCGCACCACCGCGCAGCGCGACGGCGATCACTACGTGCTGAACGGCGTCAAGCAGTTCATCACGTCCGGCAAGAACGGCGGCGTGGCGATCGTGATGGCGGTCACCGACAAGTCGGCCGGCAAGCGCGGCATCTCCGCGTTCATCGTACCCACCGACACGCCCGGCTACGTCGTCGCCCGGCTGGAGGACAAGACCGGCCAGCACGCTTCCGACACCGCGCAGATCGTGCTCGAGAACTGCCGCGTGCCGGCGGCGAACCTGCTGGGCGATGAAGGCCAGGGACTGAAGATCGCGTTGTCGGGCCTGGAAGGCGGTCGCATCGGCATCGCGTCGCAGTCGCTGGGCATGGCGCGCGCGGCCTTCGAGGCGGCGCTGCGCTATTCGAAGGAACGGGTGGCGTTCGGGCAAACGATCTTCGAGCACCAGGCGGTACAGTTCCGGCTCGCCGACATGGCGACGCGGCTGGAGGCGGCGCGCCAGCTCATCCGCCTGGCCGCGGCGATGAAGGATGCCGGCCAGCCGTGCCTGAAGCAGGCCGCGATGGCCAAGCTGTTCGCGTCCGAGGCGGCCGAGAGCATCTGCTCGGACGCGATCCAGATCCACGGCGGCTACGGATATCTCACCGACTTCCCGGTCGAGCGGATCTGGCGCGACGTGCGCGTCTGCCAGATCTACGAGGGCACCAGCGACATCCAGCGGATCCTGATCGGGCGGGCCCTGGCGACCGATCCGGAGTGACGGCGCCGCAGCAGCGGCGCCTCCGGCACAGCTCCTGTCGATGCGCGCTATTGCGCGTCCGCCTGGTGCTTCGCGTAAACCTTCTGCATGCCGCCCAGCCAGCGATCGTAGTTCGTCGTCTTGCCCTGCAGGTAGTCGAGCACCCGTTTGTGCGGCAGCACGAGGAACGTCTCCTGCGCCATCACCGCGACGATCTCGTCGGCCACCTGCTCCGCAGTCAGCGCGCCGTCGACGCCGGCCGAACCGCCCAGCCCGGTGTACATGCCGGTCATCACCGCCTGCGGGCACAGGCAGCTCACCTTCAGGCCGCGGCGGCCGTAGGCGATCGACAGCCATTCGGAGAATGCCACCGTCGCGTGCTTGGTCACGCCGTAGGATGCCGACTCGACGATGTTCAGCCGCCCGGCGGCCGACGCCGTCGTCAGGAAGTATCCGCCGCCCTGCGCGATCATCGGCTCGACCACCTCGCGCGCCGCCCACAGATGCGCCATCACGTGGATCTTCCAGTTCTTCTCCCAGACCTCGTCGGGCTGCTCCAGCCCGCCGCGCGCGACGATGCCGGCGTTCGAGAAGTACACGTCGATGCGGCCGTGGCGGGCCCGCGCCTGCGCGACCAGGTTCTTCACGTCGGCCTCGCGGCTGACATCGCACTTCACCGCCAGCCCGCCGATCTCGGCGGCCACCGGCGCCAGACCGGCCTCGTTCAGGTCCGCCACCACGACGCCGGCGGCGCCCTCTCGCGCGAATTTCAGCGCCGCCGCGCGGCCGATGCCGCTGGCCGCGCCGGTGATCACCGCCACCTTGCCCTTCAGTTCCATGTCGCCCGCCCTCCATCGATGAACCGGAGGACTTTACCGCATCCTGCTGTCCGGCCGTCCGGGCCCGACACCCCTCACGGCGAAAGCGGCTGCAGATAGCCGGCCAGCAGCCGATCGACGACCAGCGTCGAGCCGACATCGGTCAGGTGATCCGCATCCCAGGTGACCAGACCGCTGGGCCGTCCCTGCAGCGCGGCCAGACAGCCGGTGGTGTTGCACATCGTCCCGAGCGGCGAGACGTACTGCGCACCGGTGGCTTCGGCGAGATCGTGCATCGTACGGTCGATCGCCGCGAGCTCCGGCATCCGCGGCGTCGGCAGCCGCTCCGGCAGCGTCCCCTGGCGGGAGGCCTGGCGCAGCAGCCGCGGCAGCGGCTTCGGATACATCGCCACCGGGCCGACGACCACCACCCGCGGAATCCCCGCATCGTGCAACCGCGCGACGACCTCGGCCAGGCGACCGCGATCCGGATACTCGGTCCAGTCCGCCGCCAGCAGCACCGTCTCCGGATGGTGCTCGCGCAGCCAGTCGAACACGAACCGGTAGATCGCCGGGCAGGCCGGCTGCACGACGGACGAATGCCCCGGAAGCGGCGGACAGTCGCCGGCGGTGAGCTGCGAGAACGGAATGCCGCTGGTGGACACATGAGGGCGGATGCCCGGATACAGATGCGCGGCATGTGAATCGCCCCACAGCAGTACGCCGCCCCGCGACTCGCCGCCGGCCATCGATCCGTAGCATGCCTGGCCGAACTTCCGCGCATCCTCGCCGGGCTGCAGAAAGCAGGTGTGGCTGCGATACAGCTCGGTGATCCGCTGCCGGTAGCTTTCGCCGGCCGACGCGATCAGATTCTCGTCGCGGCTGAACCGGCCGGGAAAGCCGTCGCCGTCGAGGATCCACAGCCCGAGCGAGCCGATGCCGACCATGCCCAGCGCCAGCCAGCCTGCCGCGGCGCGGGCCGGCATGCGCCGCGCCGGTATCTCGATGTACCGCCAGGTCAGCCAGGCGAGCAGGCCCGCCAGCCCCAGCACGATCAGCCGGGCATTGCGGAAGACGTCGGGCTGCTGGTCGTAGTCGGCCAGCCGCAGGAACACCAGCATCGGCCAATGCCACAGATAAAGCGGATAGCTGAGCTTGCCGATGCCGACCAGCAGCGGATGCCCTAGCACGAACCGGTTCGCCCAGGCGCCGGGGCCGGCCGCGATCACCATCGCCGCGCCGATGCCGGGCAGCAGCGCCCAGGCCCCGGGAAAAGCGCGCGATTCGTTGATGACCAGCATCGAGACGACCACCAGCATCAGTCCGGCCGCCGACACGAACGGCCGCAGCGTCCGCAACGATCGGTCGGGCTGCATGGCCTGCGCCCCGCTCGACGGCAGCGCCCCGCTCGACGGCAGCGACCAGCACGCCAGCAGGCTGCCCGCCAGCAGCTCCCAGAACCGGGTCAGCGGCAGATAGAAGGCCGCCGCCTGATTCCTTGCGACCAGCCACACGCTCAGGCCGAACGACAACGAAGCCAGCGCCAGCATGATCGCCATCCGCATCCGGCGATCCGCGCTGCGTCGCACCAGCAGCCACAGCACCATCGGCCACAGCAGATAGAACTGCTCCTCGATCGCGAGCGACCACAGATGCAGCAGCGGCTTCAGCTCGGCGGCGGTATCGAAGTAGCCGACCTCGGACCACAGCAGAAAGTTCGATGCGAACACCGAGCCCGCCGCCACGTGCTTGCCGAGCTGCGCGAACTCGTCGGCCGTCAGCCGCCACATGCCGATCGCCAGACAGGCGGCCAGCACGATCAGCAACGCGGGAAACAGCCGCCTGACGCGACGACCGTAGAATTCGGCGAAGCTGAAACGGCGCGCGTCGACCGCCGCCATCACCAGGCCGGAGATCAGGTAGCCCGATATCACGAAGAAGATGTCGACGCCGACGAACCCGCCGCGCAACTTCGCCGGGAAGAAATGGAACACGACGACGGCCAGCACGGCCACTGCCCGCAGTCCGTCGACGTCGGGGCGGTAGTCGGATACTTCGGGACGCATCGGGGTACTGCGGCAGAGCAATGTCCGGATCACGATACCGAGTCGAAGCTTGCGCGGGCCTTTCGATCAGGTGCGATCCGACGGACGGACGGATGGTCGACACGGCCGGGCGAGCTCGGGGAGGATCCGCGCGACCCGATGTCGCACGACCGCCGCCGGCCCTCGTCAATTAAACGGTCGCCCGTTCAATTATGCTATGCTCCCGCCATGGCACGCACCACCGGATCCACCGGCGCCCGCACCGAGATCGCGATCCGCGCGGCGGCGGTCGAGCTGATCGCCGCGCACGGCTTCGAGGCGATGACGTTGCGGCAGCTCGCCGACAAGGTCGGCGTGCAGCCGGGCACGCTGTACCGCTACTTCCCCAGCAAGTCGCAGTTGCTGTACCGGTTGCAGGTCGAGCACCTGCAGTTCCTGCTGGCCCGCTGGGAAGTCGAGCGGCCGGCCGATGCCGATCCGCTCGTCAGGCTGCGCGCATTCGTCGACTTCCACGTCCGCTCGCACACGCTGCGCCGCCGCGAGGTGTTCGTCGCCAACATGGAGCTGCGCAGCCTGGAGCCGGCCGACTACAAGCGCGTGGTGGCGCTGCGCCGCCGCTACGAGAACCTGCTGACCGCCATCCTGCGCGACGGCATCGACGAAGGGCTGTTCCATCTGCCGGATGCGCGGGTCGCCACCTTCGCGATCCTGGCGATGCTGACCGGCGTGGGCGCCTGGTACCGCGAGACCGGCCGGCTCGGCAAGCACGAGCTGATCGGCCAGTACACGCGGATGGTGCTGCAATGCGTGGCGGCGCCGATCGCTGCGCCGGCCTGAACAATCCAGTGTCCGACCTGACAAGCCGACCTCCGACGGAGACCCGATCTTGAATGTCCTGCCCAGCAACCTGAACACGCGCGATGCGCAGTACCAGGCGAACGCCCAGCGGATGCGCGACCTGGTGGCCGACCTGAAGGCGAGGATCGCGGCCGGCGCGGCCGGCGGCGGCGAGACCGCGCGCGCCCGTCACACCGCCCGCGGCAAGCTGCTGCCGCGCGACCGGGTGCAGATGCTGCTCGATCCGGGCACGCCGTTCCTAGAGCTCTCGCAGCTCGCCGCCTACGACATGTACGACAACGACGCGCCCTGCGCCGGCGTCATCACCGGCATCGGCCGGGTATCCGGCACCGAGTGCGTGATCGTGTGCAACGACGCCACCGTCAAGGGCGGGACCTACTATCCGATGACGGTGAAGAAGCATCTGCGCGCGCAGGAGATCGCGCGCGAGAACAATCTGCCGTGCATCTACCTGGTCGATTCGGGCGGCGCGAACCTGCCGAACCAGGACGAGGTGTTTCCCGACCGCGAGCATTTCGGCCGTATCTTCTACAACCAGGCGACGATGTCGGCCCAGGGCATTCCGCAGATCGCGGTGGTCATGGGCTCTTGCACCGCCGGCGGCGCCTACGTGCCGG
>DAISWF010000285.1:0-7282 GCA_036826495.1 Burkholderiaceae bacterium
CGGACCTGCCGGCCGTCGTCGCATCGACAGCCTTGCCGGCGGCCTTTGCAGCACCCGATCGGGCCGATGTCTTCGCCCCGGACTTGCGGCCGGCGGCGGTGTCGTCGGCCTCTTCATCCGCCTGCCCGTCGGCCGCCTTCGCGGCCCGACCGGCAGGCTGCGCGGCGCCGGCCCGCCCCGACTGCTTCAGGCTCGCGCGCAGCGCCTCCATCAGGTCGATGACCTGGCCGCCGCGCTGGTGCTGCGGTTCCTCGGCCACCGTCACCTGCTGGCCGGCGATCTTCTGGTCCACCGCCGCCTCGACCCGCTGCTTGACCTCGTCGTGCCAGGCGTCCGGGTCGTAGCTGTCCTGAGCGATCTGCTCGATGAGCTGCAGCGCCAGGTCGAGCTCGCCCTTCTTCAGCTCCGAATCGGGGATGTCGAGCTCCTTCATCGAGCGCACCTCGTCGGCGTACAGCAACTGCTGCAGGATCAGCCCCTCCGGGCCCGGCCGGACCAGCGTCATGTACTGTTTGCCGCGCCAGGCCCAGCGCGCGAGCGCGCCGCGGCCGGTCTTGCGCATGCCTTCGACCAGCAACTGGTACGGGCGCCCGCCGCGCTTGTCGGGGGCCAGGTAGTACGCCTTGTCGTAGTAGATCGGATCGATCGAGCCCAGCGGCACGAATGCGACGATGTCCACCGACTGGGTGCTGGCTTCCTCCAGCGCCTTCAGCTCTTCGTTGGTGAACGTCACGTACTGGTCTTTCTGGAACTCGTAGCCCTTGACCATCTCGTCGCGCGGCACCACCACGTCTTCCTTGATGCAGATGTACTGCTGGCGCAGCCGCGAGCCGCAGGTCTTGTGCAGCAGGTTGAAGTGCACCCCGGAGCTGGCCTGGGTCGCCGAGTACAATTTGACGGGAATGGTGACCAGTCCGAACGACAGGGACAGGTCGGCAATCGAGCGAGGCATGGCGTCACCAACGTGCAGAATGGCTAGGGAGGGTCCGCATCACCGGGACGGCCAGTGTATTGCAGAGTCGCCGCCGGCGGGGCCGCGCGGTCGATGAACGGGCGGCGCAATTGGTGAATGCGCGACAGGCGGGCAAGGTTCGCGGGGCGGGCAGGGCGCGAGACGCGGGCAAGGTGCCAGAGGCGGCCGGCGGCGATGCGCTGCAGCGCTATCGCGCCAGGCGCGACTTCGCGCAAACGCCCGAGCCGCCCGGCGATGCGGCGGTGTCCGGCGATTCGCTGAGCTTCGTGATCCAGAAGCATGCCGCCAGCCGCCTGCACTACGACCTGCGGCTGGAGCTGGACGGCGTGATGCTGTCATGGGCGGTGCCCAAGGGGCCCAGCTACGATCCCGCCGACCGGCGGATGGCGGTGCAGGTCGAGCCGCATCCGATCTCCTACAACAGCTTCGAGGGCACGATCCCGCCGAAGCAGTACGGCGCGGGCACGGTGATCGTCTGGGACCGCGGCATCTGGGAGCCGCTGAACGATCCGCGCCAGGGGCTGCAGGAAGGCAAGCTGGTGTTCCGTCTGCATGGCCAGAAGATGGCCGGGCAGTGGGAGCTGGTGCGCATCGCCAAGCCGGGGGAGCGGCAGATCGCGTGGCTGCTGTTCAAGAAGCGCGATGCCTTCGTGCGCAGCCGCACCGACTACGACGTGGTCAGCGCGCTGCCCGACAGCGTGGTCGCGCGGCCGGTGCCGCCGGAACTGCAGCCGGCTTCGTGGGCGCAGGGGGCGCAGGGGGCGCAGGGGGCGCAGGGGGCGCAGGCCGCGGCGGCGCCGCGCGGAGACGGTGCTGCCGGTCGCATCGATCCGTTGGCCGTCGCGCGCCGCGCGCCGTTGCCGGCGACGATGACGCCGCAGCTCGCGACCGCCGCCGCCGAGGTGCCGGCCGCCGGGCGCTGGATCCTCGAGATCAAGTTCGACGGCTATCGGGTGATGGCGCGGATCGAGCACGGCAAGGCGAAGCTGGTGACGCGCGGCGGTCACGACTGGACCGCCAGGATGACGGAGCTCGCGGCCGGGCTGGCGGCGCTGCCGCTGGAGTCGGCGTGGCTCGACGGCGAGATCGTCGTGCTCGGGGCAGACGGCATGCCCGACTTCGGTGCGCTGCAGAACTCCTTCGATCATCGCCGCACCGGCGACATCGTCTACTTCGTGTTCGATGCGCCGTTCCTCGACGGCTACGATCTGCGCGACGTGCCGCTGATCGAGCGGCGCGCGCTGCTGGAGAACTTCCTCGCCGAGAACCCGATGCCGCAGCTTCGTTTTTCGGCGGCTTTCGACGCCGATCCGGCCACGGTGCTCGATTCGGCGCGCCAGCTTGGGCTCGAAGGGGTCATCGCCAAGCGGGCCGATGCGCCGTATGTCAGCACACGCAGCACCACCTGGCTGAAGCTCAAGTGCCTGCAGCGGCAGGAGTTCGTGATCGGCGGGTATACCGATCGCGGCAACGATCCGAGCGCCCCGGAGATCGGCAGCCTGCTGCTGGGCGCGCACGACGATGCCGGCCTGCTCAGGTTCGTCGGTGCGGTGGGCACCGGCTGGGACGCCGAAGCCGCCGCCAGGCTCAAGCGGCAGCTTCGGCGGCTGGCCAGCGAGCAGTCGCCGTTCGCCGACGACCGGGCGACGCAGCCGGGCCGCTGGAAGCGGCGGGCCGCCGGCGTCGAGCGCTGGGTCAAGCCTCGGCTGGTGGCCGAGGTCAGCTTTCGCAACTGGACCGCCGATCGGCAGCTCCGGCATGCGGTGTTCATCGCGCTGCGCCAGGACAAGGGCGCGCGCGAGGTCAGGCACGAGGTCAGGCACGAGCCGGCCGCGCCGGCGGTCGTCGTGTCGAACCCGCAGCGGGTCATCGATCCGGGCAGCGGGCTCACCAAGCTCGACCTGGTCCGCTATTACGAAAGCGTCGCCGACTGGCTGCTGCCGCATCTGCGGGGCCGGCCCTGTTCGCTGGTGCGCGGGCCGCGCGGCATCGGCGGCCCGCTGTTCTTTCAGAAGCACCCCGAGAATCTGGCGATACCGGACCTGAAGGCGCTGGATCCGTCGTTGTGGCCCGGTTACGAGCCGCTGATGGAGATCGGCAGCGCGCTGGCGATACGGGGCGCGGCGCAGATGAACGTGATCGAGTTCCATACCTGGAACGCGGTCGTCAGGAGCTTCGACCAGCCCGATCGCATCGTGTTCGACCTCGATCCCGGCGACGGCGTCGCCTGGCCGCGGGTGCAGGAGGCGGCGCTGCTGCTGCGCTCGTTCCTCGGCGACCTGGGTCTGAAGTCGTGGCTGAAGACCAGCGGCGGCAAGGGCCTGCATGTGTTCGTGCCGCTGGCGCCGCGCGACGACTGGGACACCGTCAGGGCATTCGCGCAGGCGGTCGTGCAGCATGTCGCGCGGGTCATTCCGGATCGCTTCGTCGCGCGCGCCGGCGCCACCAACCGGGTCGGCCGGGTGTTCATCGACTACCTGCGCAACAGTCACGGCGCGACCACCGTGGCCGCCTATTCGGCACGCGCCCGCCCGGGGCTCGGGGTGTCGATGCCGATCCCGTGGGAGATGCTGGACGACATCGGCTCGGGCGCGCACTGGACGATCGTCGATGCGCGCGAGCACCTGTCATTCCATCCGGACGATCCGTGGGCCGGTTTCTGGCGCGCGCGCCAGACGCTGACCCGGGCGATGAAGGCGATCGGCTTCGAGCGCCCGGATCCACGCGAGCCGGCCCGGGACAAGCCGGCTCGGCGCGAACCGGCTCGGCACGAGCCGGCCGGGCGAGAATCCGCTCAGCGAGAATCCGCCAAGCGCGAGTCGGTCACCGTGCGCCAGCGCGGCCGGTCGGGCTGACGCAGCGGAATCGGCTGCGCGACCGGAAGGTAGCGGCGCACCGGCGAATCGGGCTCGGCCGGGAACTTGCGGGCGAAGAACCGCCCGCTGGCACGGACGTCGGACAGATCGTCCATCGTCAGCTCGCGGGGATGGCCGTCGGGCTGGAACGGCGAGATGAAGTGGTTCGACGGGCCGATCGGCAGCCCCGAGTTGCCGGCCAGCGTCGGCACGAACAGCTCGTCGGAGATGTGGCGGTCGGCGAAATAGCGCCGCAGCGGGCCGTCACGCGATGCGGCCACCAGGTATTCGCAACCGGCCCGCGTGGCACCGAACCAGGTGCTGCCGACCATCGGCCGGGTGTAGCGGTCGAAGACGCCGATCGACTCGATCCGGTGACGCAGCACCGCCAGCCACTCGCGCCGCGCCAGGCCCTTCAGCCGCGCCGACGGCGTGGCGATCTCGTTGCGGCCCGGCCGGCCCAGCACCACCAGACCGGCGCGCTGGCGCCAGCGCGGATCCGGGCCGAAATACGCGCTCTTCAGACGCGACAGCAATCTGAAGCCGAGCGTGCCCCGCCGCGCGAGAAAGCGCTGCGCATAGGTGACCAGCGCATCGTCGTCCTCGAGCAGGTCGATCCGGTCGCAATGGAAGACCTGCCCGCCATAGCGCACATGGGCCTCGAACTCGCGCATCGGCCGCACCGGCAGGCAGGTGGGGCTCAGCAACTGCAGGTAGTCGAAACGGCTCTCGCGCAGGCAGAAATCCATCGTGTGCAGGATCGCCTCGGTCAGGCTCCAATCGCCCCACGCGGTGGCACGCGGCGCGGGAACCAGCGTGATGCGCGGATCATGCACCGCGAAGTCCGGGTACTGCGAATAATCGTGGTGAAGGAACAGACGGTGCGGCGCCAGGCGCGCGGCCACCTGGCGAATCAGCAGCGGCGAGTGCCGCGCGTTGAGCATGCAGAATGCAATTTCCATCCGAAACTCTTGGCGAGGCGCGCGACACGCGCGCGGAAACTGCTCGGCAGATTTGCTCAGCAGATGCCGACCCTAGCAGGTGACGTGCCCGGCTTCCCCCCACTGAGAGTGGGTAGCTTAAGCGGAACGGGCATGCAACGTGCCCGTATTCGGGTTGCAGTTTTCAAATCGACACAGACCGTCTGAGATGTCCAACTCGACATTCTTCGAACCTGCACGTTCCCCGTGAGTGAGGTACCGATGGACCATCGACCCGGCGACGCACCGAACGAACCCATGGAAGAACCGGCACACGGCGTGCTGCCCACGGGTGCCACCGACACCAGGCGCGAACGGCCGCCGGCCGAGCGCCATAGCGACAGCGGGCCGCTGCCGGCCGATGACGACCCGCGTCACGGAGATCCGACTTGACTCATCCCGAGACGATCGAGCGCGAGACGCTGCCGGCCGACCAGCTCCAGGCGCAGATCCTGATGTTGCTGCACGATGCGCTGGGGGCGCCCGCCGGCAGTCGCGACATCCGCGTCGGGCGGCCGCGCTGGCAGACGCCCGACGCTTCCGGCAGCAACTGGAATCTCGACGATTGCGACATCGCTGGCGACCTCGGCGAGTCCGCGCAGCGCATGCGGCTGGTGCGCGATGCGATCGAAGAGGTCAGGGCGCGCTACAACCTGGACATGACCGATCGCACCGGCTGACGGGCGCGGCGGCAGCACGGCATCGTTTCGGGAGAGCCAATTGCCGCAAGTCCGGCGCGGGGGCGTCCGATAGAATCGGAGGGCGGGGCGCCTGGTGGCCCGCGTCGCGCTGCGGGTCGCGGAGGCGGCCGACCGGCAGCGAAGCGTACCGGTGCCGTCCGGGGACAGACCGATGAGCCGTTCGTGCAGCTCCGAACAACTGCAGGCCGTCGCCCAGCCGTTCGATCTGAGCGGCAAGGTCGCGCTGATCACCGGATCGACGCAAGGCATCGGCGAAGCCACCGCCAGGGTGCTCGCCGAGGCCGGCGCGCACGTGATCATCAGCAGCCGCAAGGCCGACGACTGCGAACGCGTCGCCGCCGGATTGCGCGACGACGGCCTGAGCGCCGAAGGCCGCGCCTGCCACATCGGCCGGATGGAAGACATCGAAGCGATCGGCGAGCATCTGCGCCAGCGTCACGGCGGCCTCGACATTCTCGTCAACAACGCGGTGCTGAGCCCCTGGCGCAGCATCGCCGACACCGAACCGGCCCTCTTCACGAAGGCGGTGGAGGTCGATCTGCGCGGCTACTGGTACCTGTCGGAGCAGGCCACCCGGCTGATGAAGGGCCGCAACCCCGGCGGCACCACCAGCATCGTCAACATCGCCTCGATCGCCGCGCTGCATCCGGACAAGATGCTGGGCCTGTACTCGACCCTCAAGACCGCGCTGATCGGCATGAGCCGCAGCTTCGCGCTCGAGTACGGCGCGCAGGGGGTGCGCGTGAACACGCTGATGCCCGGCCTGATCCAGACCAGGCTCGCCGATGCCTACGACGAGCCGACCAAGACCCGCTTCATCGCCAAGACGCCGCTGGGGCGTCTGGGGACCGGCCGCGACATCGGCCTGGCGGTGCTCTATCTCAGCAGCGACGCTGCCAGCTTCGTGACCGGCGTCAGCCTGGTCGTCGATGGCGGGATCACGATCGCGACGATCTGAGCGGGGCGTAGCGGCCGGCCGGGTGCCGATCGTCCGCCCCTGCCTCGGGGCTGCGCGGATCTCGCCGCTTCAGCCCAGCTTGCCGAGCGTGCCGGTGCTTTCGGCGAGCAGGTAGTAGAACGTCACCCGGCTCTTGGTGCGATCGCCCTTCATCTTCTCGGCCACCGCCTTGATGCCGGCGTCGGCAGCGTCGGCTGCGAGCCCCAGCTTCTTGGCAGCGAACCCGTCGCGAACCGTCGCAAGCTCCTTCGCGTCGGACGTCGACACCATCGACGAGTCGGCGTTGCGAAGGGCAATCCCACAGTAGTTGACGATGGCCTTGACCGCGGCCTCGTTGACGTTCTGCGTGTACTTGCCGATGTCGGACAGATAATCGCTCATGGTGCCTCCCTGGTCGCGGCATATAGACGCTGTACGAGCATCATTGCACCGCGACAACGGTGCCGCAATGTCCGCGAACGCTGTGAAACCGTCGGCCACAGTTGCGTCACCGGAGCAGGGCCGCGCAGGCGAATCGGGCCGCGAGCACAAAAGGAAGCGGGCTGATTCTTGCGAATCAGCCCGCTGTCACCTGGTAGGCCGTGGCGGGCTCGAACCGCCGACCAACGGATTAAAAGACCATTTTTTCGCCCTCTGAGCAGAATCATCAAGTCTGTAACCAGTTGTTTTTATTGATTCATATCAATCTCTGTTCGCATGCAGTGCGTTGTAGTGCTACGATTCTTGCCTACATATCGCCTACATGAAAGAACGGCGGACTCATGGCGAAGCTGGACTCGAACCTCACGGACAACGCCGCCCGCTCGCTCCCGGCC
>DAISWF010000286.1:0-7234 GCA_036826495.1 Burkholderiaceae bacterium
CTCAGAACCGCGCCTTGCCCTCGCCCCGTTGCGGCCCGTCTGGAGCCCGTTAGGTTATGCGGACCCTCCCCAGCACCTTCATCGCCTGCACCAGATGCGGCCGGTCGACCATCCGGCCGTCGACCTGCAAGGTGCCGGCCTGCGGCTGCGCGGCGAACGCATCGACGATCGCCTGCGCATGGCGCAGGTCCGCCTCGTCGGGCGAATAGCCCTCGTTGATCGGCGCCACCTGATCGGGATGGATCGCCAGCTTGCCGGAGAACCCGGCGCGGCGCGACGCCCTCACCTCGCGGGCCAGGCGGGCGCCGTCACGGAAATCGACGGTGACGGTGTCGATCGCCTGCACGCCGGCCGCATGCGCCGCCAGCAGGCACAGCGACCGAGCGACCCGGAACGTGAACTCCCATTCGCCGCTGTCGTCGAGGTTGCTGCTGGCACCGATCGCCGCGGCCAGGTCCTCCGCTCCCCAGGTCAGGCCCAGCAGCCGCGGCGAGCAGCCGGCGTAGCCCTGCAGCGCGAACACCGCCTGCGGCGTCTCGGTGGCCACCGGCAGGATGCGCACCGAGCCGGCCGCCACGCCTTCGCGGGCTTCGAGCGCACCGAGGAAATGATCGAGCATCACCACGTCGGAAGCGCCGCTCACCTTCGGCAGCACGATGCCGTCCGGTGCGCCGGCGACCACCGCGGCAAGGTCGGCGAGGCTGGTCGCGCGATCGGCCAGCGGGTTGATGCGCACCCAGGTCTGCTGATGGTCGCGATTCGTCCGCCCGCGCAGATACTCCAGCACCAGGCCGCGCGCCAGCGGCCGGCGTGCCGCCGCCACCGCGTCTTCCAGATCGAGGATCAGCGCATCGGCCGGTCCGGCGGCGCCCTTGGCGAGCTTCTTGTCGCTGTCGCCGGGAACGAACAGCATCGAACGCAGCACCGTCATCGCGAGTCTCCAGTGTCGTACGGATCAGATCGGGGCGCGGGCACGAACGTCGCGCGAACACCCCTCCTGCGTCAGATCGTACCGTCGCGCAGCATCTCGCGCAGCTTGAACTTCTGGATCTTGCCGGAAGGCGTCGCCGGCATCGCGTCGCGCGTCACCAGTCTCTCCGGAATGTACTGGACCGCGACCTTCTGCACCTTCAGGAACGCCACCATCTCGTCGAACGTCAGCGACTGGCTGGGCTTGGGCACGACCACCGCGCAGGCGCGTTCGCCCAGCCGCTCGTCCGCATAGGCGACGATGGCGACCTGCAGCACCGCCGGATGGCGGTACAGCAGCGACTCGATCTCGAACACCGGGATGTTCTCGCCGCCGCGGATGATCACGTCCTTGCTGCGGCCGCTGATCCGGATGTAGCCGGCCGCGTCCTGCTTCGCCAGATCGCCGGTGTCGAACCAGCCGTCGGCATCGGTGTTGTTCCATTGCGGGCGCTTCAGATAGCCGCCGAAGTTCGATGCCGAGCGCACGACCAGCCGGCCGACCTCGCCGTGCGGCAGCGGGCGGCCCTCCATGTCGACGACGCGAACCTCGGCGCCCGGCAGTGCGCAGCCGTCGGTCGTGAACGCGCGCTCGTCGTCGTCATCGAGTTCGATCGTCGTGACCGCGCCATTCTCGGTCATGCCCCAGGCCGATACGATCTTGCTGCCCAGCACCTCACGGGCCTGCTCGACCAGCGGCCCGGGGATCGGCGCGCCGGCGCACAGGAACGTCTTCAGGCTGGGCACCGGCTGGCCGCTCTCCCTGACGGTGCGCGTCAGATCGGTCAGGAACGGCGTGGACGCCATCGTGAACGTCGCCCCCTCGCTGCGGATCAGCTCGGCCGCGCGGCGCGGATCCCAGACGTCCAGCAGCACCGCGCCCGCGCGCAGCATCACCGGCATCATCAGCCCGTACATGAAGCCGGTCTGATGCGCCATCGGCGACGCCATCAGCACCACGTCGTCGGCCGACAGCCGCATCCGCGCCGCGTACGGCACGATGTTGGCCATCAGCGTGTTCGCCGAATGCATGACGCCCTTGGGCTCGCCGGTGGTGCCCGAGGTGTAGATGAGCTGCGTGATGTCGTCGGGGCCCGGCCGGCCGCGCGACAGGATCGCCGCGGCATCGGCTTCGTTCTCCCAGTCGGGGCCGGTCAGCAGCGTGTCAAAGCCGTCGGGCCCGTCGTCGTCGAGCACGATGATGCGGGCGAGCGACGGCAACTGCGGCGCCAGCCCGCGCGCCATCGCCTCGTGATCGAAGCCGCGGAACACCTTCGGCACGACCAGCACCTTCGCCTCGCCGTGCTTCAGCATGAACGACAGCTCGCGTTCGCGGAAGATCGGCATCAGCGGGTTCACCACCGCGCCGATCCGCGAGCAGGCCAGGTACAGCAACGTGAACTGCCAGGTGTTCGGCAACTGCATCGCGACGACGTCGTTGCGCCCTACACCCAGCCGCGCCAAGCCGATCGCGGCCCGGTCGGCCAGCGCGGCCAGCTCGCGCCAGGTGAAGCGGCGCACCGCGCCGGTCTCGCCGCGCACCGCGGTCAGCGCCAGCTTGTCGGGGCATTCGCGGACGCAGGCGTCCAGGTCGTCGTTGATCGTGCGGTCGTACCAGTGTCGCTGCGCGATGCTCTGCGCGCGGCGGGCCGGCAGCAGGATGGCGTCGAATTCCATGTGTCCTCTCCTCTCTTCGTATCGCTCATCCGGGGCCGGGCACGCATCCGGTTCGCGCGCCACGGCCCGTCATCGTCGGCGGACCGGTCAGGCCGGCACCGCGGCACGCCCGGCGCGGGCCCGGGCGATGATCGTCTTCATGATCTGCGCGGTGCCGTCGCCGATCTGGAAGCCCAGCACGTCGCGCAGCCGCTGCTCCATGACGCCGCGGTCGTAACCGCCGTGGCCGAACATCAGCAGGCACTGATGGATCGTGTCGTAGGCGAGCTTCGGCGCCCACCACTTGCACATCGCCGCCTCGGCGCTGTGCGGCGCGCCGCGGTCCTTCAGCCACAGCGCCTGCAGGCACAGCAGCCGCGCGGCCTGCACCTGGGTGTCGCAGTCGGCCAGCGGATGCGACACGCCCTGGAAAGCCGACAGCGGCTTGCCGAACGCTTCGCGCTGAGCGACATACGCCCAGGTCTCGTCGAGCGCCGCGCGGGCCACCGCCAGCACCTGCAGGCCGATCAGCGCGCGCGAGAAGTCGAACCCCTGCATCACCTGCACGAACCCTTCGTTCTCGTCGCCCAGCCGGTGCGGCACCGGCACCCGCACGTTCTCGAAGAACAGTGCGCCGCGGCCGATCGCCCGCTGGCCATGGCAGTCGAAGCGGCTGCGGCTGATGCCCGGCAGATCCATCGGCACCAGCAGCGCGGTGACGCCGCGGGCCGCCGACTCGGCCGGCCCGGTGCGCCCGAACACCACCGCCGCATCGGCCTGGTCGGCGGCCGAGATCGACGTCTTCTCGCCGTTCAGCACGTAGTGACCATCGACGCGCTCGACCCGCAGCCGCAGGTTCGCCGCGTCCGAGCCGCCGCGCGGCTCGGTCAGCGCGATCGCCAGCAGCGCATCGCCGGCGATCAGCCGCGCGAGCCAGGGGCCGACCACCGCCGGGTCACCGTGCTCCGACAGGATCTGCCCGTTCAGCGATGCCAGCAGGTTGATGTAGGAGATGCTGAGGTCGGCCCGCGCGATCTCCTCGTGGATGACGCCGGCCGCGAGACACCCCATCCCCTGCCCGCCGAACCGCTCGGGCAGCTCCGGTGCGATGAAGCCCAGCGCGCCCATCTCGCGCATCAGCCCGCGGTCGAGCACCCGGGTGCGGTCGCGCTCCTGGAAGCCGGGCGCCACGCGCTCGGTCGCGAAGCGCCGCACGTGGTCGCCCAGCGCAACGAGATCCGCGTCGAGGTAGGGATTCATCACTTCGCGTACTTGCGGAAGTCCGGCTTGCGTTTTTCCTTCAGCGCATTGACCCCCTCGCGCGACTCGTCGGTGTCGTAGTAGAGCTTCAACGCATACAGGCCCATGCCGGCGATGCCCGCCTGGTGCGCGGTATCCATGTTGAAGCTGCGCTTGGCGATCGCGATCGCGGTCGGGCTGCGCTCGCACAGCTCCTCGGCCCACTTCTGCACCTCGGCATCGAGCTGATCATGCGGCACGCAGGCGTTGGCCAGACCCATCGCGACCGCCTCCTGGCCGCTGTAGCGGCGGCACAGGTACCAGATCTCGCGGGCCTTCTTCTCGCCGACCACGCGGGCGAGAAAGGCGGTGCCGTAGCCCGGATCCACCGAACCCATCTTCGGCCCCACCTGACCGAAGATCGCCTTTTCCGAGCAGATCGTCAGATCGCAGATCGTGGCCAGCACGTTGCCGCCACCGATCGCATAACCCTGGACCCGCGCGATGACCGGCTTCGGAACGTCGCGGATCACGGCGTGCAGCTCCTCGATCGGCAGGCCGATCGTGCCGCGGCCGTCGTAGTTGCCGTCGTGAGCGGACTGGTCCCCGCCGGTGCAGAACGCCCGGTCGCCGGCACCGGCCAGCACGATCGCGCCGATGCTGCGGTCATAGCCGGCGCGCGACAGCGCCTGGATCAGCTCCTCGCAGGTCTGCCCGCGGAACGCATTCATCTTGTCGGGGCGGTTGATCGTGATCCAGGCCACGCCGTTGCGGACTTCGTACAGCAGGTCTTCGTAGTTCATGTCTTCTCCATCGGGTCGGGGTCGGGGTCGGGGTCGGGTTCGATTGGAAAGGAGCCGGGCATCAGCCGGTCATCAGCCGGCCATCGTGAGTCCGCCGGACACGCTGAGCACCTGGCCGGTGACATAGCTCGCGTCGTCGCTGGCGAAGAACAGCACCGCGCCGGGCAGATCGTCGGGCTGGCCGATGCGCCCCAGCGGAATCGAGCGGGTGAACGCTTCGACCAGCTTCTCGGGGTTGCCCGCCCCCTGCTTGTAGTCGGCGAACAGCGCCGTGTCGGTGGGCCCCGGGCACACGACGTTCACCGTGATGCCGTGACGCGCATGCTCGCGGGCCAGCGTCTTGGAGAACGCCACCAGCCCGCCCTTGCAGGCCGCATACACCGCCTCGCCCGACGAGCCGACGCGCGCCGCATCCGACGCGATGTTGACGATGCGGCCACGACGGCGCGCCACCATGCCGGGCAGCACCACGTGATGCAGGTTCAGCGGGCCGACCAGGTTGATCGCGATGAGCCGGTCCCAGTCCGCCGGCTCGGTCTTCGTGAACGGCTTGAACACGTCCCAGCCGGCGTTGTTGACCAGCACGTCGATGGGCCCGAGCGCCTGCTCGGCCGCCGCCACCGCCTGCTCGACCTCGGCCCGGCGGCTGATGTCGCAGCGCAGCGACTGCGCCTGACCGCCGGCCGCGCGGATCGCTTCGGCCACCGCCGCGGCCGATGCCTCGTTCAGGTCCAGCACCGCCACGCGGGCGCCTTCGGCCGCGAACCGCCGGCAGGTGGCGCTGCCGATGCCGCCGCCGCCGCCGGTCACCACGACCACCCTGTTCTCGAAGCGCTTCACATCGTCCTCCTGTGGTGTGCGACGCAACCGCCTGATGCAACGGCCGTCGATCTATTTGCGTAAATATATTGACGTATAATCGGCAAACAAGCAAGCCCTCCCCAGCCCATCCGGCAGGCCCTTCCTTGCGGTAATCTTCCGGCAAATGAGCAAGACGAAAAGCGCGCACGCCGCCAAGATGGAACTGGCCAACCGGCTGTTCTTCCGCATGTACCAATGCGCCAACATGTTGCATAAAACCGGCAGCCGCGCGGTCGAGGCCGAGGGGCTGACGACGCAGCAATGGGCGGTGCTGGGCGCGCTGTCGCGCGAGCACGCGCACGACGGCATGAGCATCGGCGAGCTGGCGCGCTACCTGATGGTCAGCCGGCAGAACCTGTCGGGCCTGATCAGCCGGATGGAACGCGACGGCCACGTCGCGGTATCGACCGACGGGCGCGACCGGCGCTCACGCCGCGTGACGATGACCCCGTCCGGGCGCGAGGTCTGGCACGTGCACGCGCGGCCGAAGATCCTGGCGTACTACGACCAGGTGCTGGCCGACTTCTCGATCAACGACACGACGCACGCGCTGCACTACCTGCTGAAGATCCTGCAGAACATGCAGCGGATAGACGAATCGCGGACCGGCAGCGGCAGCGACGCCGATGACGACGAGCCGGCCGTCCGATCGATTCACGACAGCAAGGACGCCGGCACGGAACCGGCCGGGCGCGCACCACCAGGTGAAGACGACATGTGCGCATCCCGATTCCGGTCAGGAAGAACCGCGACGGCACCACGGCCGCCTCGGCGCTGACGCTGCGCCGGTCGCTGCGGTCGACCGGAGCGCCGCGCGTACCGGCCGTCAGTCGAGCCCGGACACTTCTCCGTCCGGCAGCGGGAACTCGAACGCCGCCAGCGTCATCGCCACCAGCGAGTAGTTCCCGCACAGCCCTATCACCTCGACCAGGCCGCGCTCCGTGAGCACCGAAACGGCTTCGTCGAACAACGCCTGCGACAACCCCTTGCCTTCATGGAGGGACCGGGCAACGTCATAGATGACCCGTGCCTTGACGTCGTCGAACACCGGCGTGCGACGGGTGCGAATGGCCTCGATCACGTCGGGATCGACTCCGGCCTTCAGCGCCGCGTCCTTGTGGGCGAACCACTCGTAGTGGGAATTCCAGTGCCGGGCGGTGACCAGGATGGCGACCTCCGAAAGCCTGGCCGGAAAGAGGGTGTCGTATCGCAGCACCCTTCCCAGCCGCGTGGCGTGCCGGGCGAGCTCCGGACTCTTCAACCAGACCAGCATCGGCGCGGGGGCCTTGCCGCTCTTGGTGGCCAACGCCTCCTCGTAGACCTCGCGCTGGGCGGCATCCATCTCTGCCGGCTGAACGAACTGCATTCGCATGACAATCCTTTGGTTGGCGGCCGTGCAGGATGAGCAGAGACCTGCCAGCCCGGGCAGCATGAACGCGGCGGGTTTGGAGCGGTCGTGTCAGATGATCAGGCCGACGTCGGCGGCGGCGGGTCTGTTCTCGGCCACGGAGCGCGCCCCGGCGCTGAGCGAACGCCAGTCGGCCCCGGCCGGATACCGCAGCGACGCCGAACGCACCCGGTCCAACTCGACCTGGTCGACGTTGTCCGGCACCTTGCCTTCGTCGCGCAGCCGCGTGGCCGCATTGATCAACTGCCGCCTCACCGCCACGATCATCGCGTCCGACGCGCTCAGGTGCTCCTTGGTC
>DAISWF010000287.1:0-7177 GCA_036826495.1 Burkholderiaceae bacterium
GGGCTGGTCAACAACGCCGGCATCATCCGGCCGGCGATGATCGAGAAGATGTCGCTCGCCGCCTGGCGCGAGGTCGTCGACGTGCACCTGACCGGCTCGTTCCTGTGGCTGCAGGCGGTCGGCCGCCACATGCTGGCGCGCGCCAAGGACGGCGATCAGAATCCGGGCTCGATCGTCAACATCTCGTCGGATGCCGGGCGCAAGGGCTCGATCGGCCAGATCAACTACGCGGCCGCCAAGGCCGGCATGTTCGGGCTGACGATGTCGGCGGCGCGCGAATGGGGCCGCTACCGGATCCGCACCAACACCGTGTGCTTCGGCGTCGTCGAGACGCCGATGACCGAGACCATCCGCGGTGACCGGTTCCGTGATTCGATCCTCGCGCAGATCCCGATGGGCTACTGGGCGCAGCCCGAGGAGGTGGTCAAGACCATCTGCTTCCTGCTGTCCGACGCGTCGTCGTACATCACCGGCCAGCACCTGGCGGTCAACGGCGGGTTCCACGTATCGGTATGAGCCCGGCGACCACGAGGAACGGCACCTCCCGCGCCAGGCGGGTGCCTGCCGCCCGCGGCAACGATGCCGCGGCCGGGGCCGCTGCGGCCGGCGGCGCCAGCGTTGCCGCGCGCTTCCGGCCGGTGCGCGCGGCGCGCGCATTCGACGAGATCGCCGCCCAGGTGCGGACCGAACTGGCCGAGGGGCGGCTGCGCATCGGTGCCCGGCTGCCGGCCGAGCGGGTGCTCGCCGAGGAGTTCGGCGTGTCGCGCAACACGCTGCGCGAAGCGCTGCGCTCGCTCGAGCACGCCGGGCTGATCCGGCTGCAGAAGGGCGCCAGCGGCGGCGCCTTCATCCGCGAGAGCAGCGGGGACGCGATCGTCACCGGCATGCTGGACATGTATCACCTCGGCGGCATCCAGCCGGCCCAGCTCACCGAGGCGCGCATCTGGTTCGAGTCGATCGCGATCCGCGCCGCCTGCGAGCGCGCGACCGCCGCCGACATCGATGCGCTGAATGCGAACATCGATGCCGCCGAGAAGGCCCGCCGCGACGGCGATTTCGCCGCCCGCGCGGCGATCCATATCGATTTCCACCGGATCCTGGCGCGCGCATCGGGCAACCCGATCATGGTCGTCGTGATGGAAGGGGTCCTCGACGTGCTGACGCTGTTCGTGCAGTCGGTCGGCAGCTACGACAACGCGTTCGTATTCCCGTCGCGCCGCCGCTTCATGAAGCATCTGGCCGCCCGCGACGCCGATGCCGCGGTGGCCGAGATGGAGGCGTGCCTGAAGCGGCTGCAGCGCACCTATCTGTCACGGGTCGGCGACAGGCAGCGCTAGGAGCTGTCGGGTTGCCGGCCGTCTTGTGGGGGCCGGCATGGCCGCGGCTGCCGTCAGCCCGGCGTCGCCCGCTGGAAGCAGGCCAGCAATGTCTCGAGCGTCGCCGGTTTCAGGATCGCATGATCGAAGTCGCCGGAGGTGTCGGCCTGCACCTCGCGCCCCGACAGCGCGATGAAGGTGCTGCCGGCCAGCGACGGTTCGGCGCGCAGGGTGCGGGCCACCTCTTCGCCCTCCTGATCGGGCAGCGACAGGTCGATGATCAGCACCTGCGGCCGCTCGCTGCGCGCCAGCTCGATCGCGCTGCGGCCGTCGAACGCCGTCAGCACCCGGTGGCCTTCGAGCTCCAGCAGCGATGCCAGTGAACGGCAGCCATCGATGTTGTCGTCGACGACCAGCACCCGTGTGGCATCTGCTTCGCTCATGACAGGCCCCCTCGTTGGACGCGGCCGTTGCCGACCCCGGCGGTGTGGTGCGCGAGCAGGTTGCCGAAGTCGTCGGCGACCAGCGGCCGGCTGAAGTAGTGTCCCTGCATCGCATCGCAGGATTGCCGCTTCAGGAACTCGAACTGCTCGGCGGTCTCCACGCCCTCTGCGATCACCTGCTGCTTCAGCGTGCGGCCGAGCATGATGATCGCGTTGACGATCGCGGCGTCGCCGGCATCGGTGGCGACGTCGCGGACGAACGACTGGTCGATCTTCAGCGTGTCGACCGGGAAATGCTTCAGATACGACAGGCCGCTGTAGCCGGTGCCGAAGTCGTCGATCGACACGTTGATGCCCATCGCCCTCAGGTCGCGCAGCGCCTCGATCGTCGCGCCGACCTCCTGCATGATCGTCGTCTCGGTCAGCTCCAGCTCCAGCATCCGCGGGCTGACGCCGGTCTCGGCCAGAATCGCCGCGACGTCGGCGACGAAGTTCTTCGCGTGGAACTGGGTGGCCGAGATGTTCACCGCGACCGGCATCTGCGGCAGCCCGTTGCGTTTCCAGCGCATCGCCTGCAGGCAGGCTTCGCGCAGCACCCACAGGCCGATCGGCACGATCAGGCCGCTCTCCTCGGCGAACGGAATGAAGGTGGCCGGCGGGGTCAGCCCCGATTCGGGATGGCGCCAGCGGATCAGCGCCTCGGCGCCGATGATCTGGCCGCTGCCGATGTCCAGCTTCGGCTGATAGTGCAGCACGAACTCTTCGTTGCGCAGCGCACGCCGCAGGCCGGTTTCCAGCGAGATCTTCTGTACCGCCCGGCCGTTCTGCTCGCGATCGTAGAAGCGGAACGCGTTGCGGCCGCCTTCCTTGGCCTGGTACATCGCCGCATCGGCGTTGCGCATCAGCACCTCGACGTTGTCGCCATCGTCGGGGTAGATCGAGATGCCGATCGAGAACGACACGTCCACGGCGTGCCCGTCGAGCTCGAACGGGCGCGCGCCCGCCTCGCGCAGCTTCAGCGCGACGTCGGCCACGTCCTGCACGTCGTCGATCTCGGCCAGCACCACGACGAATTCGTCGCCGCCGATCCGGGCGACGGTGTCGCTGCGCCGCACGGTTTCGGACAGCCGCCGGGCCACCTGCTTGAGCAACTGGTCGCCGACCTCGTGGCCGAGCGTGTCGTTGGCTTCCTTGAAGCGGTCCAGGTCGAGGAACAGCACCGCCAGCCGCTGACGGTTGCGCTGCGCGAGCCGGATCGCCTGCTTCAGGCGGTCGTGCAGCAGCATCCGGTTGGGCAGGTCGGTCAGGTAGTCGTACTGCGCGAGCCGCGACATCTTCAGCGCCAGCGCGCGCGCCTCGGTGACGTCGTGCAGCACCAGCACCGCGCCGGTCAGCCGCCGGTCGCGGTCGCGGATCGGCGAGGCCGAGTGCTCGACCACGGTGCTGCTGCCGTCGGGTTGCAGCAGCAGCGCGTCACCGCCCGACGGGGTGGGCCGCTCTTCGCGCAGCACCTGTTCGACCGGATCGGTGAGCGGACGCCGTTCCAGCGCATCGACCAGTTTCACGACCGAGGACACCGGCTTGCCGCGCGCCTCGCGCAGCGGCCCGCCGGTCATCCGTTCCGCCACCGGGTTCATGTAGATCACGTCGCCGTGGGTGTCGGTGGTGATCACGCCATCGCCGACGCTGGCCAAGGTCACCGCCAGCCATTCGCGCTGGCGGTCGAGCTCGCGGCGGTGCGAATCGAGCTCGCGGTGCAGCGCGGCGGTGTGCAGCGCGTTGCGCACCGCATGCAGCAGCGATTTGTCGCGCAGCTTGCGCTTGTGCAGATAGTCCTGCGCACCGCCCTTGAGCACGCGGATCGCCACCTCGGTGTCGCGGCCGTCGCCGATGACGACGATCGCATAGGGATGGCGGCCCGCCTGCGCGCCCAGCGCGGTCAGCAGATCGGGCGTGCTCATGTCCGGCAGCCCGTCGACGACGACGATGCAGGCCGGGCGCAGCTCGCCGGCACGGGCCAGCGTATCGGCCGCGCTGAACACCTCGATGATCGGATAGAGTTCCTCGAGCTGGCGGCGGACGGCCTTGGTATCCCGTGCGGTTGAAGCCGACACCAGCACCGGCGGCGGCGGTTCGGCGCCTTGCGCCGGCGTGTCGGTGACTCGCATCATGTTGACCATGACCAGGACGCTAAGCAATTGCGATGCCTGATCGGCCGGGGCGGACCGAGCGCTTGCTCCAAGCGGCCGATCGACAGGCAGGTCGGCGTTGTTGGTGTTGTTGTCCACTATACCTGTGGACTTGCGGAAGTGCGAGCAGATCCCGCGATAAACTGCCGCACTGTAAAGATATTTCTTGTAACGACCCCGAACCGTTTACCCCATTCGCAGGAACGTGGCCGGCATCGTTCGCTGGGGCGCCGCCGGCTGCGGATACCCCGGTTGCGGGACATGCCGGCGGCCGGCGCGCAGCCCGGAACCCGGCGGCGTCACCCTGTAACATGTAGCCCCGCTGCGTCCGCATCCCTGCAGGCAGAGGGGGTATCCCGCCGGTACCCCCCGCCGGAAGCCCGAGAGTTTGCCGAAGCCATCGATGATGTACACCATGAGCCCGTTGCGGCGTCCGTTGTCCCGTCCGCTGCCCCGTCCGTCTTCCCGCCTGCTGTCGAACATCCGGCGCGCGTCGCGCAGGCTGGTGTCCGCCGCGCTGCTGGCGCTGTGCGTGCCGCTGCTGTCCGTCTCGCTGGCCGGTTGCGGCGACCGTGGGCGCTCGGCCGATCCTCCGACCAACGTGACGGTGACGCCGGGCGACGGCCAGCTCACGGTGGCCTGGACCGGCGATCCGTCGGCCGACTGGTGGGTGTTCTACGGGCCGGATGCGGCGATGACGCTGGACAACTGGACCACGATCCCCGGCTCGCGCGCGCTGCAGAACGTCGCGTCGCCGCGGGCGGTCACCGGTCTGACCAACGGCACTCAGTACACGGTCATCGTCAATGGTCGTTACGACGGCGGCAAGGGCGGCCCGGGCAGCGCGCCGGCGTTCGCCACGCCGCGGGCCGCCGGCGCCGCTTGGTCGGTGGGCGCCACGGTGCCGGTGACGGTCAACGCGATCGCGCGCGCGGGCAGCTTGTACGTCGCGGTCGGCAACGGCGGTGCGCTGTACACGTCGCCCGACGCGGTGACCTTGACTCCGCAGGCCAGCAACACCACCGCCGATCTGCTGGCGGTCTTCTACAACGCCACCAGCACCCGTCTGTTCGCGGCCGGTACCGGCGGCGTGGCGCTGACCAGTACCGACGGAGCCACCTGGACCGCATTGACCACCAGCACCACGGCGACCCTGCGCGGGCTGTGCGGCTACGGCAACGGCATCCTGACGGTCGGCGACAACGGCTACATGGCTCTCTACGACGGCAGTGCATGGGTGGCCCGTCCGCTCGGGGTCGACCAGACGTTCTCCGGCATCGCCAACTGGAACAACTCGCTGTTCGTCGCGGTGGGCGCTGGCGGTGCGGTGCGGGTCAGCACGAACCTGATCGACTGGTCGGCGGCGGCCTCGCCGGTGACGCGTGATCTGTCGGCGGTCGCGGCGTCGTCATCGACGACGACCGCGCGGTTCGCAGCGATCGGCCAGGGCGGCACGCTGGTCACCAGCGGTGATGGCGTCAACTGGACGGCACCGACTCCGGTCGTCACGTCGGATCTGAAGGGCATGGTCTATGGCAGCCGTTTCGTCGGCGTGGGCGCCGCCGGCGCGGTCGTGTTCAGCGACGACGGCCTGAACTGGACCACGGTGTCGTCGGGCACCGCAGCCGACCTGAACAGCGTGACGTTCGGTGACGGCGCCTACGTGGCAGCCGGCGCCGGCGGCGTGACCGTCAACGCCCGATGACCGCTCCGATCGGCAGCGTGCCCCGGCGGCGCCTGACCATCGCCGGTCCGATCCGCCACCTGCTCCTCCGGCGCAGCCCATGAGGCGTCTGCTGGCCTGGGGCCTGCTGGTGCTGGCGATCGCCGGTGCGGCCGGATGGTGGGCCTGGACCACCGGGCGGCTGGACCGCTGGCGGGGCATCGAGGCCTCACCGGGCGCCGAGCGGGCCGGTGAGCGCGCCGCCGGCCGCGGCGGGCAGGCGCAGCAGGGGCGCCCGGGCCCGGGCGGCCGGCGCGGCGGCGGCCCCTTCGATCCGAACCAGGCGATCCCGGTGCAGGCGGCGCTCGCGCGGGCCGGCGACATCGACGTGGTGATCAATGCGCTGGGCACCGTGACCGCCCGCAACACCGTCACGGTGCGCAGCCGGGTCGAGGGCCAGCTCGTGCGCATCGCATTCCGCGAGGGGCAGTACGTGAAGGCCGGCGACCTGCTGGCCGAGGTCGACCCGCGGCCGTTCCAGGCGCAGCTCGACCAGGCGCGCGGGCAGCTCGCGCGCGACCAGGCGCTGCTGGCCAATGCCGAGCTCGACGTCGAGCGCTACCGGACCCTGCTCGCGAAGGACTCGATCGCCCGCCAGCAGGTCGATGCGCAGGAGGCGCTGGTGCGGCAGTATCGCGGCGCGGTGCAGGCCGACCAGGCGGCGGTGGATACCGCGCGGCTGCAGCTCGCCTACGCGCGGATCACCGCGCCGATCTCCGGGCTGCTGGGGCTGCGCCAGGTCGACGTCGGCAACGTGATCCGCGCCAGCGATGTCAACGGCATCGTCGTCATCACCGAGACCCAGCCGATCACCACGGTGTTCTCGGTGCCGTCCGACAACATCGCGGCGATCCAGGGCCGGCTGATGGCCCAGGAGACGCTGCAGGTCGACCTGTTCGGGCGCGACGGCGTGAAGCAACTCGCCAACGGGCGGCTGATCAGCATCGACAACCAGATCGACGCCACCACCGGCACCGTCAAGCTGAAGGCGTTGTTCGCCAACAAGGACGGCGCGCTGTTTCCGAACCAGTTCGTCAACGTGCGACTGCGGGTGGAGTCGCGCCGCAACGTGACCCTGGTGCCGATGGCGGCGATCCAGCGCGGA
This sequence comes from Burkholderiaceae bacterium, assembly GCA_036826495.1. Lineage (GTDB taxonomy): Bacteria > Pseudomonadota > Gammaproteobacteria > Burkholderiales > Burkholderiaceae_E > DAISWF01. The sequence goes on from DAISWF010000287.1 coordinate 6,777, forward strand.
TCGCGCGGCACCTTCGTCTATCTGGTGCAGGACGGCGCCGTTTCGATCCGGCCGGTGGCGCTGGGGCCGGTGTCGGGCGACAACGTGGCGATCGAAAGCGGGCTTGCGCCCGGCGACCAGGTGGTCACCGATGGCGCCGACAAGCTGCGCCAGGGCGCCAAGGTCGAGGTCGTCGTGCCCGATGCGCCGCGCGGTCCGCGCGAGGCCGGCGCCGGCAATCGGCGCCGGCGCGGTGAGGCCGGGGGCGGGGCCGCGGCCGGGCCGGGCGGAGCCGCTGGGGCGGGCGGCGCACCGCCGGCGGCCGGCGCGCCGGGCAGCGCCGCACCGCAGGGCGCGGGCGGGCCGGGCAGCGGGCCTACGCCTACCTGTTCCACCACCGCGACGTGGCCCTCACCGAGGAT
>DAISWF010000288.1:0-7129 GCA_036826495.1 Burkholderiaceae bacterium
CCGTCGCCGTCGCGATCGCGCAGCAACGTGAGCCGGTTGGCGCTCGGCGAGCCGGCGCCTGCCCGCTTCATCACCTTGCCCATGATCCAGTTGCGCAGCCCCTTGCGGCCGGGCCGCACCGGCGCGTTGCTCTCGGCGACCAGCACGTCGCCGTTGGGCAGCACGTGCAGCCAGCGCGGATGATCGAGCTCGCGGGCGAATGCCGTGACCCGCAGCCCTTCGGACACCGTGGGCTGGCCGACATCGGTCCAGCCGACCGCCGGCGCGATGTTGACCGTCGGCAGCGTGCCGCGCACCGGTTCCGGCAACGTCGGCCGTGGCCCGAAGCCCGACGATTCGGGCAGCCGGGCCATCTCGCTGCAGGCGCTCAGCGCGGCGGCGCCCAGCGACACCATCGCCGCTCGGCGCATCGGACGGGCAGGGGCCGGGCGCATCGGAACACCTCCATGACGTGATCAGCCAGGCGACGGGGTCTGCGGCCTCCGTCAGTCGACATTCTGGCGGCGGCCGAGGCCGCAGAGCAATTGCTGTACCCGCGATCCAGATCGACGGTCGTCGATGCCGGCCTCGATGACCGCTGACCGCGACCGTGTCATTTTCGCGCAGGCGCCCGGGCATGGTGCTTGCAGGCCCTTCGATCCCAACCGATCGTGTGGAGTCGCCATGCGTGCGTCTTCCCGCTTCCTGAACGTCATCGTCGAAGCGCTGTACGACAGCGTCGGCGCCGACCGGCCCGGTGACCGCGCGGCCCGTGCGCCGGACAGCGCATCGGCCCAGTACCCCCATCTGCGCGGCGACCACCTCGATCCGATCGAGCTGCGCGGGGCCGACGCGTGCGCCTGGGGAGCCGAGCACCTGGAGCAGCCGACCTATGCCCGCCGCGGTCTGCTGATACCCGGCATCGAGTCGCCCAAGCTGCACTGAACGACGGCGAGGCCTGCCGTCACGCCGGGCGGCGCGGCGCGCTGTCATCGAAGGTTCACCGCCCGGCCGATAAGCTCGCCGCGGCGTCCGCCTTTTGCGGATGCGCGAAGAAAAGGAGCGAGCTTGAGCACATTCCTCGAAACACTGCGTGAACAGCGCCGGGACGACCACCGCTACTACCATCACAGCCGCATCAACCAGTCGCTGCATCTGTTCAGCGCGATCAGCTTCCTGGTGTCGTACGGGCTGCTGTTCAAGGACCCGGCGATCGCCGCGCTGGTGGCCTGGCTGGTCGCGATGACCTCACGCCAGATCGGCCACTTCTTCTTCGAGCCCAAGGGCTACGACGAGGTGAACCAGGCGACCCACGAGTACAAGGAGGCGATCAAGGTCGGCTACAACCTGCGCCGCAAGGTCGTGCTGATGGGGATCTGGGCGGCGATTCCGGTGGGTCTGCTGATGTCGCCGACGCTGTTCGGGCTGCTGCCCGACGGGATCGTGTCGCAGGGCTGGTGGCGCAGCATGGGCGCGGCCTGGCTGGCACTGGGCATCGCCGGCGTGGTGCTCCGCACGCTGCACCTGTTCTACCTGCAGGACGTGCGGACCGGGCTGGCCTGGGCCACCAAGATCCTGACCGACCCGTTCCACGACATCAGGCTGTACTGGAAGTCGCCGTTTCACCTTCTGCGTGGTCAACTGATCGACCCGATGCGCGCGCGCCACGACGCATGAACCGGGGCGGCAGGCCCCACTGCTCGAGCATCTCGTGCAGCAGCCGGCGGCGGATCGACTGGCGGGTCAGCGTCGCGTCGGCCCACCACCAGCCGTCGGCCTGCATCGCGCGGGCGGCGGCGATGAAGCGTTCGCTCATCGCATCGAACGCCTCGTCGCTCCAGTCGAGGCTGAAGATCATCCGCCCGGTGCCCACCCAGCTCAGCAGGATGCCGTGCGCCCGCAGGTAGTACTGCAGCATCCAGTGGTAGCGGCCGGGCCGGGTATAGCTGACGGTCCAGATCGACGACAGGTGGTCGACCCGCAGCGGCACGCCGGCCGCCTGCAGCCGTTCGTTGAACGACGCGGCGCGCCGATCCCAGCGTTCGTCGAGATCGCGGTACAGCGCCCGCACCGGCGCATCGTCGCAGCGCTCGAGGAACACCTGCATCGCGCCGATCACGTACGGATGGGCGTTGAACGTGCCGCGGGCGAAGCAGATGTCGGCCGGCCGGTCGTCGCGGTACCGCTTCATCAGGTCGGCGCGGCCGCACAGCACGCCGACCGGCAGCCCGCCGCCCAGCGTCTTGCCGTAGGTCACCAGGTCGGCGCGGACGCCGAAGTACTGCTGCGCCCCGCCCGGCGCGAGCCGGAAGCCGACGAACACCTCGTCGAAGATCAGCACGATGCGCCGCGCGCTGCATACCTCGCGCAGCCGCCGCAGCCAGCGGGTGTAGGCGGCGCGATCGAAGCCCGCTTCGCGCGATCCGTCGACCAGGGTCGAGTCGCCGGGCGCACTGCGGTTCGGATGCAGCGCCTGCAGCGGATTGACCAGCACGCAGGCGATGTCGCGGCGGGTGGCCAGCACGCGCAACGACCGTTCGTCGAGGTCGCGCAGCGTGTAGGTCTCGCGGGCCGGCCGCGGACTGCCGACACCGGGCTGCACGTCGTCCCACCAGCCGTGATAGGCGCCGCAGAACCGCACCACGTGCGAGCGGCCGGTGTGGTAGCGGGCCAGCCGCACCGCCTGCATCACCGCCTCGGTGCCCGACATGTGGAACGACACCTCGTCCAGCCCGGAGATCGCGCGCAGCCGCGCGACCACGTCGGCGACCGCCGGATGATAGGCGCCCAGCACCGGCCCCAGGGCCTGCACCCGTGCGCTGCCCTCGGCGATGCAGCGCTTGTAGAAGTCGTAGCCGAACAGGTTGACGCCGTACGAACCCGACAGGTCGTACAGGCGGTTGCCGTCGAGATCGATCAGCTCCAGCCCGTCGGAGGCGGCGACGAATGCGCCGACGCCGAGGTGGTTGCGCACCAGCCGGCTGTACTGGAACGGCACGCGATAGCGGCCGGTGAACTGCAGATCCGAGATCAGCGGGCGGGCCCGCTGCGTCAGCTCCAGCGTCCTGCGGAACCGCTCGTGGAAGGTCGCCGACAGCTCCAGCATCGCGGCGCGCCGGCGGGCGGCGACCTCGGCAGGCGCGCCGTCGCTGTCGAAGAAACGGCTCTCGTCGTAGTGGTAGCCGCGCACCAGCCGCGCGAGCCGTCGGCCGATGCGGGCATGGCCGGCGAGCGAGGGATGCTTGGCGCGCGACAGCATCAGCCGGCGGCGCGCGGGGGGCACGCCCGCGCCCAGTATCGCGGCGGCCGCCGCGCCCAGGGTGATCAGCTCGTTCATCGATGTCCTTCGCAAGCCGGTGACGGCGTTGCGCCGAATCAATACCCGACCCAGGTTGCAGCGACATGAATCCTCGCGAGCTCGTCCGCCGGCTGGCGATGCAGGAAGACCTGAACTTCCTGCTGACCAACCGGATCCCGCGCCATGCGCTGACCCGGTTCATCGGCTGGTTCAGCCGGATCCGCCAGCCGCTGATCCGCGATCTGTCGATCGGCGTGTGGAAGCTGTTCACCGACCTGGACCTGTCGGATGCCCGCAAGCAGCGCTTCGACAGCCTGCACGACTGCTTCGTTCGCGAGCTGATCGACGGCGCGCGGCCGTTCGATTCCGATCCGCAGGTGCTGGCGAGCCCGTCGGACGGCATCGTCGGCGCGGCCGGTGCGCTCGACGGCGTGACCGCCCTGCAGATCAAGGGGATGGAGTATTCGATCGTCGAGCTGTTCGGCGATGCGGAGCTGGCCCGGCCGTACCGCGACGGCTGCTATGTGACCCTGCGGCTGACGTCGGCGATGTATCACCGGTTCCATGCGCCGGCCGACGCGACCGTGACGCGGCTCGACTACCTGTCGGGCGACTGCTGGAACGTCAACCCGATCGCGCTGGCGCGCGTGCAGCGGCTGTTCTGCCGCAACGAGCGCGCGGTGCTGTCGATGACGCTTGCCCGCGGCGGCCATCCGGTGGCGCTGGTGCCGGTCGCCGCGGTGCTGGTGGCCAGCATGCGCTTCCGCTTCAGCGACATCCACCTGCATCTGCGCTACGACGGGCCGACCCGGATCCGCTGCGACCAGCGGCTGCGCAAGGGCGACGAGATCGGCCACTTCGAGCACGGCTCGACGATCGTCGTGTTCGCGCCGCCGGGGTTCGCACCCTGCGTGGCGACCGGGGAGCGTATCCGCGCGGGGCAGCCGCTGATGCGGGCGCCGCGCTGAACGCGATTCTCGAGTCGAAACGGGCTCGCCCGGCGATTCGCGCCGGGCGGCCCCTGCACCGTTCCCGGCCGGCTACTTGCGCCGCGAACGGACCGGCGGCAGCGCCTGCAGCGCCCGCACCAGCTTCGACGTGTTGAGCTCCGCCAGCAGCGCGAGGCCGGCACGCGCCACCTCGCTCTTGCGGGCACGGTGGTCCGCCGAACGGGCGCGAGCGATCAGCACGTCGATCAGGGCCAGGTCCTGGCTGGACAGCGAGAACTCCTGCTTGCGGCGTTTCAGCTTGCGCGGCCGTTCGGCGACGGCTTCGGCCGGTGCGGCCTCCGGCCCGGTGGACAGTTCCGCGGTGGCCGACGGCTGATGATGAGCATCGGTGGCCTCCGGCTGCTGCGCTGCGGAAAAGATGTCGGGTTCGGCGATGGTCATGGGGGTCGGCCTTCGTTCGGACGGAGATCGGGAAGCGGCCGGGCGTGGCGGCGCCCGCCCGGCCGCGGCGGCTCGCGGATTGCCGGGGCAGCTTAGCGGCCGAACATGACGGTTCCGCGACGGCGGCGGGGTCGGGTTTGTCCGGGGGGCGGCGGATCGACCCTGACGGGACCGGGGGCTTGACGGCCGCCAGCCGAGCGTTCAACGTTGGCGCTCCAATCAAAAGGGCGCCCAACAGCCCGTGAAGCGCCCGCCAACCGGAGGAAACAGATGGAGCGACGCGACTTCGTTCGTCACGGCGGCCTCGCAGGCATCCTGGCTGCCGGCAGCGCCCCCGCCATTGCGCAGAGTCTGCCCGAGGTGCGCTGGCGGATGGCTTCCAGTTTCCCCAAGGCGCTGGACACGCTGTACGGCGCGGCGGAATTCATCTCGAGAAGGGTCGGCGAGATCACCGGCGGCCGGTTCCGGATCACGCCGTCGGCGGCCGGCGAGATCGTGCCGGGGCTGCAGGTGCTCGATGCCGTGCAGCAGGGAAGCATCGAGTCCGCGCAGACCGCGATGTACTACTTCTTCGGCAAGAACCCGGCGTTCGCGTTCGGCACCTGCCTGCCGTTCGGTCCGAACTACCGTCAGCAGAACGCCTGGTGGTATCACGGCGGCGGCGAGCAGATGTACAACGACTTCCTGAAGGCTTACGGCTGCGTGGCGATCGCCTACGGCAACACCGGCACGCAGATGGGCGGCTGGTTCCGCAAGGAGATCAAGTCGATGGACGACATGCGGGGGCTGAAGTTCCGCGTCGGCGGCGTGGCCGGCGTGATCCTGCAGCGCCTCGGCGTGGTTCCGCAGCAGATCGCCGGCGGCGACATCTATCCGGCGCTGGAGAAGGGCACCATCGATGCCGCCGAGTGGGTGGGGCCGCACGACGATGAAAAACTCGGCTTCAACAAGGTGGCGCGCTACTACTACGCCCCGGGCTGGTGGGAAGGCAACTCGATGGGCCACATGATCGTCGCCCAGAAGGCCTGGGACTCGATTCCGAAGGAATACCAGATGGCGTTCACCGCCGCCTGCGGCGAGTCCAATGCGATGACGATGGCCAAGTACGATAGTCTCAACCCGATAGCGTTGAAGAAGCTGGTGGGCTCCGGCACCCAGTTGCGGGTGTTCCCGAAGGCGGTGCTCGACGAATGCCGCAAGGCCGCGCTCGATCAGTACGCCGAGTGGTCCGACAAGTTCCCCGAGTTCAAGAAGCTGTACGAGCCGTACAACAAGTTCCACCAGGATCAGATCCAGTGGTTCCGGGTGGCCGAGGACAGCTACGACACCTACGTGATGCGGGCCAATAGCTGATGGCCGGCTGATCGTCTGCCGAAGGTCGCTGAAGGTCCGCTGACGGGGCGGACGCGGACGGGCCCCCGGATTGCCTGCAATGCTCCGGGGGCACTGCGCCGATTCTGCGGGAGGCTCACCTGATGAACGATCCCTACGACCGCCCTCCGGTGGCCGTCAGCGTCTACTACCGCGATCCGTTCGCCGCGCTCGACTGGCTCGAGCGCGCATTCGGTTTCCAGCGGGTGATGGTGATCACCGACCCGGACGGCAAGCTCGCGCATTCGGAGATGAGGATCGGCGACTCCGGGCGTGGATCCGGCCTGATCTACGTCGGCCCGGAATGGGCCGACCATGTCGCGAGCCCGGCGACGGTCGGCGGCAAGAACACGCAGTCGATCCATGTGCACCTGTCCGGAGACCTGGATGCCCACTGCGCTCATGCGCGCGCCGCGGGTGCGGTGGTCGTCCGCGAGCCGGCCGAACAGTTCTATGGTGACCGCGTCTATGCGGCCCGCGACCCCGAAGGTCATGTGTGGACCTTCAGCCGGCCGGTCAGAATGGTCACCCGCGAGGAGGCCGAACGCACCAGCGGCCTGAAGATCGACGGCTGGCCGACGCCTTCGGGCTGAGCGCCGCACGCCGGGCGGTGCGGAGCGGCCGGGGCCGCCTATCGCGCGGCGCGGCGCGGTGGACGAGCGTCGTTCGACATCACGCTCCCGCCGTCGTCCACCACCTCACGCCACTCCATCCGCTGCAGCCGTTCGGCGATGCGGCCGTCGATCAGGTCCAGCGCGCGGGCGAAGGTTGCCCGTTCGGCATCGGTCATCGTCTCGCGCAGGATCTGCTCGACCCGCAGCGCCGTGCGTTCGACGTCGGCATGCACCGCGCGGCCGGCCTCGGTCAATGTCAGCACCGCGCGCCGGCGGTCGTGCGCGGCGGCGGTGCGGCTGATCAGCGCCTTGCCGGTCAACGATCGGATCGCGCGAGCGACGTTGATCGGATCGCTCGACGAATGCTCGGCCAGCTCCTTGGCCGACAGCGGCTCGAAGGGGGCGATCACCGCCAGCGCCCACCACTCCCAGATCTTCAGGTCGTGGCGGGTGCGGTACATCGGCGCGATGAAGCG
>DAISWF010000289.1:0-5551 GCA_036826495.1 Burkholderiaceae bacterium
GCGGCCGCGGTGATCGGTCGGCGCGAGCAGGTGTGGCGTGAGCCCGCCGCTGCGCATCGTGTCGCTGGTGCCCAGCCTGACCGAGCTGGTCTGCGAGCTGGGGCTGCTGCCTGCGCTGGTCGGTCGCACCGGCTTCTGCATCCATCCGCGCGAGGCGCTGCGCGCGGTGCCAAAGGTCGGCGGCACCAAGGATGTCGACATCGACAAGGTGCGGACGCTGGCGCCCACGCATCTGATCGTCAACGTCGACGAGAACGAGAAGCCCACCGTCGATGCGCTCGCGCGCTTCGTGCCGAACGTCGTCGTCACCCATCCGATCGAGGTCGCCGACAACTTCGAGCTGTACGAGCGCTTCGGACGGCTGTTCGGTTGCGAGGTGCGGGCGGCCGAGCTCTCGGCACGGCTGCGCGAGGTGATCGGGCGGGTGACGGCGCAGTCGTTCGCGCCGCTGCCGGTGCTGTATCTGATCTGGCGCAAGCCGTGGATGACGGTGTCGGCCGACACCTACATCGCGAAGATGCTGCGGATGGTCGGGCTGCAGGCGATCGCGCCGGACAGCGGCGACCGTTATCCGGTCGTCGACTTCGCGAGCTTCGACGCACGCCGCGCGGCCACGGTGCTGCTGTCGAGCGAGCCCTACCGGTTCACCGACGAGCATTGCCGGCAGATGCGTGCCGATCCTTCGATCGGCGTCGCCGACGTCCGGCTGATCGACGGCGAGATGACCTCGTGGTACGGCTCGCGGGTCATCGATGGGCTCGACTATCTGCTGGCGTTCCGGCGGCGGCTCGATGACGACGGGGTGAGGCGATGAGCCGGTCGGCGGCGAATTCTGTCGTTAAGTCGAATGACCTTGGTGCGTCGCGCATGCTGGTGGCCGGCGTGCTGCTGGGCGTGCTGTTCACGCTCGCGGCCTGCTCGAGCGCGCCGACGCGCCGCGCGCCCGGTGCCAGCACCGCGGAAGGCGGCCCGCTGCCGACCCGCCGGCAGGGCGGCTACTATGCCGACGATGGTCCGGGCGACAATCCGCCGGCCGACCTGGCGGCCATTCCGGATGCAGCGCCGCGCCGCGAACCGCTGCTGTCGCGTGCGAACCGGCCTTATGTGGTGTTCGGCCGGCAGTACGTGCCGATGAACGATCTCGTGCCGTATCGCGAGCGCGGGGTCGCATCGTGGTACGGGCGCAAGTTCCACGGGCAGCGTACGTCGAGCGGCGAGGTCTACGACATGTACGGCATGACCGCCGCCCATCCGACGCTGCCGATTCCCAGCTATGTGCGCGTCACCAGCATGCGCACCGGCAACACGGTGGTCGTGCGCGTTAACGATCGCGGACCGTTCCTGAACAACCGGCTGATCGATCTGTCGTACACCGCGGCGGCGAAGCTCGGCTATGTGAATGCCGGCAGCACCGAGGTCGAGGTCGAGCTGCTGACGCGGTTCGACGGCATCGATGACGCGCCGGTGCAGGTCGCCGCGCGGCCCGCGGCCGCGGATCGCGACAAGTCGCGCGCGGCCACGCTGTCGATCGAATCGATCATCGCCGCCGATGCGGCGGCAGCCGGCCCGTCCGCGCCGGCGAGCACCTCCGTGTCGGCAGATGCCCCGGCACCGACGGGCATTTCGGCGTCGGCAAGCATTTCGGCTTTGGCAAGCACCCCGGCTTCGGCAAGCACCCCGGCACCGGCAAGCACTCCGGCACCCGCGGGCATGCCGGCATCGACCGGCGGCGACGCCGCCGCTGCGCCGGTGACCCTGTCCGCAGCATCCGTCGAGCCGGCGGCGCCGGCCTCCTCGAGCTCGCGCGGCCTGTTCGTGCAGCTCGGCGCCTTCACGTCTCGTGACAACGCCGAAGCGGCGCGGCTGCGGCTCGCCGGTCTGCTGGACTGGCTGGCATCGCGGATCGAGATCCGCCAAGAGGGCAGCCGCTACAAGGTGCAGGCCGGCCCGTTCGCGCAGCGGGCCGAGGCGCAGGCGGCGGTGGAGCGCATCCGGCTCGCCACCGACATGCAGGTGTTCGCGACCGGCCGGCCCTGACGGTCGGCCGGCCGCGGTTCGTCAGGCCGGCTCGACCGATCCGTCCTTCACGAGTCGTCGGACCGGTCCTCGCCGGCCGCGCCCTTCAGCTCCAGCGCCAGCGAATACAGTTCCTTGTGCGGCAGCCCGGTCAGGTCGCGCGCGAGCTTCACCGCTCGGCTGACCGGCAGGTCGCGCAGCAGGCGCGCCAGCAGAGCTCGCGAGTCGGGCAGTGCCTGCGCGAGCGCCGGGACCAGCGCAGTCGTGCCGGCGACGCTCGTCATGCGATCCGGCGAGCCGGCCGGACCGGTCCCGTCTTCGGTCTCGTCGCCGGCCGCATCATCGGCCGCGTCCATGGCCACGTCGCCGGTCGGGCGCTCGCGGTACTGGTCGCTCGTCCCTGCGACCGCGGCGTCCGCGGCGGCTGCGCCTGCTGCGCCGGCTGCGCCTGCTGCGAGGGCGACGGGCTCGGCGACCGGCGCACCGACCGCGAGCACGAACTCGCCGCGCGAGCGGGTCGGTCGGCTCTGCAGCCAGGCGACTGCGCCGCCCGTGGTGATGCGCACGACCTCCTCGAAGCGCTTGGTCAGCTCGCGCCCGATCGCCAGCGGCCGGTCGGGGCCGTAGTGATCGGCCAGCACCTGCAACGTCTTCGCGATCCGGTGCGGCGCCTCGAACAGCACCAGGTGCGCGCCCAGTGCATCGCAATGGGCGCGCAGCGAGCGCAGGCGCTGGTCGCGGGCGCGCGGCCGAGGCGGCAGGAAGCCTTCGAACACGAACGGCGCCGGCTCCAGGCCGGCGGCCGACAGCAGCGTCACCGGCGCGCTGGCGCCGGGCACCGGGATGATGCGCACGCCGGCCTCGTGGGCGGCCGCCACCAGTCGTGCGCCCGGATCGCTGATCGCCGGCGTGCCGGCGTCGCTGATCAGCGCGCCGGTCTCGCCGGCCAGCAGCCGGCGGATCAGCGCTTCGCCGGCGGCCCGTTCGTTGTGCTGGTGCAGTGCGACCAGCGGCGGGCGGCAGCCGAGATGGTCGAGCAGCACGCGGCTGACCCGGGTGTCCTCGGCAGCGACCCATTTCACTTCGCGCAGCACCGATGCCGCCCTTTGGCCTATGTCGGACAGATTCCCGATCGGCGTGGCCACTACATATAATGACCCGGCGCCCGTCGTGAACGACCGCTGTTCGCGCTCATCGGGTTCTGGGGTCAGCGCAGGAGTCTCTTCGGTGAGCATGGGTCTGCGTCGTCTGCTGTTGCGAGGGCTGCTGGGTGCGCTGCCGGCAGGGCTTGCGCGCGCACAGACTGCCACAACCGCGCCGCCGGCGTTTCAGCGGATCGTCTACGGCACCGGTGCCACCCGCGTCGCGGTGCTGCTCGAGCTGAATGCCGGCTCCTATGCGCGCGCCTCTCAGGCGGTGCTGGCCGGCCTGCGCGGCGCGCTCGGCCGCGACGGTCAGGGCATGTCGCTCGAGGTGTTCCCGCTGTCGGAATCGATGGACGAGATCGATGCGGCGCTCGGCGCGATCGCGCAGCGCCGTCATGCGATGGTGATCGGGCCGCTGACGCGCGCCGGGGTCGACGCCTTGTCGGATCGGGGCCCGCTGTCGGTGCCGGTGCTGGCGCTGAACCAGACCGATGGCCAGCGCATCACGCCCGACAACCTGATCCAGTTCGGCCTGCCGATCGAAGGCGAAGGCCGGCAGATCGCGCAGGTGGCCCACGAGCAGGGCATGCAGCGCGCACCCGACCGGCGCGCGCTCGCGGCGCTCGTGCTGACCAATGCGTCGCCGCTGGCCAGGCGCGGCACCGGCGCGTTCATCGATGCGTGGCGCGAGCTCGGCGGCATCCTGTCGCGGCCGCCGCTGGACACCGGCGCGCAGAGCGCGGCCGAGCTGCGCAGCGTGCTGGGCGGGGTCCAGGCCGATGTGGTGTTCGCCGCCATCGGCGTCGATGCGCTGCGGCCGCTGCGCAGCGTGTTCCCGCCCGAGCTGCCGGTGTACGGCACCTCGCAGCTCAACGCCGTGATGCCGGGCGCGCTGGCCGGCACCAGCGAGCTCGAAGGCGTGCGGCTGCTCGACATGCCCTGGCAGTTGCTGCCCGATCACGTCGCGGTGATGTCGTATCCGCGGCAGAAGTCGCTGGGCCATCTCGATTTCCAGCGCCTCTATGCGCTGGGCATCGATGCGTTCCGCATCAGCCGCGAGCTGATCGGTCAGAACTCGCGGTTCGAGCTCGATGGCGTGACCGGCTGGCTGCGCGTCGACCTGGCGGCGAACCGGCGGGTCGAACGCACCGCGGTGCTCGCCGAGATCCGCAACGGCAGCGCGGTGGCCGTCGGCCCGCGGTGAGCGCGATGCGCGGCAGGCGGGGTCCGGCGGCGGCCGGCTCGCCAGTGAAGCCGGCATCCCGATCGTACGCCCCAGGCTCGCCGGCACAGCCGGCACCCCGTTCGTTCGCCACCGGATCGCCGACCCAGCAGCAGGGCCATGCGGCCGAAACGCGCGCGCTCGATCATCTTCAGGCTCATGGCCTGCGCCCGGTCACCCGCAACGCCGGCATGCGGGTCGGCGAGATCGATCTGGTGATGCGCGATGCCGACGAATGGGTGTTCGTCGAGGTGCGCAGCCGCCGCGGCGCGGGCTTCGGCGGCGCGGCCGGCAGCATCACGGCGACCAAGCAGGCGCGGCTGCGCAGGGCCGCGCAGACCTACCTGCTGCAGGTGTTCGGCCAGCGCGCATGGCCGGCCTGCCGGTTCGACGTGGTGGCGATCGAAGGCGATCGCGTCGAATGGATACGCGCGGCATTCTGAATCGGCGTCACGCGTAGCGCTTGCGGACTTCGCGGATCATCTCGATCAGCGCCTTGGGCACGTCGCGGCCTTCGCGCTGCGCCCGTTCCTTGCAGTCGAGCCAGCGCTTCAGGTCGGCATAGCCCTGATCGGTATGGCGGTTCCAGTCGGCATCGAGCGGCGTCGTGATCTCCAGCCGGATGCCGGCCGGATCGTGGAAATAGATCGACAGGATCATGCCCTTGTGGTCGACCGGGCCGATCACCTCGATGCCGTTCGATGTCAGCCAGGCGTGCCAGCGCAGCACCTCGTCGCGATCCCTGGCCTGCAGCGCGATGTGGTTGAACACGTCGTAAGCCGGATGGCTGGACTGCGCCGGCGGAGGCACGCCCGGGCACTCGAAGAACGCCAGCGTGGAGCCGTCGCCCATCCGGAAGAAGATGTGGAAGTACGGGAACTGGTCGCCGGTGGACGGCACGTGATCGTCGAAGATCGTGCTGGCCAGCTCCATCCCCATGATGCGGGTGTAGAAATCGGTGGTGGCCGCGACGTCGGGCGTGACCCAGGCGGCATGATTGAGCATCCGCGGCACCAGGCCCGGGTTCGTGGGCGCACTCCGCTGCTCGGGCGGCGATGAAACGTGTGTGGACATCGGGATCTCCTTCAATCGGACGTGGCGGTGGCCGGCAGCACGCGGGCGGTCGCTTCGCCCAGGCCGATGCGGGCCCGGCCGAACGCCTCGCAAT
>DAISWF010000289.1:5561-7115 GCA_036826495.1 Burkholderiaceae bacterium
GGCCCACCAGCGTGATCTCGTCGCCGTCCTGCAGGAACGTGCGCTGCTCGCCTCCGGGCAGCTGCACCGCCTGCTGCCCGCCGCGGGTGATCTCCAGCAGGCAGCCGCGTGAAACCTCCTCCGGTCCGGACAGCGTGCCCGAGCCGATCAGATCGCCGGCCTCCAGATTGGCGCCGTTGGAGGTCTGATGGGCGATCATCTGGCCGACGGTCCAATAGGAGGTCGCGCAGGTGCTGACCGACAGCCGGTGCCGCGGCAGCCCCTGCCGGCGCATCGACCCGGTCTGCAGATGCACCTCCACCTTGATGTCGAAGCCGCCGAGCGCACGCTGCCCGGGCGCGTCCAGATGCGGCAGCAGGCGGTGGTCGGGCTTCCACGGCGGGGGTACGCGAAACGGCTCGAGCGCCTGCCGGGTGACGACCCAGGCACCGATCGTCGTGGCGAAGCTCTTGCCGAGGAAGGGCCCGAGCGGCATGTACTCCCAGAACTGGATGTCGCGGGCCGACCAGTCGTTCAACAGCGTGACGCCGAACAGATGCTCGTGCGCCTGCGCCGCGCTGACCGGTTCGCCGCAGCGGCTCGGCGCGCCCACGAAGAAGCCCAGCTCGGCCTCGTAGTCGAGCCGTGCCGACGGCGCGTAGCCGATCTGGTCGTCCGGCCCCTGCACGACCTGCCCGCGCGGACGCGTGAAGTCCTGGCCGCTCGGAAAGATCGTGCTGGTGCGCCCGTGATAGCCCACCGGCAGCCAGGTGTAGTTGGGCATCAGCGGCCGGTCGGGACGCACCAGCGCGCCGACGTTGACCGCATGGTGGATCGACGAATAGAAGTCCGCGAAGGTGCCGGGCCGCTGCGGCAGCAGCAGCTCCAGGCCGGAGCGGGCGACGAGGTGTCGCTCGACCGTGCTGCGCAGCGCCGCGTCGGCGCCGCTGCGCAGCGCATCGAACAGCGCCGAGCGCAGCGCCTGGCCGGCGCGCGGGCCCGCCGCCATCAGCGGCTGCAGGCTTGCGCCCTGCACCGGCGCCAGCGCGGCGGCCAGCGCCGGCGCAAGCCCCTTCTCGGTGGCCAGCGATCCGAGGTCGAGCGCGAACTCGCCGATCGCGCACACCACGTGCCCGGCACCGCCGATGCGGGCTCGTGCCAGCGGCAGATTCTGGATCGGAAAGTCCGGATGACCGTCGGCACCTTCGACCCAGCTCGATGCCGCCGGATCATGCGTCGCGTCGATGTTCGGCTGCACCATCATTCGACCTCCCGGCTGCGTCGCAGCACTGCGCGCAGCGCCGCTTCGAGCTGTGCCCGAGGTGCGGGCACGGCGCCCATCGTACGCCACGCGATGATCTGATCGGGTCTGACCAGCAGCGCGCCGTCCTCCTGGGCGCCATAGCGGTCGCCCTGCCGCAGCACCGCGCGCAGCGCGGCTGCGAGCCGTGCTCCGGGTTCGCGCTGCGCGCCCATCGTACGCCACGCGATGATCTGATCGGGCCTCACCAGCAGCGCGCCGTCCTCGCCGATCTCGCGGATCCGCAGCCAGTCGTTGCGCGGGTCGCTCACGCC
>DAISWF010000290.1:0-7111 GCA_036826495.1 Burkholderiaceae bacterium
GCGTGCAGCGCAAGGTGGCCGGCAGCGAGCAGGTGCTGCGCAGCACCGGCGAGGTCGCCGGCATGGGCCTGATGGGGCTGGGCGGGCTGCTGGCCATCGCCGGCGGCCTGCTGTTCGTCGTCGTCGTGCTGCGCGCGATGCGCAGGAACGCATGATCGGTTGCATATGATCGGTTTATTGCAACGCCTGCTGCGCGCCGGCTTCATGCGCGCCGAGGCGCTGTTCAACCGCGCGTTCGGCGATCGCCTGAACCCGCTGTACCACCTGGGGGCGATCAGCTTCTTCCTGTTCTGGGTGGTGGGGGCCACCGGGCTGGTGCTCTATGCGTTCTTCGATACCAGCGTCGAGGGCGCGTACCGCTCGGTGCAGGCGATCACGCATGGCGTCTTCGGCCTGGGCGGCGTCGTGCGCACCGTGCATCGCCATGCGTCCGACGCGATGCTGCTGACGATGCTGATCCACCTGCTGCGCTACTTCGCGTTCGACCGGCTGCGCGGCTTCCGCTGGTTCTCGTGGGTCACCGGCGTGGTGCTGCTGTGGCTGGTCTACATCGCCGGCGCCAACGGCTACATGCTGCCGTGGGACCGGCTGGCGCAGTTCGTCACGCAGGCCAGCTTCGAATGGCTCGACTGGCTGCCCGGTTTCGGCGGCACGCTGATCCGCAACTTCATCCTGCCCGAGCACGTCAGCGACCGGCTGTTCTCGCTGCTGGTGTTCATCCACATCGGCGTGCCGCTCGTGACCTTGCTGCTGATGTGGGTGCACGTGCAGCGCGTGCCCAAGGCGACCACCCAGCCGCCGCGGCCGATCGCGCTGGCGCTGCTGGCGACCTTGCTGGTGCTGGCGCTGGTCGCGCCGGTGGCCAGTCAGGGGCCGGCCGATCTGCACACGGTGCCGGCGGTGCTGCGGCCGGACTGGCTGATACTGATCATCTTCCCGCTGCTCTACGTGTGGCCACTGGGTCCTATGTGGGGCCTGGTGGCCGGTGCCACCGCGCTGCTGTTGCTGCTGCCGTGGCTGCCGCCGCGGCGCGGCGCGCGCGCGTCGATCCCGTTGACCTTGCATCCGGGCCCGGTGCGCGTGGAGGCGCGCGCCGGCGAGACGCTGCTCGAGGCGGGTCTGCGCGCCGGCGTCGCGCTGCCCTACGACTGCCGCGCCGGCGGCTGCGGCGTGTGCGTCTGCACGGTGCTGCAGGGCCGCGTCGATCTCGGCCCGTTCCAGCCGGCAGCGCTGACCGAGGCGATGCGGGCGCGCGGCCAGGCGCTGATGTGCTGCGCGGTGGCGCTGGAGGACGTCGAGCTCGAGGTCGAGGGCGTGCCGTCGCTGGGCAGCGGGGCCGCGGCCGCCGCGCCGCGCCGCTGGCAGGCGCGGGTGCGGGCGATGGAGCGCCTGTCGCCCGACCTGATGCGCCTGCACCTGGAGCTGCCCGCAGGCGAGCACATCGCGTTCGTCGCCGGGCAGTACATCAACATCCTGCTCGACGACGGCGCGAAGCGCGCGTTCTCGTTCGCCAACGCGCCGCCCGATCCGAACGACCCGGCGATGGCGCCGTCGACGGCCGGCGACCTGATCGAGCTGCACGTGCGCCTGATCCCGGGCGGGCGCTTCACCACCCATGTGTTCGAGCGCATGCAGGTCGGCGACCCGGTCGAGTTCGAAGGGCCGCTCGGCCGCTTCACGCTGCACGACAGCGAGCGCCCGATCCTGTTCGTCGCCGGCGCCACCGGCTTCGCGCCGGTCAAGGGCATTCTGGAGGACGCGTTCAGGCGCGGCGTGCAGCGGCCGATGACCCTGTACTGGGGCGTGCGCACCGCGGCCGATCTGTACCTGCAGGACGAGGTGTGGCGCTGGCAGCGCGAGCATCCGAACTTCCGCTACGTGCCGGTGCTGTCGGCGGCCGGCGACGACAGCGGCTGGACCGGGCGTCGCGGCCTGGTGCACGAGGCGATGCTCGCCGACCATCCGGACCTGCGCGGTCACGAGGTCTATGCCTGCGGCTCGGTGAAGATGGTCGAGGCCGCGGTGCCCGATTTCATCGCGCACGGGCTGGACGAGCAGTTCTGCTTCTCCGATGCGTTCGTGCCGTCGGCCCAGCCGGGCCGCCGCAGCGGCTGAGCCCCGACACGTAGCTGTCATCGGAGTCGGGGACAATGATCGTCCCCGGCACACCAGCGGTTGCATGATGCAGTCTCCCGATGGACGGGCCGCGCCCGGTGCCGCCGCGTCCGGGGATTCCGTCCCGACGTCCACGCGGCCGCAGATGCGGGGCCGCGGTTTCGCGCCGGCGCTCGTCCTCGGCTTCGTGATCGGTCTGCTGGCCGGTTGCGCCTGGCAGCCGGTGCCGCTGTCCGAGGAGCGGCTGCGCTACAACGAGCTGATCAAGACCACGACGGAGCAGCAACTGCTGCTGAACATCGTGCGGCTGCGTTATGCGGATACGCCGAGCAGCCTGGCGATCACCAACATCGCGGCGCAGACCGAGCTGGTGCGTTCGGTGGGGCTGCTGCCGTTCTTCGGCGTGGTCGGCAACGAGGCGCAGGTGCAATCCGCCAGCCGTGTGCTGCCGATGGCCCAGATCGCGGTGACCGACCGGCCGACGGTCTCGCTGACGCCGCTGGACGATGCCGAGTTCACCCGCAAGCTGTTCACGCCGATGACGATGGAGGGCGTGCTGTATCTGGCGCGCGCCACCTGGCCGATCTCGACGGTGTTCAGGCTGTGGCTGGAGAATCTGAACTGGGTGCCGAATGCCGAGACGGCCAGCGGGCCGATCACCCGCCGTCCGCCGGACTATGCGCGCTTTCTGAGCGGCATCGAGGCGCTGCAGTCGTTGCAGGATCGCGGCATGGTCGTGTTCACGGCCGAGGAGCGCGATGAACGGATCGGCGGCGCGGTGCCGGCTGCGTCGATCCGTCCGGGCCATCTCGTCTCGGCCGCCAGGGAAGGACTGGAGTTCAAGCCGGATGAAGGCGGGACGACGTGGAGCCTCGTCCGCAAACGGCTGCAGCCGGTGCTGCGCCTGCATCCGGACGCGTTGCAGTCACCGGAGATGATGGCGTTCACCGAGGCGTTCCGGATCGTCCGCAACCGGCACTCGTTCGATATCGACATCGCGCGTCTGGATCCGTTTCCGGCCGGCTATCCGCCGCAGGGCGTCGACCGGGTCGACCTGGAGACCCGTTCGCTGCTGCAGGTGCTGTATTTCATGTCCAAGGGGGTCGACGTGCCCGAGGGGCATCTGACGCAGGGAGTCGTCGTGCCGACGATCGAGGACGGCGGCCGCCGGTTCGACTGGCGCCAGGTGCTGAAGGGCCTGTTCCACGTGAACGTCATCGCCGGCCGATCGCCGCCTCCGCATGCGCACGTCGCGATCCGCTACCTGGACCACTGGTACTACATCGACCGCCGCGACGCCGACAGCATGTCGACGTTCTCGCTGGTGCTGGAATTGTCGCGGCTGGAGCTGGGCACCGGCGCGCGGACCGCCGGTGCGCCGACGCTGACGCTGCCGTTGCGCTGAGCTGCCGGTACACGGACGACCGCTGCGCAGAGCTGCCGGTGCGCAAAGCTGCCGGTGCGCTGAACCGCCGGTGCGCGAGGCCGGCGCGGTCACCGCCGTGCCGTCGGCTCAGCCGGGTCTGCCGTCGGCGCGCGAACGCCCGAGCCAGTTGCCGTAGCGCAGCGCCCAGCCGCCGCAGCCGGCGACCCAGGCGGTGGCGGCCGACAGGGTCAGCGGCGCGGCCGCCGAGGGCCACAGCGCCGCGCTCACGCGCAGCAGCACCGCGCCCTGCACGCACAGGTACAGCGCCCATGCGCGATCGTCGGCGGCCGGCGTGCGCCCGCTGTGCGCGGCCACGACCCGCGTGACCATCGCGATCAGCGTCGCGCCCAGATAGCCCATCGACAGCGCATGCAGCGGCGCCAGGCCGAGCGTCGCTGACTCGCCGAGCCACAGCACGCGCGCCTGCGACGCCGCGGCCAGCGCCAGCGCCAGGCCGAGCCAGACGAAGCCGCCGTGCAGCATCGCCAGCATGCGGATGCGCAGGCTCTGCACCCGGCTCCAGCGCCAGGCCAACCACAGCAGCAGCAGCGCGGCGGGCGCCTGCAGCGCGAGCAGCAGCAGCCGCGCGGCGGCCGGCAGCGGCCACCACAGCGTCTCGGCGACGGCGCCGGCGGCCGTGGGCAGCAGCACCGCCAGCATCGTCACCAGCAGCCACTGCGGGCGCCAGGCATCGAGCGCCGGCCAGGCGCTGGCGCCGAAGAACGGGATGACGCGATGGGTCACCGTCGCGAAGGTCGGCGCAAGAAAGCCCCACAGCCCGAGCTGTGCGGCCGCGCGCGCGAGGTCGGCCTGCGCGAACGCCACGCCGGCGGCGCCGCCCAGCATCGCCAGCGCGCCGATCGCGCCGGCGGCGGCGACGAGGCGGGGATGCAGCCGGTCGGCCGCCCGGCTCGCATGCAGCATCTGCCACCAGCGGCGCTGGATCGCGATCCAGCCCGCCGCCACCAGCCCGACGCCCAGGCCCGCCAGCGGGGCCCACAGGTGGAAGCCCGGCAGCGCGAGGGCCCAGCCGGTCAGCATCAGCAGCACCGGCCCCAGCAGGCTGCGGCAAGGCACCGGCGCCAGCCCCAGCCAGCGCGGCCCCGCGGTGAACAGGAAGCCGACGATGAACAGCGGCATGAACGCGAACGCGAAACACAGGCCGTGCGCCACCGCCGGCGGCACCGCCCACGGCAGCGCGACGCCGGCATGACCGGCCCACAGCGCGACCGCCCACCACAGCGCCGACAGGCCCATCGCGGCGGCGGCGGCGAAGAAGCCGAGCCGGTGCGGCGCGGTCAGCAGGCGCGCGAAGCGCCAGCGTGCGCCGGCGCTGTCCGCCGCGGGCGCGGCCGGATGTGCATGTCGCCGGACTTCGTGATCCATGGTCTCGGAACAGGACACTAGCAGTGCGCGGGCGCATCGATCCGGCCGTCATTGCAGGGTCCGGGGTAGCTCGCAGCGGCGGCCGAGCCGCGCGTCGCGCGCTCGCCGGCGGTGCTCAGCCGAGCAGCACCCCGGCCTTGCGCAGCTCATCGATCCGCGCGTCGCTCATGCCCATGAACTCGCGCATCACCTCGACCGTGTGCTCGCCGAGCTTGGGCGCCGGCGTGCGGATCTTGCCCGGCGTCCTGGACAGCCGCATCGGCACGCCGACGATCGTGACCTTGCCGGCGCGCGGATGGTCCATCTCGACCAGCGAGCCGCGGGCCTTGACCTGCGGATGGTTGACGAGCTGGTCGATGTTGTTGATCGCGCCGACCGGGATGCCGTTCTTCAGCATCAGCGCCTCCCATTCTTCGTAGCTGCGTTCCAGCAGGATCGTCTGCAAGGTCGCGATCAGGCTGTCGGCGTTGGCGATGCGGTCGACGTTGGTGCGGTAGCGCGGGTCGGTGGCGAGTTCCGGATGGCCGATCGCCGGGCAGAAGATCTTCCACAGCTTCTCGCTGCCGACCGCCGATCCGACCGGCAGCGCGATGTCCTTGGTCTTCGTGTGGAAGGTCTGGTAGGGCAGCAGCGCCGAATAGGCGGTGCCCATCGGCTGCGGCAGGATGCCGTCGGCCAGGTAGTTGCCGATCATGATGCCCAGCAGCGACATCTGGCCTTCCATCATCGACACGTCGATCGACTGGCCCTCGCCGGTCTTGTCCTTGACGCGCAGCGCCATCAGGATGCCCAAGGTCGCGTTCATGCCGGCGGTCAGGTCGGCGATCGACACGCCGCAGCGCACGCCGGTGCTGCCCGGCTCGCCGGTCACGCTGATCATGCCGCTCTCGGCCTGCAGGATCAGGTCGAGCGCGGCGCGGTCGCGGTACGGGCCGTCCTGGCCGAAGCCGGACACCGAGCAGTAGATGATGCCCGGGTTGTGCTTCTTCGCGGCTTCGTAGTCGATGCCCAGCTTGGTCAACGTGCCGGTGCGGTAGTTCTCGAGCACCACGTCGGCCTTCTTGAGCATCTCGAAGAACAGCTCGCGGCCGCGCGGCGCCTTCAGGTCGATCGACACGCCCTTCTTGTTGCGGTGCAGGCTCACGAAGTACGAGGTGTCGTGCTCGGTCATCGGCACGCCCCAGGCCCGCGCGATGTCGCCGGTCGGCGGCTCGATCTTGATCACCTTGGCGCCGTAGTCGCCGAGCATCGTCGAGCAATAGGGGCCGGCCAGCGCATGGCTGAGGTCGAGCACGGTGACGTCTTCGAGAGGTAGTTTCATGGCGGTTGCGGTGTACGAAATTCGGCGGGCGGCCGGGTGCCCCGGCAGACCGTATGATGCCTTCAAACCGGGGGGCGGCGAAGCCGGCGTACTATGCTGCCGGTTTGTTCCGCGAGGCGATACACGATGACAGGCGGCCGGCTGTTGGCCATCGAGGGGGTGGACGGATCGGGCAAGAACACCCAGGCCCGGCTGCTGGTGCAGGCGCTGGCCGCGCGCGGGCGCCGGGTCGAGCTGGTCAGCTTCCCGCGGTATGCGGAGTCGTTCCTGGGCGCGACGATCAGCGAGCTGCTGTCGGGCAGGCTGGGTCCGGTATCGGCGGTCCACCCGAAGCTGACCGCGCTGCTGTTCGCGGTCGAGCGGCACGAGATGCACGGTCGCATCACCTCGACCTTGGCGCTGGGCGGCGACGTGGTGTGCGACCGCTACGTGTTCTCGAACGTCGCGCACCAGGCCTCGCGGCTGCCGGCCGCCGAGGTGGCGGCGTTCCGCGACTGGCTGCTGCGGCTGGAATTCGACGTGCTGGGCATGCCGCGGCCCGACGTCACGGTGCTGCTGGACCTGGACGATGCGGTGTCGCGCCGGCTGCGCGAGGCGCGTGCCGCCCACGCCTACTCGAACACCGTGCTCGACGAGCATGAGAAGGATCTGGCGGGCATGGCACGAGCGCGCGCGATCTACCTGGATCTGGCCGCATCGTTCGGCTGGCGGCGCATCGACTGCGCGCCGGACGGCGCGATGGCGTCGGAGCAGACGATCCACCAGTGGATAATCGAGGCGGTCGGGGGGTGAGGGGAACGGGCGGTGCGCCATCGGGGGGGGCGGCGGCACGGAAAAGGCCCGGCGGGGGGGGAGGGGGGGGG
>DAISWF010000291.1:0-7073 GCA_036826495.1 Burkholderiaceae bacterium
TGGGGTTCCAGAAGCGGGTCTGGTGTCCGAAATGAACACCCGCTTCCAGCATCTGCCGCATGGTGACGGACATGGAGGACTCCTGACAGGGTTATGGTCTGACGCCAGCGGATGCGGGAGAAACCGGCTCCTGCGGCCGGGGCGGACAACCGGATGGTGCCGCCGCGGCGCGCTCCCCGCGAGACCCTTTGCCGAACCCTGGCACGGCGGCCATCGGATCATCCTGCTCTGCGACAATGAGCCGCAGGCGGTGGCGATGGACGGCCGGCTGGCTGGCGCCGGGCACCCGAAATCGAACGGGAGCCGGTCACGACCCGAAGGCGCGTGATTTTGGCTGCCGGACACCCTGCGGGCCCACCTCAAAGCGTTCTGTGGAACCCGGTGCAAGTATCTGACAGCCAAGCCTATAATTGTAGCATGTCAATCGTAATCAAGAACAGCGCCGAGATCGAAGGCATGCGCCTGGCCGGCCGGCTGGGCGCCGAGGTGCTGGACTTCATCGCCCCCCATGTGAAGCCCGGCATCACCACCGGGGAGCTCGACCGCCTGTGCCACCAGTACATGGTCGAGGTCCAGCAGACCACGCCGGCACCGCTGAACTATGCCCCGCCGGGCTACCGCCCCTTCCCGAAGTCGATCTGTACTTCGGTCAATCACCAGGTATGTCACGGCATCCCCGGCGAAAAGGTGCTGAAGAACGGCGACGTGCTGAACATCGACGTGACCGTCATCAAGGACGGCTGGCACGGCGACAACAGCCGGATGTTCTATGTCGGCGAGCCGTCGATCGCCGCCCGCCGGCTGTGCGAGATCACCTACGAATGCATGTGGGCCGGCATCGATCAGGTGCGGCCGGGCGCCACGATCGGCGACATCGGCCATGCGATCCAAAAGCTCGCCGAGGCCAGCGGCTACTCGGTGGTCCGCGAATTCTGCGGGCACGGCATCGGGCGGCGCTTCCACGAGGAGCCGCAGATCCTGCACTACGGCCGGCCCGGCATGGGCGAGCGGCTGGTGCCCGGCATGATCTTCACCGTCGAGCCGATGATCAATGCCGGCCGGCGCGAGGTGCGCGAGCTGGCCGACGGCTGGACCATCGTCACCAAGGATCACAGCCTGTCGGCCCAGTGGGAGCACACGGTGCTCGTGACCGAGACCGGGGTCGAGATCCTGACCCAGTCCGCCGGCACGCCGCCGCGGCCGGCGCCGCGCTCGGCCGGCTGAGAGGCCCGTGAACGAGGCGGTCGCGCTCTCCTCCCCGGTGCCGGCGCTGCGGGAGGATCATCGTGCGATGCGGGCGGCGGCGGTCGAGTCGTTCCTGCGCAACCGGGATCCCGACCGGCTGCTGGCGCGGCTGTCGGCGGGCACCGACACGACCTTGCGGCGCCTGTGGGACAGCCACGGCTTCGGCGGCGAGCTGGCGCTGGCGGCGGTCGGCGGCTACGGGCGCGCCGAGCTCTTCCCGGGCTCCGATGTCGATCTGCTGATCGTCACCGACGGGCCGGCCGACGACCGCATGGCGCGGCGCCTCGAGCGCTTCATCGGCGACTGCTGGGACATCGGGCTGGACCTCGGCCACAGCGTGCGCAGCGTCGAGGAATGCGTGCAGGAGGCCGGGCGCGACCTGACGATCTGCACCAGCGTGCTGGAGATGAGGCCGGTGGCGGGCAGCACGCCGCTGCTGACGACATTGGCCGCGCTGCTCGCCCGGCACCGCAATCCGCGCGAGTTCTTCCAGGCCAAGATGCTGGAGATGCGCCAGCGTCATGCGAAGTACGAGGACACGCCGTACAGCCTGGAGCCCAACACCAAGGAGAGCCCCGGCGGGCTGCGCGACCTGCAGGTGATCCGCTGGGTCGCCCATGCGGCCGGCTATGGGTCGACCTGGGACGAGCTGGCGCAGCGCGGCCTGGTGACCGAAGACGAGGCGCGCATCCTGCAGCGCAACGAACGGATCCTCAAGCGCATACGGGCGACCCTGCACGTCTGCGCGAAGCGCCGCGAGGACCGCCTGGTGTTCGACCTGCAGGCGCAGGCGGCGAAGGTGCTGGGCCTGGGCGGCGACGACCAGCGGCGCGCGTCCGAGGAACTGATGCAGCGCTACTTCTGGGCGGCCAAGGCGGTGACCCAGTTGAACAACATCGTGCTGCAGGAGCTGGGCGCGGCGCTGTTCGAGGAACCCGATGCGGTGCCCGAGCCGATCGACGGCGAGTTCCAGAACCGGCGCGGCGCGCTCGACGTCATCGATCCGGGTCTGTTCGAGCGGGAGCCCGCGGCGATCCTGCGGGCCTTCCTGACGATGCAGCAGCACTCGTCGCTGCAGGGCATGACCGCGCGCACCTTGCGGGCGATCTGGCATGCGCGGATGCACATCGACGGGCGCTTCCGGCGCGACCCGGCGAACCGGGCGCTGTTCATGCAGATCCTGAAGCAGCCGCGCGGCATCACGCACGAGCTGCGGCGGATGAACCAGTGGTCGGTGCTGGGCCGTTATCTGCCGGTGTTCCGGCGCATCGTCGGGCGCATGCAGCACGACCTGTTCCATGTGTACACCGTCGACCAGCACATCCTGATGGTGGTGCGCAACCTGCGCCGCTTCACGATGGACGAGCATGCCCACGAGTACCCGTTCTGCAGCCAGCTCATGGCCGGCTACGACAAGCCGTGGCTGCTGTACGTGGCGGCGCTGTTCCACGACATCGCCAAGGGACGCGGCGGCGACCATTCCGAGCTGGGCGCGATCGATGCGCGGCGCTTCTGCAAGCAGCACGGCATGACCGACGAGGACACGCAGCTCGTCGCGTTCCTGGTCGAGAATCATCTGACGATGTCGTCGGTCGCGCAGAAGCAGGACCTGTCCGATCCGGCGGTCATCGAGCGCTTCGCCCGGCAGGTGGGCACCGAGGAACGGCTGACGACGCTGTACCTGCTGACGGTGGCCGACATCCGCGGCACCAGCCCGAAGGTATGGAATGCATGGAAGGGCAAGCTGCTCGAGGATCTGTACCGGCTGGCCAAGTCGGTGCTGACCGGGCATAGCGCCGGCACCGGCGAACGGGTCGACGCGCGGCGGCGCGAGGCGCTGCGCATCCTGAATCTCTACGGGCTGGCGTCGGACAGCTATCAGACCTTCTGGCAGAAGCTGGACATCGCCTACTTCCTGCGCAACGACGCGCAGGACATCGCCTGGCACACCCGGGTCCTGTACAGCCATGCGAGCACCCAGGAGCCGATCGTGCGCACGCGGCTCGCGCCGATCGGCGAAGGATTCCAGGTGGTGGTCTACCTGCGCGACCAGGAGGATCTGTTCGCGCGCATCTGCGGCTACTTCGATCGCAAGAACCTGTCGGTGCTCGACGCGCGGATCCACACCACCCGGCACGGCTATGCGCTCGACAGCTTCCTGGTCGTGGATCCGACCCAGACGCACGGCTATCGCGACATCCTGTCGCTGGTCGAGGCGGAGCTGACGGAGACGCTGCGGGTGCGGCGCGACCTGCCGCCGCCGGTGCGCGGGCGGATCTCGCGCCGCTCGCGGTTCTTCCCGATCCAGCCGACCGTCGACCTGCGCCCCGACGAGCGCGGCCGCCACTATCTGCTGTCGGTGACCGCGAACGACCGCACCGGCCTGCTGTACGGCATCGCCCGGGTGCTGAGCCAGCACGGCATCAATCTGTACACCGCGCGGGTGACCACCTTGGGCGAGCGGGTCGAGGACGTGTTCCTGATCGACGGGCCGTCGCTGACCAATCCGCGCCAGCAGCTCCAGCTCGAGACCGATCTGCTGAACGAGCTGAAGGCCTGAAGTTGGCGGCGTGCGGAGGGCAGGCCGAGGCGGTGCGCCGCTTCGAGGATGCGGCTGCCCGGCTGCAGCGTCGGCCGGCCGGCGACCGGGCGGCGCTCAGTGCGGATCTTCTTCGGAGCCTGCGTATCGGCTGATGTGCGCGTCGAGCCTGACGTTGTCATGCGCGACGTCATCTCCGCCGGGGTCGAGCGCCAGACCGGGCGACACCGACACGGCGGGCTTGCCGGCGCCCGGCGGGTCCGCCGGTCCGCCGGCTTCGGGGCGCGATCCCTGGCTGCCGTCGGAGGTCTCGATCTTCAGTCCGCCGATGCTGCCTCCCGACACGCGGGTGTGCCTGGCGGCGGCGGGAACGGGGTCGTTACGGAACAGCGACGAATCGGCGAGCCAGGCGAAGAGCTGGGTCAGCGTGATGCCGGGGTCGTGCTGGCCGGCGTCGGTCCACTGCGGGGCGGCTGCAGTCTGTGAGACGGACGGGGCGGACGAGATGATGGAAGAGATGGACGAGATGGACGAGGACGAAGCGGGCGAAGCGGACGGGAGGGCCGAGCCGGACGGCAGCGTCGCGCTCGTCGCGGCATGCAGATCGCCGATCGACGACGTCGGCACGCCGTCGATCGGCGCCGCCCTGAACGAGATTTCATCGACGTAGACACCGGGATACAGTCGCTCGATCATGGTCGACCTCGCTCGTTTCGGGCCGCCCGCCGGCCTCCGCGCAGACTGGGTCGCCCTTCCCCGGGATCCGGTTCAATATTCGAGCGCCGGTGCGATGCCGCGCCCGCCGGGCCGCTCGCCGCGCCGGCGGCCCGGCTGCGGCCAGGCTACGGCTTGATGAACTGCGCGAGCAGCTCGCGCACCCGCGCCATCGCCGCTTCCATCACGTCGTTGATCGCATCGATCGAGATCTCGTGCCGGCTGTCGCCGAGCCCGGCGGCGTGGTTGACGACGACCGCCAGGGTCGCATACGGCAGCTCCAGCTCGCGGGCCAGCGCCGCCTCCGGCATCGCCGTCATGCCGACCAGGTCGCAGCCGTCGCGCTGCATCCGGCGGATCTCGGCGGAGGTTTCGAGCCGCGGCCCCTGGGTGCAGCCGTAGGTGCCGCCGACCGCGATCGTCTCGCCCAGCCGGCCGGCCGCGATCACCAGCCGCTGGCGCAACGTGGCGTCGTACGGCTCGGTGAAATCGACGTGCGTCACCGGCTGGTCGGCGCCCTCGAAGAAGGTGCTCTTGCGGCCGTGCGTGTAGTCGATGATCTGGTCGGGCACGACCAGCGTGCCGGGCCCGAAGTCGGCGCGGATGCCGCCGACGGTGGCCACCGACACCACGCCTTCGACGCCGGCGCGGTGCACCGCCCACAGGTTGGCGCGGTAGTTGATCTCGTGCGGTGCCAGGGTGTGCCCGTAGCCGTGGCGGGCGAGGAACACCACGTCGACGCCGTCGAAGCGGCCGAACGTGAGCGGCCCGGACGGGTCGCCGTACGGCGTGCGCACGATCTCGCGCCGGGTGTTGTCGATGCCGGCCAGTCGGGCCAGGCCGCTGCCGCCGATGATTGCGTACATGTGTGGCTTTTCGCTCAGTGCTGTCGTCAGGAAGCGGGCGCCGGCAAGGAGGTGCCCAGCAGCGCCCGCAACGCCGGTTCGTCGAGAATCGGCACGCCGAGTTCGCGCGCGCGTTCGAGCTTGCTGCCGGCCGCCTCGCCGGCGACCAGGTAGTGGGTCTTGCGTGACACCGAGCCGGTCACGGTGCCGCCGGCGGCGCGGATCATCGCGGCGGCCTCGTCGCGGGTCAGCGTGGGCAAGGTGCCGGTCAGCACGAAGCTGCAGCCCGCCAGCGGACCGTCGCCGGCGGCCGGTTCCGGCTCGGCCTGGGCGCCGGCGCCGACCGCCATCAGCGCCGTGATCACCGCGCGATTGTTCTCCTCGCTGAAGAACTGCCGCAGGCTTTCGATGATCTCGATGCCTATGCCCTCCAGCGGCACCGGCTCAAGCGGCTCGCCCTTGCCGCGCGCGCGGGTGTTGCGCTTCTGGATCTCGGCCTTGCGGGCCTGCACCGCCGGCCAGTCCTCGTCCAGCAGACGCGGCAGGCTGCGGTATTCGGCGGCGAGCTGGCGGGCCACCTCCTCGCCGACGTGGCGGATGCCCAGCGCGAACAGGAAGCGCGCGAGCGGCGCCTGGGTCGATCGCTGGATCGCCTGGTAGAGGTTGGTCGCCGACTTCTCGCCCATCCGGTCGAGCTCGGCCAGCCGTTCGGCGGTCAGCGTGTAGAGATCGGCCGGTGTCTCGACCCAGCCGCGCTCCACCAACTGATCGACCAGCTTGTCGCCCAGCCCCTCGATGTCCATCGCCCGGCGCTGCGCGAAGTGCAGCAGCGCCTGGCGCCGCTGGGCGCCGCAGATGAGCCCGCCCAGGCAGCGCGACACCGCCTCGCCCTCCTCGCGCGCGACGTGGGAGCCGCACACCGGGCAGCGATCGGGCATCACGAACACGCGGGCGTCGGGCGGGCGCCGCTCCAGCGCCGGCCGCACCACTTCCGGAATCACGTCGCCGGCCCGCCTGACCACCACCTGGTCGCCGATCCGCACGTCCTTGCGGCGCACCTCGTCCTCGTTGTGCAAGGTGGCGTTGCTGACCGTGGTGCCGCCGACGAACACCGGCTCCAGCCGCGCGACCGGCGTCAGCGCGCCGGTGCGGCCGACCTGCAGCTCGATGTCGCGCAAGGTGGTGATCGCCTCCTCCGGCGGGAACTTGTGGGCGATCGCATAGCGCGGCGCGCGGGCCACGAAGCCCAGCAGCTCGTACCAGTCGCGCCGGTCGACCTTGTAGACGACGCCGTCGATCTCGAACGGCAGCGAGGCTCGCCTGGCCTGCACCTCGCGGTAGAAGTCGAGCAGGCCCTGCGGGCCTTCGACGACCCGGCGCAGCGGGCTGACCGGCAGGCCCAGCACGGCCAGCCGGTCGAGCAGCCCCGAGTGGGTCGCGGGTTCGTCCTCGTCGTCCAGCTCGCCGGTGCCGTAGGCGAAGAAGCGCAGGTTGCGCTGCGCGGTGATCAGCGGGTCGAGCTGGCGCAGGCTGCCAGCGGCGGCGTTGCGCGGATTCACGTACTCCCGTTCGCCGGCATCGCGCTGGCGCTGGTTCATCGCATCGAAGTCGCGCCGGTACATCAGCACCTCGCCGCGCACCTCGATCACCGCCGGCGGGCTCGTCGAAAGGCGGCCGGCCGGCCGCAGCCGCAGCGGCACCGCGCGCACCGTGCGCACGTTGGCGGTGAT
>DAISWF010000292.1:0-6172 GCA_036826495.1 Burkholderiaceae bacterium
GGGTCGACGTTGGCGAACTTGATCGCGATCTCGCGGATCGACGGCAGCCGCTTCAGGATCGTCTCGGCGCCCAGATGATCGAGCTTCAGCAGCACGTAGTCGCCGTCGGGGCCGGCGCCCCGCCCTTCCTTGATCTCCTGGTCCATCGAGCGCGACACGAAGTCGCGCGGCGCCAGGTCCTTCAGGGTCGGCGCATAGCGTTCCATGAAACGCTCGCCGCTCTTGTTCAGCAGGATGCCGCCCTCGCCGCGCACGCCTTCGGTGATCAGCACCCCCGCGCCGGCGACGCCGGTCGGGTGGAATTGCCAGAACTCCATGTCCTGCAGCGGGATGCCGGCGCGCGCCACGGTGCCCAGCCCGTCTCCGGTGTTGATGAACGCGTTGGTCGACGCCGCGAAGATCCGGCCGGCGCCGCCGGTGGCCATCACGGTCACCTTGGCTTCGAGGATCATCACGTCGCCGGTTTCCATCTCCAGCGCGACGACCCCGAGCACCCGGCCGTCGGCGGCGCGGATCAGGTCCAGCGCCATCCATTCGACGAAGAACTGGGTACGCGCCCGCACGTTGCGCTGATACAGCGTGTGCAGCAGCGCATGGCCGGTGCGGTCGGCGGCGGCGCAGGCGCGCTGCACCGGCTTCTCGCCGAAGTTCGCGGTGTGGCCGCCGAACGGCCGCTGGTAGATCGTGCCGTCCGGGTTGCGGTCGAACGGCATGCCGAAGTGCTCGAGCTCGTAGACCACCTTGGGCGCCTCGCGGCACATGAACTCGATCGCATCCTGGTCGCCCAGGTAGTC
This sequence comes from Burkholderiaceae bacterium, assembly GCA_036826495.1. Classification (GTDB taxonomy): domain Bacteria; phylum Pseudomonadota; class Gammaproteobacteria; order Burkholderiales; family Burkholderiaceae_E; genus DAISWF01. The sequence continues at coordinate 795 of DAISWF010000292.1, forward strand.
CGACCCCTTGACGGTGTCGAACATGTGCCAGTACCAGTTGTCCTCGCTCATGTTGCCGAGCGAGGCGCCGATGCCGCCCTGCGCGGCCACCGTGTGCGACCGGGTCGGGAACACCTTGGTCAGCACCGCGACGTTGAAGCCGGCCTCGGCAAGCTGCAGCGAGCAGCGCATGCCGGCGCCGCCGGCGCCGACGATGACCGCGTCGAACTTGCGCCGCGGCAGGCGGTTGGCCAGTACGTTGAGCACGTCCGCCATCACACTCTCCAGAGAATGATCACCGTCCAGCAGGCGTAGCCCAGCAGCGCGACGATCGTCGCGATCTGCGCGAGCAGCCGCACCGCGGTGTTCGACAGGTAGTCCATGTAGATGTCGCGCACGCCCACCCAGGCGTGATAGATCAGCGACAGCAGCGCCAGCAGGGTGGCCACCTTCATCCAGGAATTGGCGAACAGCCCGGCCCAGGCGCCGTAGCTCAGCTCGGGCAGCATCAGCACCGCGACGATCAGCACGACGGTGTAGATCGCCAGCACGATCGCGCTGATGCGCTGCGCCAGCCAGTCGCGCAGCCCGTAATGGGCCCCTACGACGATACGGGAAGTCGTCATTCAGAACACTCCGAAAAGCTTCAGACCGAGAACGAACGTCAGAATCAGGCTGACCACCATGACGCCGGTGGCCGACGCCCGAGCCTTCTCCTTCTCGACCCCCACGTGCACGTCCAGCAGCAGGAAGCGGATGCCGGCGCAGAAGTGGTGCAGATAGGACCAGATCAGAGCCAGCAGCACCAGTTTGACGAACCAGTTGGAGACGAATTCGCGGTACGACTGGAAGCTGATCTCGGAGGTGATGCTCTGCTGCAGCAGGTACAGGATCAGCGGGATGCCGACGACGAACATCAGCGCGCCGCTGACGCGGTGCAGGATCGATACGAGGCCGGGAATCGGCAATCGATACTGCATGAGCTGGGAAAGATTCAGGTTTCGGTACTGTGGGCGGGCTCTGGCGCCCTGACTCCCGGCAACATCGGACATGGACGGACCTCGAGGGACGCAACCGCGGACGACACCATGTCGGCTGATGATCGCGTCGAGCTAAACCTGACTATTTTGAACGAAAGTGGCGCGGCGCACCAATTGTGACGGTCCGGGGAGTGTGCGAAACGACCGTGAAAGCGGCGAAATCCGGGCTGCTTTCCTAGTTGATCTGGTTGAAGTAGTGGAAATGCCGTGTGACGTAGAAGCCACGGCGGACCTCCACCGGCTGATCCTCGTAGGTGCAGGTGACCCGCTCGACCAGCAGCAGCGGCTCGCCGACCGGCACCCGCAGCGCCTCGGCCGCATCGGCCCCGGCGGCCACCGCCTTCAGCCGCTCCTCGGCGCGGATCATCCGGGTCTGGAACTCCGACTCGAACAGACCGTACAGCGGCCCGGTGTACGACTGCAGCCGTTCGGCGGTCAGCCCGCGGAAACGGGCGCCGGGCAGCCAGATCTCGTCGAGCACCGCCGGTTCCGCATCGAACGACAGCACCCGGCGGACCAGCACCACCGCCTCGCCGGCGCGCAAGGTCAGCGCCCGCGCGATCTCGCCCGGCGCCCGCGCCCGGCGGCATTCGAGGATGCGGCTGGCCATCTCGCCTTGCGGACCGCCGTCGTCGCGGCGCAGCCGCAGGAACCGGTACTGCGCCGGCTCCGAGCTGTGGGTGGCGACGAACGTGCCCCGGCCCTGCTTGCGCACCAGCAGATTGCCGGCAGCCAGCTCGTCGATCGCCTTGCGGACCGTGCCCTGGCTGACGCCGAAGCGCGCCGCCAGCTCGTTCTCGCTGGGAATCAGCTCGCCGGGCTTCCACTCGCCGCTCTGCAGCCCGCGGGTGATCAGCGCGATGATCTGCCGGTACAGCGGGCTGAACTGGGGGGCGGCCGGCGCCGTGCCCGGTTCGTCCGATCGGGGCGCGGCATCGTTCATCGCGGAAGGAGTCGGCCGGACATCATCGGCCGGATTCAAACACGTTTCCGGGGCAAAGTCGACAAAATCATGTCTTATATAAGACATATGACAGTTTGACATCGCCGGGCGGGCGCCGTAGACTCGGCAGGCTCGGGCAACCCCGTAGAAGCGACCCCGTAGAATCGTGGGTTTCACCTGTTTTGCCACCGCGCTTTTACCACCACGCTTTTGCCACCATCCACAGAGGCTCCTCCAATGTCCAAACCCGTCAAGCGAGTCGCGGTCACCGGCGCCGCCGGTCAGATCGGTTACAGCCTGTTGTTCCGCATCGCCAATGGCGACATGCTCGGCAAGGATCAGCCGATCGTCCTGCAGCTCCTCGACATCACGCCGGCGCTGCCGGCCGTCAAGGGCGTCGTGATGGAGCTGGAGGACTGCGCGTTCCCGCTGCTGCAGGGGGTGGTCGTCACCGACGATCCGAAGGTGGCGTTCAAGGATGCCGACTATGCGCTGCTGGTCGGCGCCCGCCCCCGTTCCAAGGGAATGGAGCGCAAGGACCTGCTCGAGGCCAACGGCGCGATCTTCACGGTGCAGGGCCGCGCGCTCGACGAGGCCGCCAGCCGCGACGTCAGGGTGCTGGTGGTCGGCAACCCGGCCAACACCAATGCCTACATCGCGATGAAATCGGCGCCGGGCCTGCCGAAGAAGAACTTCACCGCGATGCTGCGGCTGGACCACAACCGCGCGCTGTCGCAGCTCGCCGCCAAGACCGGCAAGCCGGTCGGCGACATCGAGAAGCTGGTGGTGTGGGGCAACCACTCGCCGACGATGTATCCGGACTACCGCTTCGCCACCGTCGGCGGCCAGCCGGTCAAGGCGCTGATCAACGACGACGCCTGGAACCGCGACACCTTCATCCCGACCGTCGGCAAGCGCGGCGCGGCGATCATCGAGGCGCGCGGGCTGTCGTCGGCCGCGTCGGCCGCCAATGCGGCGATCGACCATGTGCGCGACTGGGCGCTGGGCACCAACGGCCGCTGGGTCACGATGGGCATCCCGTCCGACGGTTCGTACGGCATCCCGCAGGACACGATGTACGGCTTCCCGGTCACCTGCGCCAACGGCGAGTACACGATGATCAAGGGCCTGGAGATCGACGAGTTCAGCCGCGAACGGATGGACCTGACGCTCAAGGAGCTGAACGAAGAGCGCGACGGCGTCAAGCACCTGCTGGGCTGAGGAGGCCACGATGACCACGACCGTCCGTCCGACGCCGGGGCAGAAGTTCCGCGATGCCGTCGCCGCCGAGAAGCCGCTGCAGGTGATCGGCGCCATCAATGCGTACACGGCCCGGATGGCGGAGGCCACCGGCTTCAAGGCGTTGTACCTTTCAGGCGGCGGCGTGGCCGCCAACTCGCTGGGCATGCCCGACCTGGGCATCAGCACGATGGAAGACGTGCTGACCGATGCGACCCGCATCTGTGAGGTGACGACGCTGCCGCTGCTGGTCGACATCGACACCGGCTGGGGCGGCGCGTTCAACATCGCGCGAACGATCCGCTCGATGGCCCGCGCCGGCGTGGCTGCCGTCCACATGGAAGACCAGGTCGGCACCAAGCGCTGCGGCCACCGCCCCGGCAAGGAGGTGGTCAGCCAGGGCGAGATGGTCGACCGCGTGAAGGCCGCCGTCGACGCCCGCGTCGACGACAGCTTCGTCATCATGGCGCGCACCGACGCGCTGGCGGTCGAGGGCATCAACTCGGCGATCGAGCGGGCCTGCGCCTACGTCGAGGCCGGTGCCGACATGATCTTCCCCGAGGCGATGACCGAGCTGCCGATGTACGGCCAGTTCAAGCGCGCCGTCAAGGTGCCGATCCTGGCCAACATCACCGAGTTCGGCCACACGCCGCTGTTCACGACCGGCGAGCTGGGCTCCCAGGACGTCGACATCGTGCTGTACTGCTGCTCGGCCTACCGCGCGATGAACGCGGCAGCGCTGAACGTCTACCAGACGATACGCAAGGAAGGCACGCAGAAGAGCCTGATCCCGCAGATGCAGACGCGGGCCGATCTGTACAAGTATCTCGACTACCACGCGTATGAGGACAAGCTCGACCGCCTGTTCGCCGAGCAGAAGAAAACCCGCTGACCGGTGTCCGGCGTCCCGGGCGGGACGCCGGATCGCGGCCGCGCCACCGACCACGAGACACCCGTTCCGACATCGCAGAGGACACCACTGATGAGTGCTGACGCAGCCCCCGCCACCGGCCCCAAACCCAAGAAATCCGTCGCGCTGTCCGGCGTTGCCGCCGGCAACACCGCGCTGTGCACCGTCGGCCGCACCGGCAACGACCTGCACTATCGCGGCTATGACATTCTCGATCTCGCCGAGACCAGCGAGTTCGAGGAGATCGCCCACCTGCTGGTGCACGGCAAGCTGCCGACCCGTGCCCAGCTCGCCGGCTACAAGGCCAAGCTGAAGATGCTGCGCGGCGTGCCGGCGGCCGTGAAGACGGTGCTGGAGCAGTTGCCCGCCTCGTCGCACCCGATGGACGTGATGCGCACCGCGGTGTCGGCGCTCGGCTGTCAGACGCCGGAGAAGGACGATCACAACACCCCCGGTGCCCGCGACATCGCCGACCGGCTGATGGCCTCGCTGGGCTCGATGCTGCTCTACTGGTACCACTTCGCGTTCAACGGCAAGCGCATCGACGTCGAGACCGACGACGATTCGATCGGCGGGCACTTCCTGCACCTGCTGCACGGGCGCACGCCGCCGGAATCGTGGGTGCGCGCGATGCACACCTCGCTGATCCTGTACGCCGAGCACGAGTACAACGCGTCGACGTTCGCCTGCCGGGTCATCGCCGGCACCGGGTCGGACATGTACTCGGCGATCACCGGCGGCATCGGCGCGCTGCGCGGGCCCAAGCACGGCGGCGCCAACGAGGTGGCGTTCGAGGTGCAGAAGCGCTACGACTCGCCCGACGAGGCGGAGAAGGACATCCGCCGCCGCGTCGAGAACAAGGAGGTGGTGATCGGCTTCGGCCACCCGGTGTACACGATCGCCGACCCGCGCAACAAGGTGATCAAGGAAGTGGCGCGCCGCCTGTCCAAGCAGGCCGGCAACATGCTGATGTTCGACATCGCCGAGCGGCTCGAGACGGTGATGTGGGATGCCAAGCGGATGTTCCCGAACCTCGACTGGTTCTCGGCGGTCAGCTACCACATGATGGACGTGCCGACGTCGATGTTCACGCCGCTGTTCGTCATCTCGCGCACCTCCGGCTGGTGCGCGCACGTGATCGAGCAGCGCATCGACGGCAAGATCATCCGGCCCTCGGCCAACTACACCGGCCCCGAGAACCTCGAGTTCGTGCCGCTCGCGAAGCGCAAGTAGCTCGGCGTACGGCGGGGAACGCCGATTGCCGCCG
>DAISWF010000292.1:6182-7062 GCA_036826495.1 Burkholderiaceae bacterium
CTGGTCGGCGCACATCATCGAGCAGCGCATCGACAACAAGATCGTGCGGCCCAGCGCGAACTACATCGGCCCGGAAGACCTGAAGTTCGTGCCGATCGACCAGCGCAAGTGACCGCCGCGGCCGCCCTTTGCCGAGGCTGCGCGCCGTTCGCGGCGGCGCTGGCCGTGCTGCTGGCGCTGCCCGCCGGCGCACAGGAGGATCAGGCGTTCCCCCGGCGCAAGCCGGGGCTGTGGGAGGTGCGCAGCACCAGCGCCCATGCCAGCGGCATGCCGGCCACCAGCCACTGCGTGGGCGAAGGCTCAGACGTCGCGGTGAGCCACCTCGACCGCAGCTCCGGCATCAAGGGGTCGTGCACGCTGGGCGCCTTCAAGCGCGCCGGCCTGGCCTGGGTGGCGGAGTCGGTGTGCCGCGAAGGCAAGACCCGCGTGACCAGCCAGGCGATCGCCAGCGGCGATTTTGCAACGTCCTACCGCATCGACACCGTCGTCACTTATGATCCGCCGCTGGCGGGAGTCAAACGTGAAGACAAGGAAGCGATCGAAGCGCGGTACGTGGGGCCCTGCGGCGACGGTCAGAAGCCGGGCGACATGATCATCCCCGGCATGGGCACCTTGAACATGATCGACGGCACCTTCCGCGCGGAACCGGCTCCGCCGGCCGGCCGGCAGCCGCGCCAGCGGCCGGCGCCGGCGAACCCGGCCCCCGCCGAGCCGGCACTTCCGCAGAAGTCCTCCTGACGTCCCACCGCGTCCGACACATCCTCCTGACCCAACAATCCATTCGAACACGAACCGAGGTCGATACCCATGGCACATGACACTTTCGGCACCCTTCAGACTCTGAAGCTCGGCAAGGGCAGCGGCTCCTTCTACTCGCTGC
>DAISWF010000293.1:0-7035 GCA_036826495.1 Burkholderiaceae bacterium
ATGGAGATGCAGCCGGGCGACATCCAGATCCTGAACAATCACGTGACGCTGCACTCCCGCACGTCCTATGAGGATCACGAGGAGCCTCACCGCAAGCGGCTGCTGTACCGCCTGTGGCTGTCCACGCCGAACAACCGCCCGCTGGATGAGCGCGAGCGCGTGCTCTGGGGCGAGGTCGAAGCAGGCACCTTGCGCGGCGGCGTGATCCCGGCCTCCGGCCGGCGCTTCGCGTTCACGCCGGCCGAGTCGGAGGTGACGCAACATGCCTGAAGTACTTTCAGTCGAGCAGGTCGACTTCTTCAACGAGAACGGCTCCCTGCCGCCCGTGCGGGTTCTGACGCAGGAAGAGGTCGAACGATTCGCCGCCGATCTCGCCGGGTGCCGCGCCCGCTTTCCGGAGCACACGAGGAAGCTGAAGACGAAGGCCCACCTGCTCTGTCCCTGGGTCGACGAGATCGCGCGACACCCGCGGGTGCTCGACGTCTACCAGGACCTGATCGGCGAGGACATCCTCTGCTACAGCACCGCCTTCCGCATCAAGCCCTCCGACGGCAAGGTGCAGGCCGGCTGGCACCAGGACACGGCCTACGGCGCCATCGAGCCGATCATGATCATCGGCGCGCTGGCGCTTTCGGACTGCACCGTGCAGCACGGGTGCCTGCGGATCATTCCCGGCAGTCACAAGCTCGCGACGCTTCCCCACACCGAATCCGAGGACCCGACCAGCATTCTGGCGCGCGGGCAATTCATCTCGGTGGAGTTCGACCAGTCGAAGGCCGTGGACATGGCGCTCGAGGCCGGTGAGATCGGATTGTTCAACGCCAATGCCATTCACGGCTCCGGAGTCAACACCTCGGGTGAAGACCGGGTGCTCCTGCTCGTGGAGCTGATGCCCACCTGCGTGCGCCAGCGCAAGCATCGCGAGTCCGCGATGCTGGTGCGCGGCACCGACACCTATCACAACTATGACGAGGAGACCGCCGCGCGCACGGAGTTCGGCGAACGCGAGCTCGCCCACTGGCACGAGAAAGTGTTCAACCGCGCGAAGAACGTGTTCGGCGACAGCAGGCTGCCCGTGAGCGAAGCCTATGGCGGCGGCGCGCGGGTGCCGAATCCGGCCCCCTGATCGCATCCGCACTCCGTCCTGTCTTACCGAAGAGAACTCACCATGAACTTCCAGCGCCGTCATCTGTTGGCCCTAGGCTTGTATGCGCCGATCGCCGGCTTTGCGCAGGCCGACTTTCCGAAGCGGCAGGTCGTCCGCATCGTGGTCCCGTTCGCACCCGGCGGCTCCGTGGACATCATCGCCCGGTACATGGCGCAGGAGATGTCCGGCCCGCTCGGCCAGACCGTCATCGTGGAGAACCGGCCGGGCGGCGGCGGCGCGGTGGGCACGGAGTACGTCGCGCGTGCCCCTGCGGACGGATACACGCTGCTGCTGGGGTCCACCGGCCCGCTGTCCGTGAGCCCCAACCTGCAGAAGCTGGCGTATGCGCCCAAGGACTTCGCGCCCATCATCAACGTCGCCTCGATCCCGCACGTCCTGGTGGTGAGAGGGAATCTCCCGGTGAAGACCTTGCAGGAGTTCATCGCCTACGCCAAGGCGAATCCTTCGAAGGTCAACTATGGTTCAGGCGGTCCGGGCACGACGCATCACCTGACCGGCGTCATGCTCAACCAGTTGGCCGGAATCAGCATGGTCGACATCCCGTACAAGGGAACCGGTCCGGCGCTCATCGACCTGGTCGCCGGGCAGGTGGACGTCATGTCCGTCGACATGCCCCCGGCACTGCCTTTCATCAACTCCGGGAAGATCCGCGTGCTGGCGATCGCGACGGAGAACCGGAGCCCCCTGGCGCCGTCGATACCGACTTCGGCCGAAGCGGGTCTGCCGGGCTATCTGGTCACCGCCTGGTACGGCATCGTCGGTCCGGCGGGCATCCCGGCGGACGTTGCGTCGCGGCTCGCCAAGGCGGCATCGGACGTGCTCGCGCAGCCCGCGACTCGCGAGAAATTCGCCGAGCTGGGTGCCGCGTCCGAAGGAGTCTCGCTCGCGGCGTTCGGAGACTACATGCAGCGTGACAACGCCAAGTGGGGTCAGATCATCAAGACCGGGAATCTGCGGCTCGAGTGACGTCATCGCGGGCCGGATGCCGACGAAGGGATCCGGGCAGGGGGCGGTCCACCCTTACGGGAAAACCCGTCTCGGGCGGCCCGTTGCGCGCCTTATACAATGCGGCGGTCGCGGCTCCCGGATACCCCCGGTTTGCAGACCCGCGAAGTCATGTCGAGGAGACAACCAAGTGATGGAACGTCGATCATTCGTCAAACATGCCGGCATGGGCGGCATCCTGGCCGCCGGCGTCGCCCCCGCCGTGGTGCAGGCGCAGCAGGCGGTCCGCTGGCGGCTCGCCTCCAGCTTTCCCAAGGCGCTGGACACGATCTACGGGGCGGCCGAGGTGTTCGCCAAGGCGGTGAAGGACAGCACCGGCGGGAAATTCGAGATCTCGGTGCACGCCGCGGGCGAGATCGTGCCGGCGTTCGGCGTGGTCGACGCGATCCAGCAGGGCACCATCGAGGCCGCCCACACCGCGCCTTATTACTTCTTCGGCAAGGACCCGACGTTCGCGCTCGACTGCGCGGTGCCTTTCGGCATGAACTCGCGGCAGATGACCGCTTGGATGGTCGAAGGCAACGGCATGAAGCTGATGCGCGAGTTCTATGCCAGCTACAACATCGTCAACTTCGTGATGGGCAACACGGGGTCGCAGATGGGCGGCTGGTTCCGCAAGGAGATCAAGTCGGTCAACGACCTGAAGGGGCTGAAGTTCCGCGTCGGCGGCTTCGGCGGCCTGGTGCTGGAGCGGCTCGGCGTGGTGCCGCAGAACATCCCGGGCGGCGAGATCTACCAGGCGCTGGAGAAGGGCACGATCGACGCGGCCGAGTGGGTGGGACCGTATGACGACCTGAAGCTGGGGCTGAACAAGGTTGCGCCGAACTACTACTATCCCGGATTCTGGGAAGGCGGTCCGCAGCTCTCGCTGTTCGTCAACACCAAGGCGTACGAGTCGCTGTCGCCCGAGTACAAGGCGATCGTCGAGGCGGCGGCGATGCAGGCCCACGTCGTGATGCAGGCTCGTTACGACGCGCGCAATCCGGCGGCGCTCAAGCAGCTCGTCGGTCAGGGCGCCAAGCTGCACCGCTTCCCGAAGGACGTGATGGAAGCGTCGTTCAAGGCGGCCACCGACGTGTTCAACGAGCTGAACGGCAAGAACCCGAAGTGGAAGAAGGTGTTCGACGACTGGGCGAAGTTCCGTGCCGACCAGCACCTGTGGTTCCGCTTCAGCGAGGCCGGCTTCGACGACTTCATGCAGGCGCAGAAGCTGTAACGCGTTCGACTGGCCGAAGCCGGGCGGTTAAACCGCCCGGAAGCAGACTCCGCCAGATAGACCCGCCGCAAGCCGGCGGGTTTTTTTCGCGTGCGCGATGATCAGGGCGTTCGACTGGCATGCCCCGGCGGCCGGGGGCTTCGGTCGGCGGCTAAGCTTCGGTCGGCGGCAAGCAGCCTGGATCGCCTCAGCCCAACCGCGCCCGGGCGCGCGCCACCGCCGCCAGCACCTGCGCCGGCGCGGTGCCGCCGATATGGTTGCGGGCGGCCACCGAGCCTTCCGGCGTCAGGACCTGATAAACGTCGTCGGCGATCAGCGGCGAGAAGCCGGTCAGCTCGGCAAGCGGCAGCTCCGCCAGGTCGCAGCCTTTGGCAGCCGCATGGCGAACGGCGCCGGCCACCGCCTCGTGGGCATCGCGGAACGGCAGCCCCTTGCGCACCAGGTAGTCGGCCAGGTCGGTGGCGGTGGAGAAGCCCTCGGCGGCGGCCATCCGCATCCGGTCGGCGCGCACCTCGATGCCGGCCACCAGCTCGGCAAAGATGCGCAGCGTCTCGGCCACCGTGTCCATCGTGTCGAACAGCGGCTCCTTGTCTTCCTGATTGTCCTTGTTGTAGGCGAGCGGCTGGGCCTTCATCAGCATCAGCAGCCCCATCAGGTGGCCGACCACGCGGCCGGTCTTGCCGCGGGCGAGCTCGGGCACATCGGGGTTCTTCTTCTGCGGCATGATCGACGAACCGGTGCAGAAGCGGTCGGGCAGGTCGATGAACCCGACCCGCGGCGACATCCACAGCACCAGTTCTTCGGACAGTCGCGACACGTGGGTCATCACCAGGCTGGCGGCGGCGCAGAACTCGATCGCGAAGTCGCGATCGGACACTGCGTCGAGCGAGTTCTCGCAGACCCCGTCGAAGCCCAGCGCCCGGGCCACCCGTTCGCGGTCGATCGGATAGCTGGTGCCGGCCAGCGCGGCCGCACCCAGCGGCAACCGGTTGATCCGCCGCCGGCAGTCGGACAGGCGGCCGCCGTCCCGCTCGAACATCTCGACGTAGGCCAGCAGATGGTGGCCGAAGGTGACCGGCTGGGCGACCTGCAGGTGGGTGAAGCCGGGCATGATCGTGGCGGCATGGCGTTCGGCGACGTCCAGCAGCGAGCGTTGCAGCAGGCGCAGCAGCCCGGCCAGCTCGTCGAGGCCGGCCCGCAGCCACAGCCGGATGTCGGTGGCCACCTGATCGTTGCGCGAGCGCGCGGTATGCAGCCGCTTGCCGGCATCGCCGACCAGCTCGGTCAGCCGCCGCTCGATGTTCAGGTGCACGTCCTCCAGGTCGACCGACCACTGGAATTCGCCGCGCTCGATCTCGGCGCCGATGCGCGCCATGCCGGTGCGGATGTCGGCCAGGTCCTGGTCGCTCAGCAGCCCGACCGCGTTCAGCATGTCGGCGTGCGCCAGCGATCCCTGGATGTCGTAGGCGGCCAGCCGCTGATCGAACGACACCGATGCGGTGTAGCGTTTCACCAACTCCGACATCGGCTCGGAGAAGCGGGCCGACCAGGCGTGCGACTTTTTGGCAAATTGATCTGTCATAATCGACCGATGACCAGCGGCTGACCGCGGTATTTGGCAGCGGGAATGCCTGGCGGAATGCCTGATGCAACAGGTGCGACAGGCGGCGGCGGTCAGGCTGACGCTCCGTGCGGAGCGCCGGATTATAAGATGAACAACACCCAGCCAGCGGCAGCGCCGGTCGCGGAGCCGGCCGACGCGGACAAGGCGGCCGGTGGCCCTGCGAAGGCAACCTCGATGTCGGCCGATCCGCCTCCTTCTCCGGCACCGGCGGACGCCGAGGCCGCGCGTCGCCGTCGGGTTTCCGACGGCGCCAAGACGCCGATCCTGCCCGACTGCTGCAATCTGGGCATCGCGCTGCGCATCCTGCTGCCGCTGAACATCGCCGCGCTGGTGCTGGCGTTCGGCCTGTCCGGGGGGCTGACCGACGGGCTCAAGCGGTTCGTCGACATGGCGGTGCTGCTGGAGCCCATCGCGCTGGCGTCGATGGTGCTGCTGTGCCTGCTGCGCAAGACCGTCAACGGCCTGAAGGTGCCGATGCAGTGGCTGGTGGCGATCGGTGTGCCCACACTGGTGGCCGTCACGGTGTCGCTGTTCGGCTCGACGATGGTGCTGGGCGACGGCTACGCCGGGTCGGTGGCGTACTGGGCGCTGATCCGCGGGATCATGACGGCGGTGGTGGCTTTCGCGGTCGTCGAGGTGCTGCGGCTGCGGGCCCGGGCCTATTCGCCGTCGCTGTCGGAGGCGCGGCTGCAGGCGCTGCAGGCGCGGATCCGTCCGCACTTCCTGTTCAACAGCCTGAACACCGTGCTGGGGCTGATGCGCGGCGATCCGCGCGGGGCCGAGCGGACGCTCGAGAACCTGGCGGATCTGTTCCGGGTGTTCATGCGCGATACCCGTGAGCTGGTGCCGCTGGACGAGGAGGTGGTGGTCTGCCAGCAGTACCTGGCGATCGAGCAGTTGCGGCTGGGCGACCGGCTGCGGGTGCGCTGGGAGCTGGACGACATGCCGGGCGATGCGCTGCTGCCGTCGCTGCTGCTGCAGCCGCTGATCGAGAATTCGGTGCATCACGGCATCGAGCCGCGCACCGAGCCGGGCGAGATCGCCGTCACGATCACCCGTCCCGGGGACCGGGTGCGGGTCGAGATCGTCAATCCGCGGGCCGAGCAGGCACCGGTCCGGCCGGGCAACCAGATGGCTTTGTCCAACATCCGCGAGCGCCTGATGCTGCTGTACGATATGGAAGCGGAACTGCGCACGACGGAAGAATCCTCGCAGTTCAAACTGTTCCTCGAATTCCCATACCGAAAAGAGAAGCGACGCCGAGATGCCAGACGCCATTTCAATCCTGATCGTTGATGACGAGCCGGTTGCCCGTTCGCGTCTGCGCGAGCTGCTGGCAGACCTGGCACCGGAGTTTCCTCACCGCATCGTCGGGGAGGCCGCCAACGCTCCCGAGGCGCTGTCGCAGATCGAGGTCAGCAACCCGCAGATCGTGCTGCTGGACGTGCAGATGCCGGGCATGACCGGCATCGAACTGGCGCGTCACATCTCGGTGCGCTCGTCCACCGGCGAGGCGCCCAAGCCGATGCCGCTGGTCATCTTCGTCACGGCGTTCGACGAATTCGCGGTCGAGGCCTTCGAGGTCCGCGCGATCGACTATCTGCTGAAGCCGGTGCGGGCGCAGCGGCTGCACGATGCGCTCAAGCGCGCGCTGACCCGGCTGCCGGCCGAGCACATCGAGGCGATCGACCAGCTCGCCAAGGCCACCAACACCCGCCGCCGCCACCTGTCGGTGCACGAGCGCGGCCGCGTGATCCTGGTGCCGCTGGAGCAGGTGGTCTACCTGAAGGCCGAGCTGAAGTACATCACCGTGCGCACCCGCGAACGCGAATACCTGATCGAGGAGTCGCTGACGTCGCTGGAAGACGAGTTCATGGACCGCTTCGTGCGCATCCATCGCAACGCGCTGGTCGCCCGGCCGTCGATCGCCGGTTTCGAGCGCGTCACGCCCACCGGCGAGCAGGAAAGCGGCGATCCGTACTGGCAGGTGGTGCTGCGCGACATCACCGAGCGGCTGCCGGT
>DAISWF010000294.1:0-2448 GCA_036826495.1 Burkholderiaceae bacterium
GTCTGGGGGCCTGGCAGGCACCGGCGCGGGCAGGTTTCAACCCCGACAGACTCCTGGGGCGCCCAGCCTGCCGGAACGACGCCAGCACCTCCAGCACGGTGCGGGTGGGTGCATCCGGCAGGCCCTGCCGATGCGCGATGCCCAGCGGCCGCCACAGCAGCGGCCGCAGCGGCATCACCGCGATCCGCGGATCGGTGACCGGCGCGTCCGCTTCCTGCGGCAGCAGGGTCGCGCCGTAGCCGGCGGCGACCAGGCTCCTGATCGCATCGTTGAAGTTCAGCTCGATGCGAGCGCGCGGATGCTCGCCGGCGGCGGCGAACCATTCCATCGTGACCCGCGACAGGCGGGTGCTGCTGTCGTTGAGGATCAGCGGCTGGGCGGCGAGCCAGGCCGGCGTGGCCCGGCGCGGCCGCCGCCAGTGCGCCGGCGCCAGCGCCATCACCGGGTCGCGCCGCCAGGGGAGCACGCGCAGCCCGGCCTGAGCGGGCTGCGGCAGCGCGACCAGCCCGATGTCCAGCGTGCCGGCGGCCAGCCGCGACAACGCGTCCTGCGAGGTCAGCACCGATACCTGCACGTCGATGCCGGGGTGGTCGCGGCCCAGCACCTCCAGCGCCTGCGGCAGCAGGTGGGCGAGCGCGCCGGTCGAGGCGGCCAGCCCCCCCCCTCCTTCCTCCCCGGCCCCCCGCCCCCCCCCCTCTTCGACCGTACCTTCCGCATCGCCCAGCCCCCCCCGCGCACCCCCGACAACCGCCTCGCCGATGCCCGAGGCCACGACCGGCCCGCGGCCGCGGATCAGCAGCGGCGCGCCGATCCGCGATTCCAGCTCGGCCACGTGCAGGCTCACCGTCGGCGGCGCCAGATGCAGCGCCCGCGCGGCGGCCGCGAACGAGCCTAGATCGGCGATCGTGACCAGCGTGCGCAGGCGGTCGAGGCTGAGGGCGCGCATCGGGGTACGGGTTGGCTTCAGGAAAGCTGAATTCTAGCTTCATGTAATTCAACTTTTCCAATGAGGGTGGCGGGACCGAGAATCGCTCCTCACTCTTCAATCTTACGGACCGACCGATGAAACCCCGGGTATTCATAGACGGCGACCAGGGCACCACAGGCCTGCAGATCCAGGCCCGGCTGGCCGGCCGCGACGACCTCTCGCTGACGACCCTGCCGGCGGACCGGCGCAAGGATCCGCGGGCGCGCGCCGATGCGCTGAACGGCTGCGACATCGCGCTCCTGTGCCTGCCCGATTCAGCCGCCCGCGAGGCCGTCGCGATGGTGACGAATCCGGCGGTCAGGCTGATCGACGCCAGTTCCGCCCATCGCATCGACCCGCGGTGGACCTACGGATTTCCGGAAATGGCAGAGGGCCAGGCCGCGCGGATCGCCGCCAGCCGTCGCGTCACGAATCCCGGCTGCTATCCGACCGGCGCGATCGCGCTGTTGCGTCCGCTGATCGAGGCGGGACTGCTGCCGGCCGGGCTCGCGGCGAGCATCCATGCGGTGTCCGGATATTCGGGGCGCGGGCGGGTCGGGGTGGAGCTGTACGAGGGGAGGGCGGCTGGCGCACCCGCATTCCAGGTGTATGCACTGACGCTGGACCACAAGCATGTGCCCGAGATCCAGCATCATGCGCGCCTGCGCGAGCGGCCGTTGTTCGTACCGGCTTACGGCGCATTCCGCCAGGGCATCGTGCTGACGATCCCGCTGCACGCCGGGCACCTGCCGGCCGGCAGCAGCGGTGCGCGGATGCGGGAATGCCTGCGCGCCTTCTACCGGGACGCGCCGCGGGTCCGGGTCGAGGCGGGCGACCAGGGCGCGGATCGTGAAGGCGCTCTCGGCGGTACGCTCGACCCGCAGGCGCTCAATGGCACCGACGACCTGCGGCTCGCGGTGTTCGAGAACCCGGCCCACCGGCAGGTGCTGCTGGCCGCGGTGTTCGACAATCTCGGCAAGGGGGCGGCCGGTGCGGCGGTGCAGAACCTCGATCTGATGCTGGGCGGCTGACGGGATCGTCTGCGGCGTTCCGCAGTGGACCCGCTGCCTGCCGCCCGGGTTCGGTCAGCGCGCCGTCACATGCTGCCCGACCCACTTCAGATAGCGGTCGAGCCAGCCCTGCAGCAGCTTCGCCAGGCTCGCCTCGGGCTTGCCCGAGGCGTCGAAGGTGCCGTCCTTGACCTGCAGAAAGATCTCCGGCTGCCCCATCGTCGGCATGTCGAGATAGGCCAGCACGTTGCGCAGGTGCTGCTGGGCCATCGAGGTGCCCGGCGCGCCCACCGATGCGCCGACCACGCCGGCAGGCTTGCCGGCCCAGGCGCTCTGGCCGTACGGGCGCGACGCATGGTCCAGCGCATTCTTCAGCACGCCGGGCATCGAGCGGTTGTACTCGGGGGTCACGAAGATGATGCCGTCGCACTCGCTGATCTCGCGCTTGAGCCTGACGACGGTATCGGCGGG
>DAISWF010000294.1:2570-7028 GCA_036826495.1 Burkholderiaceae bacterium
ATCGGCGGGATGGCTGTCGTCGTCCTGGTTGTACAGCGGCAGGTCGCCGATCTGCAGGATCCGCATCGACAGCTTCTCGGGGGCCATCGTCGTCAGCGCTTGCGCGAGCCTGCGGTTGAACGATTCCCGGCGAAGACTGCCGACGACGACACCGATGCGGTACTGACTCATGACTCACTCCTTGCCCGGATCACATCCGGCCTGCGGGTTATCGAAGTTGGCGACTCACGGCCGCAACGGGCCGGCCTGCCGCGGGGCTAAACTGCCGGTCATCGACGCAAGCAACCCGGAGGCCCGCCCCGATGGATCGAGAATCCGCCCCAACCGGCAGCCAGTCTACCGCGGGAGCCGATGCATCCGCTGGCGAGCGCCACTACGAGCTCGATCGCTCGTCGGGCATCGCGGTGTTCCGCATCACCCGCCCGCGCCGGCTCAACGCGATCACGATGCCGGTGCTGGCCGGACTGGAGCACTGTGTCGACGAGCTGGAGGCGGCGGGCGGCCGGGGCCTGATCGTCACCGCCGAAGGCGAACGGGCGTTCTGCGCCGGCACCGATCTGGCCGAGATGCAGTCGATGCCGGACCAGGCGATGCTGGCCAAGAGCCGGCGCGCCCGCGAGCTGTTCTTCCGGATCCAGCAGGCGCGCTTCGTGTCGGTGGCGGCGATCAACGGCCTGGCGCTGGGCGGCGGGCTGGAGCTGGCGCTGGCCTGCACGTTCCGCGTCGCCGCCGCGCACGCCACCTTCGGCCTGCCGGAGATCAAGCTGGGGGTGCTGCCGGCCTATGGCGGCACCCAGTTCCTGCCGCCGGTGGTCGGGCCGGCGCTGGCGCTGGACCTGATGCTGACCGGCCGCACGCTCGATGCGCAGCAGGCGCTGGCGGCCGGGCTGATCAGCCGCATCGCCGCCGATGCGCAGGCGGCGTTCGACGAGGCCCGCGCGCTGCTGACCCAGGTCAACGGCTACAGCAACCTCGCGGTCGACGAGATCCGGCGCTGCGTGCAGGCCGCGGCGGCCGGCGTCACCGCGGCCGGCCTGGCGGTCGAGGACGAGGCGGTGCGCCGCTGCATGACCAGCGCCGATGCGAAGGAGGGCGTGTCGGCGTTCCTGCAGAAACGGCCGGCGCGATTCAATCAGGGCTGAGCGCTGGCGTGGCGCTCGTTACCGCCGATGCGACGGCCCTGCGCATCCGCCATGTCCGCTCAGGCATCCCCGTCTGACATCTCGACGACGACCGGCGCATGATCGGACGGCTGCTCGCGCCTGCGCGGCAGCTTGTCGATCGTGCAGGCCCGCACCCGCGGCCGCAGGCTCGCGTCGACCAGGATGTGATCGATGCGCAGGCCGGCGTTGCGACGGAACGCGAGCTGCCGGTAGTCCCACCAGCTAAAGAGCTTGGGCGGCTGTTCGAACAGCCGGAACGTATCGACGAGGCCGGAGTCCACCAGCGCGCGGAAACGTTCGCGCTCCGGCGGCGAGCAATGGAGCTGGCCCGCCCACAGTGCGGGGTCGTGCACGTCGCGATCCTCGGGCGCGATGTTGAAGTCGCCGGCCAGCACCAGTGGCGTGCCGTCGGCGCGCAGCTCCTGCAGCCAGCGGTTCAGCGAATCGATCCACGCCAGCTTGTAGACGAACTTCTCCGACTCCAGCGACTGGCCGTTCGGGAAGTACGCGCAGACCACGATCAGCCCGCCGACCCGGACCGCCAGCAGGCGCTTCTGCGGATCGTCGAAATGCGGATTGCCGACCGAGATCAGCTCGGCCGCGCCGACGCTGCCGGTGCGGGTCAGCACCGCGACGCCGTTGTAGGTCGGCTGCCCGGCGAACACGCTGCCGTAGCCCGCCTGCTCCAGCGCCGCCGCCGGGAACTTGTCATCGGTGAGCTTGGTCTCCTGGATGCACAGCACGTCGACCGGCGTGCCGGCCAGCCAGTCCAGCACATGCGGCAGGCGGATCTTCAACGAGTTGACGTTCCAGGTAGCGAGCTTCATGAATTCCCTATTTTCATGGATCTATCGAAGAATCGGAATTCAGCGTGCAGGTGGGACGGTGGGCTGCCAGACTGACCGGCACCGGATAGTACGGCAATCTGACAGCCGCAACGGCTGGGGTGGCGTGTGCTACTTCGGCATCAGCACTCTGTCCACCACGTGAATGACGCCGTTCGATTGGTAGACATCGGCGATCGTCACATCGGCAGTCCCGCCCTTCTCATCGGTGAGGGTCATCTTCCCTCCGGCCGACCTGGCCACCAGCGTGCCGCCGGCCACGGTCTTGATGGAGGCCATGCCCTTGCCATCGGCGATCATCCTGGAAATGGCCGCGGCATCCCATTTGCCCGGGACCACGTGATAGGTCAGCACGCCGCTCAGCATGGCCTTGTTCTCGGGCTTGAGCAGCGTGTCCACCGTACCGGCCGGCAATGCGCCGAAGGCAGCATTGGTCGGTGCGAATACCGTGAACGGTCCCGGCCCCTTGAGCGTATCGACCAGGCCGGCAGCCTTCACGGCAGCGACGAGCGTGGTGTGGTCCCTGGAGTTGACGGCGTTGTCGATGATGTCCTTGGTCGGCAGCATGGGGGCCCCGCCGACCATGGGCTGCGCGGACGAGGATGCTGCTGCGGCGGCGAGAACGATGGCGAGCGCCACGGGCGCGAGGCCCCGGATGTCGAAAGGCATGAAGTGCTCCTTGAGTGGATGCGGTCACTGTCTCGTGATCGCTGCCACCGGTACGCAGTGCGTTCAGGCAGTGGATTCAAGGCCACGTCGGAGGTGGCGTGCGCAGGACCGAAAAGCAAAGGCAAGCGGCCCGCAAGGCGCGGGCGCTGCGGCAAGCGACGAGGCCACTCAGAGCGGGGTGCGCAGCAACGCGCCTTTGAACAGCACCGGCCCCGTCGGCCCCGTCGCCTCGGGCACTCCGCCCCTCGGCTCCAGACTCACGGCGAGGGCGGGCACCGCATTGACCTGATCCTCGGCAGCCGCGAACCGGAGCACCCGGTCGGGCCCGAGCACGCCGAGGGAGCGTGGCGCCGCGCCGCCGGCAGGCAGTGCCCAGAGCTGCAGCGACTTGTCCGCGGCTTCCCTGTATTCGCCAATGCGCTGCAAGGTCATGCTCCGGGCCGTGGGGTCGTACGTCGCCAGGATCGTCGCGTTGGCACGCTCATCGGCCAGCACCGCCACATAGCGGATCTGCGGCGTGGCAGCGATCTGGGCGCGCAGGGCCGCCACTTCGGTGGCATGCTGCTCGGCCTGTGCGGCGACCTGCTGCTTGCCGACCCTGTTCATCTGCAGCCCGACGAGCACGGCCAGCACCGCGCCCGCGAGGGCGGCACCGCGCCATAGCGCGAGGTTGCGCCACCAGCCATCGGCCCCCACCGGCACCCGCGGCGATGCCGCAGCGGCCCGGATGGCCTGCGTCTCGCGTTCGGCGCGCAGCACGTTCTCGATGCGCGTCCAGACCGCGGGACTCGGCGTCACCGGCTGCTGCAGCTCGGCCATGGCCGACAGCCGTGCCTGCCAGACGAGCGCGGCGGCGCGCAGCGGTGCCTGCTCGCGCGCGAGTGCCTCGAAGCGGCGCCTGGCGCCGCCACGCAGCGTGCCCAGCGCGTAGGCCGCGGCCAGACGCTCCACCAGCTCCGGATGACGCAACAGATTCATGGGTGGCCGATGGTCGAGGGAAGAACGGTCATGAGAAGAACGCGGCTCACGCGAACCGGGCCATGCAGCCGCGCAGCTGCTCCAGGCCCCGCCTGATCCAGGTCTTCACCGTGCCCAGCGGCAGCTTCAGGCGCTCGGCCAGCTCGCCGTGGCTCAGGTCGCGCAGGTAGGCCAGGCTCAACACCTCGCGCTGGCGCGTCTCCAGCCGGCTCAGGCACTGGTGCAGCGCCCACGCCTGCTCGCTGGCTTGCGTCGTGTCCATGGGATCGGGCGCCTCGCCGGGCAGGGAGTCGGCGAGCTCCTGGTCCAGTTCCTGCGTCTGGTTCATCCGTTCAGCGGCGCGGCGACGCAGGAAGTCCAGCGCGCGGCTACGCACGATGAGGCCCATCCAAGCCATCGGCGGACTCAGCGCTGCGCGGTAGTCGCCCGCGCAGCGCCAGATGGTCAGATAGGCATCCTGCAGCACGTCCTCGGCCCATTCCCGGTTGCTCACCACGCGCAGGGCGAGCCCATAGAGCTTGGAGGCGGTGAGGTCGTAGAGCGATTTCAGCGCTGCGGCGTCGCGCAGAGCGACCCGGTCCAGCAAACGCATCAGTTCGGCTGCGCGTTCGGTTTCGACGTCGGATGCGTTCATCTGGTTGAAGTGTGTCGCGAGTAGTACGCGCGTGGGTCTCTGGTGGATTCACACGTCGAATTCACCGCGTCGACAGGTTACCCGCTTCGCGCAGTTGAATCCGCCGCGCCGGCCACTGCGTATCGAGATGAGGGGCCTGCACGGTGCGGCCCCACTACAGCATAGAAAG
>DAISWF010000295.1:0-7016 GCA_036826495.1 Burkholderiaceae bacterium
ATCCGTACTGGCAGGTGGTGCTGCGCGACGTCAACGAGCGGCTTCCGGTGAGCCGCCGCCAATGGTCCACCGTCAAGAACCTGGTCACCTGACCATCGCCCCGCCGCGAGGCGGGGGCCGTGCCCACCCAGGAAGTCGCCGGTGTCCGACCCCGCCCGCCTGATCATCGCCTCCCGCGAAAGCCGCCTGGCCATGTGGCAGGCGGAGTTCGTCCAGGGCCGGCTGCGCGCGCTCTATCCGGGCTGCGACGTGCAGATCCTCGGCATGACCACCGAGGGCGACCGGGTGCTCGACCGGGCGCTGAACGAGATCGGCGGCAAGGGGCTGTTCACGAAGGAGCTGGAGAACGCGCTCGCCGACCGGCGGGCCGATCTCGCGGTGCATTCGCTGAAGGATGTGCCGATGGAGCTGCCGCCCGGCTTCGCGCTGGCGGCGATCCTGGCGCGCGAGGATCCGCGCGATGCGTTCGTGTCGTCCCGTTACGGCGGGCTGGCCGAGATTCCGCCCGGCGGACGAGTCGGGACCTCCAGCCTGCGGCGGGCGGCGCAGATCCGCGCCGCGCATCCGGCGCTGGACGTGCAGCCGCTGCGCGGCAACGTCAACACCCGGCTGGCGAAGCTGGACCGCGGCGAGTTCGACGCGATCGTGCTGGCCGCGGCCGGCCTGAAGCGGTTGGGGCTGGCCGAGCGGATCCGCGGCATGCTGAGCCCGGCCGACAGCCTGCCGGCCGCCGGGCAGGGCGCGTTGGGCATCGAGGTGCTGGCCGGCCGGCCCGATCTGGAACGGTGGCTCGCGCCGCTGGTCCACCTGCCGACCCTGCTGCAGGTCAGCGCCGAGCGGGCGGTGTCGCGGGCGCTGGGCGGAAGCTGCCGGATGCCGCTGGCCGCCTACTGCGAGCCGGTGGCGGGCGGCGAGCTGCGGCTCACCGCCGGGGTATTCAGCCTGGACGGGCGCAAGCGGGTGCTGGTCGACGAAAGCCGGCGGGTGGAATCGTTGGCCGACGCGCTGGACCTGGGCGACGCGGTGGCCGCCGACCTGCTGGCCGGCGGCGCCGCGGCGCTGCTCGAACCGGCCGCGTGATGCGCGTGCTGCTGACGCAGCCGGCGCCGCGGATCGACCCGGTGGCGTCGCGCCTGCGGCAGCGGGGCCACGAGGTCGCCTGTCTGCCGGCCACCCGGATCGAATCGCTGCTGGGGGCGCTCGACGTCACGGTGCTGGAAGGTCACGTGCGGCGGGCGGCCTGCGTGGTGTTCGTGTCGCCGAGCGCGATCGACGTGCTGCTGGAGCCGCTGGCCGCGGCGGCGGTCCGATGGCCGGCCTCGGCCGAGATCGCGGTCGTCGGCCCCGGCAGTGTCGAGGCGCTGGCCGAACGGGGGCTCGATGCCTCGGTCACGACGATCCATGTGCCGCCGCACGCGCCGTTCGATTCGGCGGCGCTGCTGGCCTTGCCGCGCTTCGGCCATCCGGTGCCGTCGGGCGCCGATGCGCCGCTGCTGGTGGTGACCGGCGAAACCGGTCGCGGCGACTGGATCGACGTGCTGCGCGAGCGCGGTTTCGAGGTCGACGTGCTGGTCGCTTACCGCAGTCGTGCCCTGGAGCCGGATACGGCCGTGCTCGATTCTCTACAGGGCGGGCGGGACGGGCGGCGGCGGGCGGCCAGCGTCTTCGCCTCCAGCGACGCGGCGGCGGGGCTGTCCGAGCCGCTGGCGGCGTTGCGCGACTCGGCCTGGCTGTTCGGTCGGCCGGCGCTGACGATCCATCCGCGGATCGCCGAAGTGCTGACCGACAATCGATGGCGCGACGTGCGGCTGATTCCGCCCGGCGAGAGCCGGCTCGCCGGCGCGATAGAATCGCTCGGATGAACGCTTCGGATACCACCACCAGCGCCGCCGGAACACCGGAGGGCACGCCCGACGCCACGGCGAAAGCGGCTGGCCCGGGGGGCGCCGCCGCTTCGGCCGCTCCCGCCGGCAGCACCCGTCCGCTGTCTTCGTCGGGCGGTGCCGGGTCGGCGTCGGCCGCGGCCGGCAGCGCCGCCCCGGCGGCGCGCGAGCCGGAACTGTCCGCCGCGCTGGCCGGCACGCGGCGTTCGCTTACCGGCGTTCGGGTGTTCTCGATCGTCGCGCTGCTGATCGCGGTGCTGGCCGTGCTGGCCGCCGTATGGGTCTGGCAGCGGTCCGAGAAGGTGACTCGCGAGGCGGTTCGGCGCTGGCAGGATGGCGAGAACCGCGTCGCGCAGGTCGAGCAGCAGGCCCGCGTGGCGCAGGATCAGGTGCGCGACCTGATCGGGCGGCAGGCGGTGCTCGAGAGCAAGCTGGGCGAGGCGGTGGGCCAGCAGGCACAGCTCGAGAAGCTCTACAAGAGCATCTCGGCGGACAACCTCGATACGGTGCTGGCCGACGTCGAGAACGGCCTGTCGATCGCCGCGCAGCAGTTGCTGGTCGGCGGCAACGTGCAGGGCGCGCTGGTCGCGCTGCAGGATGCCGACAGCAGCCTGAAGCGTGCCGAGCCGGCATCGGTGGCCGGCCTGCGCCGTCTGATCCAGCGTGACATCGATGCGCTGCGGGCCGTGCCGGTGACCGACATCGCGTCGCTGATGGTGCGGCTGGACAGCGTGGCGGCCGCACTGGATCAGTTGCCGATGCTGTCGGGCGCCGACGTGCCGGTGCAACCGGGCAGCGGCGACGAGGCCAGCGCCGCGGCACGGGAAGGCGCGGGCGGGGCGGGAGCAGCACAGGAAGGCGCCACGGGGGCCGAGGCGCCGACCGGCACCGCGCCGGCGGCGTCCGACGGGGGTTCGCCGCTGTCGCTGGACCGGCTGGCCGAGTCGGGCCGGCGCGGCTGGCTGGCGCTCAAGAGCGAGTTGCAGGCGCTGATCCGCGTCAATCGCGTCGATGCGCCCGATGCGGTGCTGCTGGCGCCTTCGCAGCAGTACTTCGCCCGCGAGAACCTGCGGCTGACGTTGCTGAGCGCGCGGCTGGCGATGCTGTCGCGCAACGACACGGTGTTGCGCAGCGACCTGCAGCGCGCGATCAACTGGCTCAACACCTACTACGACCGGAACAACAAGGCGGTGGCCAATGCGGTGACGACGCTGCGCCAGCTCGGCGACAACAAGGTGTCGTATGACCTGCCATCGCTCGCCGAGAGCATGAGCGCGGTGCGCGCGCTGCGCGCCGCGCGCGAAGGCAACCGTTAGGGACGCGCGATGCGCTGGATGATCTGGTTCGTGCTGATCGTGTCGTCGGCGGTGGGCATCGCGCTGCTGATGCGCTTCAATCACGGCAACGTCGCGGTGTTCTGGCCGCCGTACCGGGTCGACATCTCGGTCAACTTCACGGTGCTGCTGCTGCTGGTGGCGTTCCTGATCGTGCACCTGCTGGTGCTCGGTCTGTCGAAGGCGATCGACCTGCCGACGCGGGTCCGGGAATACCGCTCGCGCCGCCAGCGCGACGTGGCGATCGACTCGATCCGCGACAGCCTGCTGGCGTTCTTCGAGGGCCGGTTCGGCCGCGCCGAGCGGCTGGCGCAGAAGGCCCGCGAGGACCCCGGGCTGGCCGGGCCGGCGGCGCTGATCGCCGCCCGTGCCGCCCATCGGCTGCGCGAGTTCGAGCGGCGCGACCGCTGGCTGGCCAGTGCCGAAGGCGACCGGAGCACCGAGAATGCGTACATGATGACCGCCGCCGAGCTGGCGGTCGAGGACCAGAAGCCGGCCGAGGCGCTGGCAATGATCGATTCGCTTCGGGGCAGGGGGGCGCGGCACATCCACTCGCTGCGGCTGGCGCTGCGCGCGCACGAGCAGACCGAGGAATGGGACAAGGTGCTGCAGGTGGTGCGGCAGCTCGAGAAGCGCGACGCGCTGCATCCGGCGGCGATCCGCGGCGTGAAGCTGCGGGCGATCCGCGGGCTGTTCGCGCGCGGCGCGCGCGAGCCCGGGCCGCTGCGCGAGCTGATGAACAGCCTGCCGTCCGATGAGCGCCAGGCGCCCGAGGTCATCGAGGTGGCCGCGGCGGCGTTCGCCCAGGCGGGCGACGAGGAGCAGGCCTGGCGGCTGATCGAGCAGGGGCTGCAGCAGCGGCTGTCGGCGAATCTGCTGCGGCTGTATCTGACCCTGAAGACGATTCCGGCGCGCGAACGGCTGATGCGCGCGGAACGCTGGCGCGAGAAGTACGGCGACGATCCGGTGCTGATGCTGACCCTGGGCCGGCTGTGCATGGACGAGGCACTGTGGGGCAAGGCCGAGGAGTTCCTCAAGCTGTCGCTGGCCGGCCCGGAGCCGGCGCAGGTCCATTTCGCGCTGGCCGAGCTGTACGAGGCGATCGGCCGCCAGGAAGAGGCGGCGCAGCAGTTCCGCGATGCGGCGCGGCGCGTCTTCAACGCCGTGCCCGCCGAACCCGCGCCGGCCGCGGTACCCAGGCTCGCGTTGCGTTAGCGTCCGCCGTCAGCGTCCGATCGGCGTCCTTCCACCTTTCCTGCACGAGCCCACTCCATGAACCTCGACCGAGTCGACTCCGGCCGCGATATCCCGAACGACTTCAACGTGATCATCGAGATCCCGATGAATTCCGACCCCGTCAAGTACGAGGTCGACAAGAAGACCGGCGCGCTGTTCGTCGACCGGTTCATGCTGACCGCGATGCACTACCCGTGCAACTACGGTTACGTGCCGCATACGATCGCCGACGACGGTGATCCGGTCGACGTGCTGGTGATCACGCCGCATCCGGTGACCACCGGCGCGGTGATCCGCTGCCGCCCGCTGGGCGTGCTGAAGATGGAGGACGAGGCCGGCGGCGATTCCAAGCTGCTGGCGGTGCCGATCGACAAGATCCTGCCGATCTACAAGCACTGGCGCCGCGCGTCCGATCTGGCGCCGGAGCGGCTCTACACGATCCAGCACTTCTTCGAGCACTACAAGGACCTGGAGCCCGGCAAGTGGGTCAAGGTGATCGGCTGGGGCGGGCCGGAAGAGGCCGCCAAGGAGATCCTGGAGGGGATCGCGAACTTCGCGGCGCTGGTCGACAAGCCGAAGTTCTGACGCTCAGCGCGCTTCGTCGGCCAGGGCCTCGCCGCCGCCGCGAAACGGCTGGCGCTCACGCAGTTCATCGAGATAGCCGTCGATCATCCGGCCTTCGCGCTGCAGGAAGTCGTCGACCGCGCGGGCGAACACCGGTTCGGCCAGCCAGTGCGCCGACACCGTCGGGTGCGGCAGGAAGCCGCGCGCCATCTTGTGCTCGCCCTGCGCTCCGCCTTCGATCAACGGAATGCGCCGCTCGATCGCCGCCTCGATCGTCTGATAGTAGGCGACCTCGAAGTGCAGGCACGGCACCCGCACGAGCGCTCCCCAGTAGCGGCCGTACATCGCGCCCCGATCGTGCATCACCAGGCTGGCGGCGATCGGCTCGTCGCCGACCGAGGCTACCACCATCAGCAGGTTCTCCGGCATCAGCCGCCCCAGCGTGCTGAAGAACGCCCGGTTCAGGTACGGCGTGGAATGGTGCTCGGCATAGGTGGTGTCGTAGCAGCGGGTGAAAAAGGCCCACAGCCGCTCGTCGATGTCGGGGCCGTCGATCCGGCGCAGCGTGATGCCGGCCTCCCGCACCTTGCGCCGTTCGGCGCGGATCTTCTTGCGCTTGGGCTGGGCCAGCGATGCCAGGAACTCGTCGAAGTCGCGCCAGGGTTCGCCGCCCTGGCCGTTGCGCCAGTGGAACTGCACGCCGTGACGGATCATCATGCCGGCCGATTCGAGCAGAACCCGTTCGTCGTCGCGCGGGAACAGCACGTGCAGCGACGAATGACGGCCGGCCGCCGCCAGCCGCAGCAGCGCCCGGACCAGCGCGGCGCGCACCGGCTCGTCGCAGGCGATCAGCCGGCGCCCGCCCACCGGCGTGAACGGGATCGCCGACAGCAGCTTCGGGTAGTAGTCCAGGCCGTGGCGCTGGTAGGCATCGGCCCAGGCCCAGTCGAACACGTATTCGCCGTAAGAGTGGTGCTTCTCGTAGAGCGGCACCGCGCCCAGCAAGGTGCCGTCGGCGGCCTCTGCGACCAGATGGCGGGGCAGCCAGCCGGTGCCCCGGCCGACGCAGCCGGTGCGCTCCAGCGCCACCAGGAACTCGTGGCGCAGGAACGGCTGCAGCACCTCGCCATCCTGCGCCAGCCGGTTCCAGCGAGCCCCGTCGAGCGTGCCCAGGTCGTCGACGACCCGCATGCGATAATGACCATCAACGGTTGTATCGGGCGGGGGCTTCGGTCTCATGGGGCGAACGATGGGTCGGTCCGGCGGCGCGCAGCTTTACCCAAGCATACCTGCAGCGCGCACCAAGACCCCGCTGCCGGGTATGCTGATGCCGCCGCTCCTCCTTTGATTCAGGAATGTCCATGAAGCGCATCACTGCGATCATCAAGCCTTTCAAGCTCGACGAGGTGCGCGAAGCGCTCGCCGAGGTCGGCATCACCGGCCTGACCGTCACCGAGGTCAAAGGCTTCGGCCGCCAGAAGGGGCACACCGAGCTCTATCGCGGCGCCGAGTACGTGGTCGACTTCCTGCCGAAGGTCAAGATCGAGGTCGTGGTGCCCGACAAGACGGTCGAAAGCGCGATCGAGGCGGTGGTGCGCGCCGCGCGCACCGGGCGCATCGGCGACGGCAAGATCTTCGTCACCGCGGTCGAGGAGGTGATCCGCATCCGCACCGGCGAAACCGGCGAGGCGGCGGTCTGAATCCGTATGTGCTGGTGCATGGCGCCTGGCACGGCGGCTGGTGCTGGCGCGACGTGGCGGCCGGGCTCACGGCGGCCGGCTGCCGGGTGTTCGCGCCGTCGCTGACCGGCCTGGCCGACCGCAGGCACCTGCTCGCCGCCGACGTTTCGCTGGCCACTCATGTGCAGGACATCGTCGGCCTGATCGAGGTCGAGGATCTGGAGCGGGTGGTGCTGGTGGGCCACAGCTACGGCGGCAACGTGATCACCGGCGTCGCCGACCGGTTGCGCGAGCGGCTCGCGCACTGCGTGTACCTCGAT
>DAISWF010000296.1:0-7015 GCA_036826495.1 Burkholderiaceae bacterium
TGGGCCGGGGGCCGCCACCCTCGGCGCCAACCGGCAGCGCGGTCTGCGGCGGCTGCGACGACTGCGGCCAGTGGGCGATCGTGCTGATGCCGCCGGCGGTGACGCCGAGCATCCAGCGTTCGCCGCGGTGCTCGATGATGACGACGCGTTCCTTGGTGCCGACCGGCAGCGCGCGGATGAAGCGCAGGGTGTCGGGGTTGCCGGGCTGGCCGGGCCGGGCGCCGGGCTGCAGGCGATCGCGCAGCAGGCGCAGCGCGAACCAGGCGAGCGCGATCACGCAGGCCAGTGCCAGCAGCATGCTGGCGAAATTCAGGGCGAACGATTCCATGGCGTGTCGGGGTAGCGGGTCAGGTCTTCGCCGGGGGGCTTGGCGCGGCGGCGTTTGAGCGCGCCGAGGTCGTTGGTGCGCTGGGCCTCGACCTGCTGGCGCACCTCGCCGGCCCACAGGATCACCTCGGCGATGATGTCGAACAGGTCCGACGGGACGATCTCGCCGATCTCGGCGCGGGCCAGCAGGTCGCGGGCCAGCGGCACGTTGCGCACGATCGGCACGCCGGCCTCCTCGGCGGCTTCGCGCATCGCCAGCGCATTGTCGTCCTCGCCCTTGGCGGCGATCGTCGGCACCGGGCTGGTCTCACGATCGTAGTCGATCGCGATCGCCACGTGGGTCGGGTTCACGACCAGCACGTTGGCGTTGCGGGCGGCCTGCTGGGCATTGCGCTGCGACCATTCCTGCTGCATCTGGCGGCGCTGGCCCTTCACGTGCGGATCGCCCTCGCTCTCCTTGGCTTCCTGCTTGATGTCGCGCATGCTCATGCGCATCTTCTTCGTGAACGAGTACTTCTGCCACGCATAGTCGAGCAGCGAGATCAGCGCGAACACGCCGATCGGCCAGGCGAGCATCTTGACGGTCAGGTTCCAGTACATGCTGCCGACGGAGCCGCCGGTCAGGTCGGGCGAGCGGGCCAGCTCGATGAAGTCGGGCAGCGTGCTGCGCACGATCAGCCAGCCGATCGCGAACAGCGCCGCGGCCTTGACGACGGCCTTCAGCACCTCGATCAGGTTGTCCATCGTGAACATGCGCTTGATGCCTTCGACCGGGTTCAGGTGCTCGAAATTGGGCTTGACCTTCTCGAACGCCAGCACCGGCCCGGCCTGCAGGAAGTCGGTCAGCAGCCCCACGGCGGCGACCGGCACGACCAGCATCAAGGTCAGCAGCACCGTCAGCTCGGCGGCCTGGGCGCCCATCGCGCGGGCGGCGCCGGTGAAGCCGGAGTGCATCCAGCCCTGGCCGATCATCGCGAAGAGCTGCTCGCACAGCGCCGAGATGCGTACCGCGGCGAAGGTGACGGCGGCCGAGCCGATCGCGACCCACAGCACCAGGCCGACGGTGCTGGTGATCTCGCGGCTCTTGACGACGTCGCCTTTCTTGCGCGCGTCCTCGAGCCGCTTCGGTGTCGGTTTCTCGGTCTTGTCGCCACTGTCGTTGTCGGCCATCTCACCTCCCGAACAGCGCCCGCAAGGTCTGGATCACCACGCCGCCGCGCGACATGAAGTCGTCCTGCAGGAACTGCACCATCAGCGCGAGCTGCATCCAGATGATCCAGACGCCGGCCACCGCCTTGATCGACATCGACAGCGAGAACACGTTGAGCTGCTGGGCGAAGCGGTTGATCAGGCCGAGGATGCCTTCGACGACGTACAGCAGCAGCAGCGCCGGCGCCGAGATCAGCAGGGTCAGCAGCATGATGCGGCCGAACTCGGTCTCGAAGAGCTGCATGCCGCCGGGGTTCAGCGGCGGCATCGGGCTGTGCACCGGCCACAGCGCATAGCTCTGCAGCAGCGCGCCCATCATCAGCATGAAGCCGCCGCCGGCCATGAACACCCAGCTCGCCAGCCGGCCGAACAGCGCGGCGTTCAGCGTGACCTGGCTGCCGGTCAGCGGATCGCTGACCTGGGCCATCGACGAACCGATCTTGGTGTCGATCAACTGGCCGGCGGCCTCGAACGCCCACATCACGCCGGCGAAGAAGAAGCCGATGGCGGCGCCGATGAAGGCTTCCTTGGCGAACAGCAAGGTCAGCGCGAAGCCGCCGGTCTGCAGCGGCCCCGGCGACGGCTGCAGCAGCAGGGTCAGCAGCGCGATGCCCACGAACATCGAGTTGCGGACCATCGCCGGAATCAGCTCGGAGGTGAACAGCGGCACCAGCATGAAGGCGACGGCGATGCGCGAGGTCGACAGCCCGAGCAGCAGCATCAGGTCGGACAGAGAGCCGTAGACCGCGAGGGCTTCCATCGGCGTGCGGCCTCAGCGGCGGACCATGCCGGCGAAGTTCGAGAACACGCCGTCGCCGAACTGGTACAGCCCGCCGCCCAGCAGCGACGCGGTGGCGAAGATCGTGATCGTGATCGCGAAGAACTTGGCGGCGTACTGCAGGGTCTGTTCCTGGAGCTGGGTGGCCGCCTGCACGAACGCGATCAGCAGGCCCACGATCGCGGCGACCAGGATCGGCGGGGCCGACAGCAGCAGCACGTACCACAGCGCCTGCTGGGTCAGGTGGATCACGTTGGACTGCAGCATCGAGATTCTCCGGGGGCGGGTGGGCTGGTGGCGGTTGCGGGTCGCGGGGCTGGCCGGTGGTCCGGGCGGTGCGGGGGGCGTCGGCGTGCGTGGCGCGGGCGGGGTGCGGCGCGCTACTACAGGTAGGTCTGCACCAGGCCGTGCGTGAGCTTGACCCAGCCGTCGAGCAGCACGAACAGCAGCAGCTTGAACGGCATCGATACGGTGGTCGGCGACAGCATCATCATGCCCATCGCCATCAGCACGTTCGATATCACCAGGTCGATGACCAGGAACGGCAGGAATATCAGGAAGCCGATCTCGAAGGCGACCGCCAGCTCGCTGACGGTGAAGGCCGGAATGACGACGAGGAAGTCGCGGTCGGTCAGCGTGGCGGCGACCTGCGGGCTGACCGAGCGCTGGGCGGTGCGAAAGAAGAACGAGCGTTCGACCGGGCGGCTGTGCTTGATCAGGAAGTCGCGCAGCGGTTCCTTGGCGACGTCGACCGCCTTCAGCATCGCGGTGGTGTTGCTGCCGATGTCCTTGACGCCCTGCAGCTTGTTGGCCATCTCGACGCCGACCGGATACATCACGTAGATGCTCATCACCAGCGCCAGGCCGTTCATCACGACGTTGGGCGGCACCTGCTGCAGGCCGAGCGCGTTGCGCAGCAGGCTGAACACGACGACCAGCTTGGTGAACGAGGTCACCATCACCGCGACGAACGGCGCGAGCGACAGCACGACGACCGTCAGCAGCGCCGACGACGGGGAGAAGGTTGTGAGGTCCATGCGGTGTCCGTTCCTCGGCGTTCGATCGGTCAGCGTTCAGTCGAGCAGCATCGCCCAGCCGTGTCCCCACGGAATGAGCTGGCCGGCGGCCAATCTGCGCAGGGGCATCGCGGCGTCGGGGGCGAACCACAGCTCGGTGCGGCCGCTGCCGGCGGGCACCGCCGGGTCGGCGGCCCAGCCGGCGATCAGCGCGACCGGCAGCGGCGTGGTCGTTGCCAGCCGTATTTCGCAGTTCGGGGATTCGGCGGCGCCGGTTCGCGCGGTGACGGGGGCAGGCGCGGCAGCGGCAGGCGCGGCGGCGGTGTGGGTGGCATGGGCGGTGGTTGCGCCGGACGTTGCGCCGGAGGCCGCGGGCGGCGGCGTGGCGAGCCGCGGGTGCAGCGGATCGGCCAGATCGATCGCGAGGCCGGTGTCTTCGGGCTCGGCTTCGAGACGCAGCGTGCCGTGCCAGGCCGGCTGCATCGAGTCGGGCAGCACCACGGCGCCGCGCGGCTCGAGGTCGGACAGTTCGTCGCTGGTCAGCGTCATCCGCGACAGGGTCAGCACCGACCGGACGTCTTGCCAGCGCAGGTGATCGGCGAGCGGCGCCGGGGGCGGCGGCAACCGGCGCAGCAGCACCCACGGCACGATGAGCTGGGCGGCGTCGGGCGTCGCCGGCTGGCCGGCCGGCACGCAGTCGGCGCGGGCCGCGGCCGTGGCCGGCGGGGGCGTCTCGCGCTGCCATCGCCAGTCGAGCGGCTGGCCGAACCACTGGTCGAAGGCCTCCAGCCACGGATCGAAGTGGTCCAGCGCGATCGCCGCATGGGCCGCGCCCATGCCGGGACGGGACGCATGGACGCGGAACTGGATCGCACCGTCGGACAGCGTGGCGGTGAACACCAGCCAATGACTGGCGGGTGCGGGCGGCGTGGCATCTGGCGAGGCAAGCTCGGCGGGAGCGGACATCGGCGTTCCCATGATCAATGGACCTGCGCGGTGACCATCATGCGAGTCAGCTCGGCGACCGATCTGGCCTGCATCTTGGACATGCCGCGTGCACGGTACAACTCTACCGTCTTGATCGACAATCCGATGCGGTCGGCGATGTTCTTGTTGTAGATGCCCTGGATCACGAGGTCCAGCACCTGGCGTTCGCGCGGCGAGAGCCGGGCCTGGCGGGCGGCGAAGCGGGCGCGGGCGTCGTCGTCGGGGGTGGGCAGAGGGGGCATGGCGGCGACGGGCGCAGTGGCCGCCGCGCCGTCTGCGGGCGGCGCCCCAATGCGGGCGCCGACGGAAGCCGGATGTCCGGCCCGTTCGAACGCCTGGCGCAGGGCCGCGTCGAGCATCGCCTCGTCGAACGGTTTCTCGAGCAGCGTGACGGCGCCCTTCTGCATCGCCTGCACCGCCAGCGGCACGTCGGCGTGGCCGCTCATGTAGATGATCGGCAGCTCGGCGCCGCGTTCGCGCAGCGCATCATGAAGCTGCAGGCCGGAGAGCTGCGGCATGCGGATGTCCAGCAGCAGGCAGGCCGGCTGGCTGCGGTCGCGGGCGGCCAGCGCTTCGATCGCCTGCCGCGGATCGCTCCAGGTGTGGACCTGCAGGCCGTCGCCGCTCAGCCAGAAGCGGGTCGACTCGAGGAATTCGGGGTTGTCGTCGACGATGTACAGGGTCTGCGTCGTCATGGTGCGGCCTCGGTCGGGAGGGGCGTGCGGGCGCCGTCTTCCGCGCCGGTCTGCAGCGGCAGGCCGACGTGGAAGGTGGCGCCGCCGGCGGGATTGCGGCTGAACCACAGGCGGCCCTGGTGCAGCTCGATGAACGAGCGGCAGATCGACAGGCCGATGCCCATGCCGTTGGGCTTGCTGGACATGAACGGCACGAACAGGCGCGCCTCGGCGGCATGGTCCAGGCCGCAGCCGTTGTCGGCCACGTCGATCAGCGCGGCGTGGCCGTTCAACGCGCGCCGCAGGCTCAGCCGCACGCGCGGGTCGGCCGGCGGGGCGCTGCGCAGGGCGTCCAGTGCGTTGCGGATCAGGTTGACCAGCACCTGCTGCAGCATCACCGGGTCGCCTTGCGCGATCAGGGGGGCGTCGGGGACCGCCAGCTCCAGCGTTGCGCCGGTGCGGCGGACATCCCAGTCGAGCAGGGTCGCGCTGTCGCGCAGCAACTGCCCGACGTCGATCCTGACGCGGCGCGGCTTGTTCGACTGCGTGAACTCGCGGATGCGGGTGATCACGCGGGCGGCGAACATCACCTGGTCGAGCGCGCGCTCGACGGCGCCGGTCAGCTCGGGATCGATCGCCGGCCCGCGCGCGGGCCCGGGCGGTGGCGCGAGCTGGGGTGCGGCCTGGGCGAGCTGGCTGAGCCGGCCGAGTCGCAGCCTGATGCCGCGCAGCAGATTCGCGGCGGCGCCGATCGGCTGGTTCAGCTCGTGGGCCAGGGTCGTGCCCATCTCGCCGACCGACAGGGTGCGCGACGTGAACAGCAGCTTCTCGCGGTCGTCGAGCTGGCGCTGCTGGGCGCGCGCCTGCTCGTGCAGGTCGGTCAGGCGGACGATCGCGTGGTCGGGGTCGAGCGGCACGACCTGTATCTGCCAGCGTGTGCCAGCCGGCAGAAGGGCGGCCGAGGCGGGGACGGGCGGGGAGGTCGCGCAATCGGCGTCGCGATCGGCGGTGCCGGCGCAGGGGCGGCTGCCAGCGGTTCCGGCGCGGCGACCGGTCACCGCGGCGGTGAGGCCGGGCAGCACCGGTTCGAGCGTGCTCAGGTCGGCGGCGGTGGCCAGCGGTGCCGGCAGGTCACGCCAGGCGGGACTGGTCCAGCGGACGCGCCGGCGGCGGCGCTCGATCAGCGCGGCCGCGTCGCCTAGCTGGGCCAGCACGGTGCAGGCGGCGGGCGGCGTGAAGGTCGAATCCATCCACTGGCTCCATCGGAACGGACATCGGGGTCAGCTCCGCGCGGTGGCCAGGGACCGCAGCGCACGCCGGAGCCGTATCGCTCTCGGTGTGTTGCGCAGTTCGCGCCAGGCGTTCAAATCGATCCGATGGTGCAGGGCCTGCTGGCCGTCGTAGGGCAGCACGCCGAGCGATTCGAAGCCCATCGCCGCCAGCACCGCGATCGCGCTGCGGTTGCCGGGATGGCAGATGCCCCAGACATGGGGCAGACCGAGCTCGAGCGCATGGTCGAGCATCAGCTCGCCGCCTTCCTGCGCGAGGCCGCCGCCCCACATCGCCGGCAGCAGCCGGCCGCCGATCTCCACCTCGCCGGGCCGTTCGGCCATCGGCATCAGGTTGAACCAGCCGGCGAACAGCGGCTCGGGGCGCAGCACGCTGGTGTGCCAGATGCCCAGACCCTCGTGCTGGCGGTAGATCGCCGTCATCCGTTCGAGGAAGACCCGCGAGACCTGCGTCAGGTGCAGCGGGTAGTCGTCGATCAGCAGGGCCCGCAGCCGTGGCTCGCGGTGCATCGCGACCAGGTCGTCCAGATCGTCGGCGACGAACTCGCGCAGGCGCAGCCGTTCGCTGCGTGGCCACGGCAGGTTCGCCGTCACCGGCCTTCCCCGCCGTCCTCGGTGCCTTCGCCGTCGTTGCCTTCGATGCGGATGTGCGACGCCACCCGGCGGCTCTGCAGCCGTTCGGCGCGTCGCGACTGCTGGCGGGCGAACGCTTCGGCATCCAGGCGCGAGGTGCGG
>DAISWF010000297.1:0-7002 GCA_036826495.1 Burkholderiaceae bacterium
GCCGGCTTCTCCTTGCGGGCCAGCGCGAGCACCGGCTCGACCGGTGCCTGTGCCGGTACTTGAGCCTGGGCCTGGGCCTGGGCCGCCTGAGACCGGGCGCCGGATGGCAGTGTCAGCAGCGCGGCGGCCAACAGCGCGGCAGCACCAAGCGCTGCGGCGGGCGGCAGCGGGCGGAACGGAAACCGGCGTTCGAGATGGTGCATCGTGATCTCCGGACGGAAAGGGGTTCGGTCTGCGCTTGCCCCGGTCTCCTCGATCAGGGCTTGCTCCAGCTAGCGCGGTCGGTCAGCGGCTTGGCGGGCGGCAGGCCCTGCGCGGCGGCCTGTTCCTGCTGGATCTTCAGCGCGCGCCGGAAGCCTTCGCGCTGCTGCAGCCTCGCCCAGTAGTCGGCCACCCGCGGCGTGAACTGCGCATCGAGGCCGATCGACTGCGCCAGCATCAGCGAGTAGGCGACCGAGATGTCGGCCATCGTGAAGCGGCCGGCCGCCATGTGCTGATGGTTCTCCAGACGCTTGTCGACGCCGCGCAGCCGCGCGAGGAACCACTTGGCATAGTCGTCGGCCACCTGCGGCTGCCGGCGCTCGGGCGGCTCGAAGAAGCGGTAGCGCAGCACCAGCGTCTGCGGGAACGTCAGCGTCGCCTCGCCGAACACCAGGTAGTTGAGGAACGCGCCATAGTCGGCTTCATCGGGCAGCACGTTGAGCGGCGTCGGGCCGTTGCGGGCCGCCAGGTACAGGCAGATCGACGTCGACTCGGTCATGCGCGTGTCGCCGTCGACCATCAGCGGGATCGTGCCGAGCGGATTCTCGTCGAGGTAGGGCTTGGCCAGCAGCCGCGGCGGGAACGGCAGCATCTTCAGCTCGTAGGTCAGGCCCAGTTCCTCGAGCGCCCACAGCGGGCGGAACGAACGGGCACTCATGCAGTGGTAGAGGGTGATCACGCGATGTCTCCGGGGTCGGCCGCAATCCGCATTGTGCCCGTTCTCGCGCACAATACGGTCGCGGATCGCCGGCGCGGGCGGCCGGCGTTTCATCGGATGAATACGCGAGCGGGGCGCGAACAGGGAGGGGGGCCGGATGCCGGCTTACGACTACATCATCATCGGTGCCGGCTCGGCCGGCTGCGTGCTGGCCCACCGTCTGACCGCCGACGGCCGGCACAAGGTGCTGCTGCTGGAGGCGGGGCCGCGCGACACCAACCCCTGGATCCATGTGCCGATCGGCTACGGCAAGCTGTTCACCAATCGCAAGGTGAACTGGGCCTACGAGTCCGAACCCGAGCCGGCGCTGAACGGCCGGCGCATCTTCACGCCGCGCGGCAAGGTGCTGGGCGGATCGTCATCGATCAACGGGCTGGTGTACATCCGCGGGCAGCGCGAGGACTTCGACGAATGGGGCGTGCCGGGCTGGCGCTACGACGACCTGCTGCCGTACTTCATACGGGCCGAGGACCAGAGCCGCGGCGCCAACCGCTGGCATGGCGTGGGCGGCCCGCTGGCGGTGTCCGATCTGCCGGACCGGCATGAGCTGTGCGACGCATTCATCGCGTCGGCCGAGGCGGTGGGCATTCCGCGCAACGACGATTTCAACGGCGAGACGCAGGAGGGCGCCGGCTACTACCAGGCCAATTGCCGCAACGGCCGCCGCATCAGCGCGGCGGCCGGCTACCTG
Organism: Burkholderiaceae bacterium; assembly: GCA_036826495.1. Lineage (GTDB taxonomy): Bacteria > Pseudomonadota > Gammaproteobacteria > Burkholderiales > Burkholderiaceae_E > DAISWF01. The sequence goes on from DAISWF010000297.1 coordinate 1,671, forward strand.
CGGCCCGTCGAGAAGCGCGCGAACCTGAAGGTCGAGGTCGATGCGCAGGTGCAGCGGATCGTCTTCGACGGCCGGCGCGCGAGCGGCGTCGAGTACCGGCGCGCCGGCATGCCGCAGCGCGCCGATGCGCGCGAGGTGATCGTCAGCGCCGGCGCGTTCAATTCACCGCAGTTGCTGCAGCTCTCCGGCATCGGCCCCGCCGACCGGCTGCAGGCGCTCGGCATTCCGGTGGTGCACGACGCGCCGCAGGTCGGCGAGGCGCTGCAGGATCATCTGTACGTGCGGATGTTCTTCCGCTGCAACCGGTCGATCACGATCAACGACGACTTCGCGAGCTGGTGGCGGACCGCCGGCGTCGGGCTGCGCTACCTGCTGCAGCGGCGCGGCCCGCTGACCGTCAGCGCGGGATACGCCGCGGCCTTCGCGCGCACACGGCCCGAGCTGGCGCGTCCCGACGCACAGTTCTACTTCATCAACTTCTCGGTGGCCAGGCGCGGCGGCGTGCTCGACAAGTTCTCGGGCTTCACCTGCTCGCTGTCGCAGCTTCGCGCCGAATCGCGCGGGTCGGTGCACTTGAAGAGCGCCGATCCGGCTGATCCGCCGGCGATCCGCTACAACTACCTGGCCACCGAGAACGATCGGCGCACGATGGTCGACGGCCTGAAGCTGCTGCGCCGGCTCGTCAACACGAAGCCGTTCGCCGACTACGTGTCCGAGGAACGGCTGCCCGGGCCGTCGGTGCAGACCGACGACGAATGGCTGGCCTTCTGCCGCGCCACCGGCGAGACGGTGTACCACCCGACGTCGACCTGCCGGATGGGCACCGATGCGGCCAGCGTCGTCGACGAGCACCTGCGGGTGCGCGGCGTCGGCGGCCTGCGCGTCATCGACGCATCGGTGATGCCGGCGGTGGTGTCGGGCAACATCAATGCGGCGGTGATCGCGGTGGCGGAGATGGGAGCGGACCGGGTGCTTGCGCATCCGGCCTGAAGCGGGAGGGGTGCGGCGCCCGCCACTGCAAGGCGGCGAGATGCCGCTGAGGGCACGGTAGCAAGGCGCCCCGGGGGCAAGGCGTCCGGCGGCAAGGCGCCGGGTAAGGCAACGGCGAAGCACCGCGGCGGGATGCGATGGCCGTCCGGCGGCTGGACCGCCGGACGGCCGCGGCTCAGCCGCGCAGCGGTACCGGCACGACGTCGACTCCGTAGAGCCGCACCGTGCCGTTGGGCGACAGTAGCCCGCGGCGATCGGCAGTGGCCCGCAGCGCGGCCGGGTCGGCCACCGACACCTGCATGCGCGCCAGTCGCTCGCCGTCGTCGCCGGTCGGGGCGGACAGGAAGCGCGCTTCGCCGAGATCGAACGTCATCCGCGTCGGCTGGCCCGGCGCACGCTGCAGCGGCCGGTCGATCAGCTTCGACCAGAACTGCGCCAGGTCGTCGGGCCGCGGGCTGGTCAGCTCGATCGCATCGATGCCGCCGACCCGGTCGAGCCGCTGGCCGTCCCGCCAGTGCTCGCCGGCCGGCCAGTAGGGGCCGTCGAGCGACTCGCCGCCGGTCGTGTGATCGAACTCCAGCATCGTCGCGCGGCAATCGCGCGGATGGAACTGACTGCCGACGAAGCCCGGGTACTCGAGCACGTGGGCGATCCGCACGCCCATCCGCTGCGCCCGTTCGCGCCGCGCCAGCGGATCGTCGCAGTCGAAGATCGCCATGTAGCCGCCGCGGCCGCCGCTGCGCTCCAGGAAGCGGCCACCGGCGGTGCCCCCGCGGGTCGGCGCGACGATCTCGAGGAACGCGTGACCGAACACGAACAGCGCATTGACCAGCCCGTACTTCGCGACTCCCGGGTCGCGATGGCAGACGTCGACGCCGAACAGCTCGCGCACCGTGTCCACCGCCGGCTCGAGCTCGGGCGCAACCAGGCAGATCTGGCGCAGACGCAGATAGGCACTCATCGGTCGTTCTCCTCGGTCGGGCGACGCCTTCGTTTCATCGGGCGCATCGTCGTCGTTCATCGGCGTGCAGCGATTGCTTCATCCATCAGCGGGCTGCGCATCGCGGCGTCGCGACGGCTGGCGCGGCGGCGGCTTCGTCCGCGTTCAATCGGTCCATTCGCCGCGTTCGACCAGCACGTCGCGCAGCACCTGCAGCGCCTCGACGACGACCGGCATGCCGCCATAGGTCACCTGCTGGAAGATCACCTCCGTCACCTCCTGGCGGCTGGCGCCGACGTTCAGCGCCGCATGGATGTGCGCGCGCAGCTCGTTGCTGCGGTGGAGCACCGTCAGCGACGCCACCGCGCACAGCTCGCGCATCTTCTGCGGGATCACCTCGCGCGAGTACAGCACGCCGGTGAAGAACATCGACAGTTCCTTCGCCAGGTCGGCGTCGAACTTGCGCCACAGGTCGAAGCCCACGCCGCTCTTGATCGACGAGAACAGAAGCTGTGCGGTCTTCTTGGTGCGCGCGCGGCGTTCGGTGTCATCCATTCGGTCTCTCCTCGTTGGTGGATTCGTGAGTCGGTACGGCCGATTCTAGCGTCTCGGGCCGCGCAGGACCTATCATCGCCGTGCCGCACCCTGCACCCGCGCGACCGAACGACTACGACGACCACAACGATCACAACGATCACAACAACCACGACCACGACCCGGAGACTCCGATGCCCGCACCAGCCCCCGCCGCCACCGGCCCGATCGCACTGAAGGGGGCGCCCGCATCGCCGTACACCCGCAAGATGCTGGCGCTGCTGCGCTACCGGCGGATTCCGTACCGGCTGCTGGTGGGTCCGCGCGGGCCGCTGCCGGGCCTGCCGGCGCCCAAGGTCGAGCTGCTGCCGACGTTCTTCCTGCCCGATGCCGCCGGCGAGCTGCAGGCTGTCGTCGATTCGTCGCCGATCATCCGCCGCCTCGAGCGCGACCATTCCGGCCGCGGCGTGCTCCCCGACGACCCCGCGATCGCGTTCATCGACGAATTGCTCGAGGACTATGCCGACGAATGGCTGACCAAGGCGATGTTCCACTATCGCTGGGCCTATCAGGCCGACATCGACAAGGCCGGCACGATCCTGCCGCGCTGGCGCGACATGACCGGCAGCGAGACGGCGCTCGCCGAGGCCAGCAGGCAGTTCGCGCAGCGCCAGATCGGGCGGCTGTACGTCGTCGGCTCGAACCCGGTGACCGCGCCGGTCATCGAGGCGGCCTACGTCCGGTTCCTCGCATTGCTCGAAGCGCATCTGGCCGGTCATCGCTTCCTGATGGGCGCACGCCCGGGCGCAAGCGACTTCGGCGTGTACGGTCAGCTCACCCAGCTCACGCACTTCGATCCCACGCCGTCGGTGATCGCGCTGGCCCGCGCGCCGCGGGCCTATGCCTGGGTCGAACTGGTCGAGGACCTGTCGGGTGTCGAGCCCGGCCCGGCCGACTGGTTCACCCGCGACACGCTGCCGGACAGTCTGCGTGCGCTGCTGGGCGAGCTGGCGCGCGGCTACGTACCGGTGATGCTGGCCAATGCGGCGGCGCTGAAGGCCGGCGCCGAACGGGTCGAGACCACCGTCGACGGCCTGCCGTGGGTGCAGCAGCCGTTTCCGTACCAGGGCAAGTGCCTGCAGTGGCTGCGCGAGTCGTTCGGGCGGCTGCCGGCCGATGAGCGCCGGTGGGCAGCCAGTCTGCTGGAGGAGACCGGCTGTGCGGCGCTGCTCGGCTGAGCGGCTGTGGACGAACCCCGCGCGGGCGTCTCGCGCGGCCGCGTTGTCGTGTCGCTGCGTGTCGCTGCGTGGCGTGGCGTGGCGCGGCTTTTGGCATTGCGTCGCGCGGCGGTGTGCCGCCCACGGGGCGCGGGCACGAGCAGAAAGTGTTAGCGGAACACTAGTCGGCCGTCGCGGTCCGCTTGCGAGCCTGCCAGTCGTCGAGGATCACGCGGGCGCCGCTGACCGCCGGATCGGTCGAGCGTTCGTGCCCGGGCAGTTTCGCCGTCAGTTCGATCACGTAACCGTTGGGATCGCGGAAGTAGATCGAGCGGATGAAACCGTGATCGACCGGTCCGCGCGTCTCGATGCCCGATTGGCGGCCGCGTGCCAGCATCGGTTCCAGCGCCGCGAGCTCGACCTCCAGCGCGATGTGCAGATCGAAGTCGTGCTGCGGCTTGAACTCGAACGGCATGTCGGGGGCCTCGAAGAACGCCAGGAACGAACCGTCGTCGAGCCGGTAGAAGGTGTGCAGCACGTCGGTGCGCCGGCCGGTCTTGGTCACGCCGATCGGCAGCGAGCTGGCCAGCGGCAGTCCGAGGAAGTCCTCGTAGAAGCGGCGGGTCTCCTCCGAGTCGCGGCACCGGTAGGCGTTGTGATGCAGGCCCTTGATCATGGTCGAGGTCTCCGGCAGCGGTCGGTCAGCCGACAGCATGACGCGGGCGGTCGGCAGTTTCAACCGAGAGCCCGCCGGCGCCGACGGTCGGTCGCCGGATCGTCCGGATCGTCCGGATCGTCGCCGGATCGTCGCCGGCCGATTTGCCGGGCACCGGCTCGCGCGGTATCGTCCCCCGGGCGGATCGACGAGGAGACACCGATGAAAACCGATGCAGGCCGGGCCGGGCGCCAGGAGCGGCGCAGGCGCTCGATGGCCGTCGGGCTGATCGCGGCCGCCGGGCTGCTGGCGCCGCTGGCAGTCGGCGCGCAGGCCGACTATCCGAACAAGCCGGTCAAGTTCATCGTCAACTTCCCGCCCGGCGGGCCGCTGGACATGATCGCCCGCAGCATGGCCGAACGGCTGACCGCGACGATGAAGCAGCCCTTCATCGTCGAGAACCGCGGCGGCGCGGCCGGCAACATCGGCGCCGACGCGGTGGCCAAGAGCGCGCCCGACGGCTACACGGTGCTGTTCACGATCGACACCACGCTGACCGTCAATCCGACGCTCTATCCGTCGATGCCGTTCAAGCCCGCCGACCTGATGCCGCTGATGCTGCTGGCCACCTCCGGGCTCGCGGTCGGCGTGCAGCCGTCGCTCGGAATCGGCTCGATGGCCGAGCTGGTCGCGCGCGGCAAGACGCAGGAGCTGACGTTCAGTTCGGCAGGCAACGGCAGCCCCGGCCACCTGGCCGCTGCGCTCCTGTCCGACAAATACGGTCTGAAGATCAACCATGTGCCCTATCGCGGCAACACGCAGGCGGTGATGGCGGTGGTGGGCAACGAAGTGCAGGCCGGCGTGCTCGCCACACCCGGCTTCGCGCCGCACATTCCGACCGGCAAGGTCAAGGTGCTGGCGGTGACCGGCAAGAACCGCTCGCCGCTGCTGCCCGACGTGCCGACGTCGGCGCAGGCCAACGTGCCGGCGCTGGAG
>DAISWF010000298.1:0-6989 GCA_036826495.1 Burkholderiaceae bacterium
GCCCAGCCGGCGGCTTTCGTGCATCAGCGCATGCAGCGATTCGATCGCCCGGCGGGGGTCGGGCAGGCAGCCCATCCCCTGCGGCGGCTCGGCATCGATCACGTAACCGCCGTGCTGGCGGGTCCATTGGGCATAGGCCCGGACCACCGAGGGGGTGTCGGCGTACGCCGCATCGGGCTCGACCCGTATCAGCGCCAGCAAATGGATGATGTTCTGCATTGGAAACCGGGATATCCCGCCATTTTCCTGCAAAATGTCGCCAGCCGTCAGTTGGGGGAACCGGTATCGTGCGTATCGTGCATGGCAGGTGTGGTTTTTCGGTGCTCGTCGCGCCGGTTGCGCTGCCGGTCGTGCTGTCGGCTGCGCTTCCGGTCGCGCTGTTGCTCGCATTCGTGCTGGGGGCGATCGCCTATCCGACGGCAGCCGGCGCGCAGGCCGGCGCACCCTCCCGGCCGGTCGCGATGGTGCTCAATTCGCGAGATGCCTCGGTGTCGTTCATCGACATGCAGTCGTTCACCGAGACCGGCCGGCTGAGCGTCGGCAAGGAACCGCATCACCTGTATCCGACACCCGACGGCAGGTCGCTGATCGTCGCCAACGCGGTGTCCAACGACCTGCATCTGCTCGATCCCGTCACCGGCAAGCTGCAGCGGCGCATCCGCGACATCGACGATCCGTACCAGATCGCGTTCTCGCCCGACCGCAAATGGTTCGCCGCCAATGCGCTGCGGCTCGATCGCGTCGACCTGTACCGCGCCGACGGCGCCGAGTTCACGCTGGCCCGTCGCATCCCGCTGCCCAAGGCGCCCAGCCATCTCTGGTTCACCGGCGACAGCCGCCATCTGTTCGTGACGCTGCAGGAGAGCGACGAGATCGCGATGATCGACGTCGACCAGCAGGCGGTGGTGTGGAAGGCGCCGGTCGGCAGGCAGCCCGCCGGCCTGATGCTGACCCCCGACGACAAGTATCTGCTGGTCGGCGTGATGGGGCAGGACTACGTGCAGGTCATCGACTGGCGCAACCGGCAGATGGTCAAGCGGATCGTCACCGGCAAGGGCGCGCACAACTTCCGCGGCCTGGGCGACCGGATCCACGTGTTCGTCACCAACCGGGCCGACAACACGGTATCGAAGATCGACATGACGCGGCTGGAGGTCGTCGACACGATCGCGGTGCCGGGCGGGCCGGACTGCATCGAGGTCACCGCCGACGGCCGGCAGTTGTGGGTCACGATGCGCTGGGCCAAGCAGGTCGCGGTGGTCGATCTGCAGCAGCGCAAGGTGATCCGGCGGATCGACGTCGGCCGTTCGCCGCATGGCATCTACTTCCACGATCGCGCGCCGTTGCTGTGATCGTGCCTGGGTGAACGGCTCCGGCCACATGGAAGGGATCGATCGCATCGGGGGCGGCCGCTGCATCGGGATGCGCGCGCTTCTTGCGTCCATGCTGGGCGGCTGGCTCGCGGCCGGACCGGCTGCCGCGCAGCCGGCCGCCCAGCCCGCCACATGCCGCGGCACCGTCTACCTGACCCTGGACACCGGCAACATGGCCGAGGCCGAGCGGATCGCGCAGATCCTCGTGCGCCACCAGGTTCGCGCGACGTTCTTCCTGGCCAACGAGAAGACGCCGCGCGGCGACCATGCGCTCGACGACGGCTGGGCCGGCTACTGGCGCGCCCGGGTGGCCGAAGGCCATGCATTCGGCAGCCACACCTTCGACCACGTGTATTTCCGTGCCGACCCGGCCGGCGGGCCGGCGGCGTTCACCGCGCGGCCGCAGTTCGGCGCGTCGGCCGGCCGCAGCCTGCGGTGGACCGGCGAAGCGGTCTGCAGTGAATTGAAGCGCGTCGATGCGCGGCTGCGCACCTTGGCCGGTCGCGGGCTCGATCCGCTGTGGCGAGCGCCCGGCGGCAAGGCGCCGGAAGTGGTGATGCGGGCGGCCGACGACTGCGGCTATCGCCACGTCCATTGGGCGCCGGCCGGCTTCCTCGGCGACGAGCTGCCGTCGGAGTCGTTTCCGAACGCGCGGCTGCTCGAACGGGCGCTGCGCGACATCCGCGACGGCGACATCCTGATGGCGCATCTGGGCATCTGGTCGCGCCGCGATCCGTATGCGCCGACCCTCGATCCGCTGATCGCCGGCCTGAAGGCGCGCGGCCTGTGCTTCGCGACGATCCCCGAGCATCCGGCCTACCGGTCGCGGCCACGGCCGTCTGCCGGCCGCGGCGACGCGCGATAATCATCCGATGTCCATCGATCCGTTCGATACCGTCGCCGATGCCACGCAGCGCGCTCTCGCCTGGGCGCAGCAGTGGCTGTTCGAATCGCTGATCCAGCCGGCGATCTACGCGGCCGGCCTGATGCGGTTCCAGGAGGAGGCGTTCGACGCCACCGAGTGGCTGGTGCTGGGCGCGCTCGAGGTGACGGCGCTGGCGATCGTGCTGGGTCTGCTGCAGCGCCGGTTCCCCGCCGAGCCGCTGCGCGACCGGCAGGCGGTGCGGGTCGACATCGTCTATACGCTGCTGCATCGGCTGGGCGCGTTCCCGCTGATCGCGTTCGCGCTGCTGACGCCGGTGCTCGACGGGCTGGAGGCACGGCTGCGGCTGATCGGCTTCTCGCGGCTCAACGTCGACCAGGTCCTGCCGGGCATCACCGACGCGCCGCTCGCGAGCTTCCTGATCTATCTGGTGACGCTGGACTTCTGCGACTACTGGATCCATCGCGGTCAGCACCGGCTGCGCTGGTGGTGGGCGCTGCATGCGGTGCATCACAGCCAGCGGCAGATGACGTTCTGGTCCGACAACCGCAACCACCTGCTCGACGATCTGCTGCGCGACGGTCTGCTGGCGGTGGTGGCGATCCTGATCGGCGTCGGGCCCGGGCAGTTCGTCATGCTGACCCTGGCCTCGCGGGTGCTGCAGAGCCTGCAGCATGCGAACCTGCGCTGGCATTTCGGCGCGCTCGGCGAGCGGCTGCTGGTCAGCCCGAGCTTCCATCGGCTGCATCATGCGATCGGCTACGGCCACGAGGGGCGGCGGCAGGGCTGCAACTTCGCGGTGCTGTTCCCGCTATGGGACCTGCTGTTCGGCACCGCCGATTTCCGCCGCGGCTTCGTGCCGACCGGCATTCGCGATCAGCTCGACGGATACGACTACGGCCGCGGCTTCTGGGCGCAGCAGGGGCTGGGCCTGCTGCGGATGACCGGCCTGCGGCCGCCGCAGCCGGCCGGCCCGGCAGGCGCGGCCAGCTCTGTAAGCTCCGCCGGTCCGGCAGGCGCCGTAGGCCCCGCCGGCCCGGCAGGCTCCGCCGGTCCGGTCACGCCGGAGCGCCGACGGTGACGCCGGCCGTATCCGGGACCGCGGGTTCGCGGATCCTGACCGCGCTGACGCGCGGCGCCGCCAGCCAGTTGCATCCGGCGATGCTGGCGCTGCTGGTGGTGCCGTTCGTGGTCGGCCTGGCCGGCTGGGCGATCACCGCCTGGCTGCTGTGGGATCCGATGACGCACTGGCTGCAGGTGACGGTGTTCGAGAGCACCGGCGCGATGCGCTGGGTCGCGCAGTGGCTGCCGAAGGATGCCGGCTCGGCGGTGATCGGCACGCTGCTGACGGTGCTGCTGCTGATCCCGATGATGTTCGCGATCGCGATCACGCTGATCGCGGTGTTCGCGATGCCGGTGGTGACCCGGCATCTGAGCCAGGGCCGCTACCGCGACGTCGCGAAGAACGGATCGTGGTCGGTGTTCGGCAGCGCCTGGAACGCGGTGACCAGCCTTGCGATGTTCGTCGCCGGCTATCTGATCACGTTGCCGCTGTGGCTGATTCCGCCGCTGGCGTTCGTCGTGCCGTGGTTCTGGTGGAGCTGGCTGACCGGGCGGCTGATGCGCTTCGACAGCCTCGTCGAGCATGCCGCGCCGGCCGAACGCGAGGCCCTGATCGCCCGCTACCGGCGCGAATACCTGGTGCTGGGCCTGGCGGTCACGGTGCTCAACTACATCCCGCCGCTGTTCCTGATCACGCCGGTGCTGTCGGCGCTGGTGTTCGGCCACTATTCGCTGTCGCGGCTGGCCGAGGCCCGACCGGCCGGAGGGCCGCCGCCGGCAGCAATCGCCGCGCGGAGCTAAACTCCGGCCGCGAGGAGCAGATGCAATTCGGCCTGATCATCATCGGTGACGAGATCCTGTCGGGCAAACGGCAGGACAAGCACTTCACGAAGGTTCAGCAGCTTCTGATCGATCGCGGCCTGGAGCTCGCCTGGGTCAAGTACCTCGGCGACGACCGGCCGCGGCTGGTCGAGACCTTGAACACCAGCTTCTCGTGGGGCGATGCGGTGTTCTCGTGCGGCGGCATAGGCGCCACTCCCGACGATCACACCCGGCAGGCCGCCGCGACGGCGCTGGGCGTGCCGCTGGCGCTGCATCCGGAGGCGGCGAAGCTCATCGCCGAGCGCACCGCCGACATGGCCGCCGAAGGCCGCGGCAGCGCCGACATGAGCCTGCCGGAGAACCAGCAGCGGCTGAAGATGGGAGAGTTCCCGGCCGGCGCCGACATCATCCCGAACCCGTACAACAAGATCCCGGGCTTCCGGCTGCGCCATCACTGGTTCGTGCCGGGCTTTCCGGTGATGGCCTGGCCGATGATCGAATGGGTGCTGGACACCCACTACCGTCATCTGTTCCATCGCCGTTCGTTCGCCGACCGTTCGTTCCTGGTGTTCGACCTGGCCGAATCGACCGCCACGCCGCTGATGGAACGGATCGAGCACGACTTCCCGGCGATCAAGGTGTACAGCCTGCCGTCGATGGGCGAGAACGGTCTGCGCCGGCACATCGAGCTCGGCGTCAAGGGCGACGTATCGTCGGTGGACACGGCTTTCGAACTGCTGCGGGCCGGCGCGCTCGCGCTCGGCGGGCGGCTCGAGTAGTCCGCCGATTCAACGAACAGGACGGATGCGATGAACCGACCGGCCGATCCGGTATTGCGTCAGGTGACGCTGGACGACAAGTACCAGGCGTCCGAGGGCCCGGTGTACATCACCGGCACCCAGGTGCTGGTGCGGCTGCCGATGCTGCAGCGGGCGCGCGACCTGGCGGCGGGGCTGAACACCGCCGGCTACATCTCCGGCTATCGCGGATCGCCGGTCGGCGGCTACGACCAGGCGCTGTGGAAGGCGCGCAAGGAGCTCGAAGCCCATCACGTGAAGTTCGTGCCGGGCACCAACGAGGACCTGGCGGCCACCGCGCTGTGGGGCACGCAGCAGCTCGACAGCTTTCCGGGCGCGCGCTACGACGGCGTGTTCGGCATCTGGTACGGCAAGGGGCCCGGCGTCGATCGCAGCGGCGACGTGCTGCGGCATGCGAATCAGGCCGGCACGTCGAAGCACGGCGGCGTGCTGGCGGTCGGCGGCGACGACCATGCGGCGAAGTCGTCGACGGTCGCCGCGCAGACCGACTTCATCTTCATGGCGGTGTCGATGCCGGTGCTGGCGCCGGCCAGCCTGCAGGACTATCACGACTACGGGCTGCACGGCTTCGCGATGTCGCGCTTCTCGGGCCTGTGGGTGGGCCTGAAGGCGGTCACCGACACGATCGAGACCGCCGGCATCGTCGACGTGAGCCCGCAGCGGCTGCAGCCGGTGCTGCCGGCCGACGTGGCGATGCCGCCGGGCGGCCTGAACCTGCGCTGGCCGGAGGAACCGTTCCTGAAGCTCGAGGAGCGGCTGACCCGCTTCAAGGTTCCCGCCGCGCTCGCCTATGCCCGCGCCAACCGGCTCGACCGTCACGTGTTCGGCCGGCCCGACGGCCAGCCCGCACGGCTGGGCGTCGTGTCCAGCGGCAAGGCCTGGCTCGATCTGATGCAGGCGCTGGCCGATCTGGGGATCGACGAGGCCGCCGCGCAGCGCTGCGGCCTGAAGGTGTTCAAGGTGGCGATGCCGTGGCCGCTGGAGCCTTCCGCCATCACCGCGTTCTGCGCGCAGTGCGAGACGGTGCTGGTGGTCGAGGAAAAGCGCGCGCTGATCGAGACGCAGTTGAAGGAGGCGCTGTATCCGCTCGCCGACCGGCCGGTGGTGATCGGCAAGAACGACGAACGCGGCGTGCCGCTGTTGCCGGCCACCGGCGAGCTGTCGCCGTCGCTGCTGGCCCGGCTGATCGCCGCGCGGCTGCGTGCGTTCGCGGAACGTCCCGACGATGGCCGCGGCGCCCGCGACGAGGCGCTGCTCGGTCGCCTGGCCGCGCGGCTGGCGGCGCTCGACGAACGCGAGGCGCCGGCCCGGCGCAGCTTCGAGGTCATCGAGCGGCTGCCGTACTTCTGTTCCGGCTGCCCGCACAACACCTCGACCAGGGTGCCCGAAGGCTCGCGTGCGCTGGCCGGCATCGGCTGCCACTACATGGCGCAGTGGATGGACCGCTCCACCGCCACCTTCACGCAGATGGGCGGCGAGGGCATGACCTGGGTCGGCCAGGCGCCGTTCAGCGACACGCCGCACGTGTTCCAGAACCTCGGCGACGGCACCTATTTCCATTCGGGCTCGCTGGCGATCCGTCATGCGGTGGCCACGCGCACCCGGATGACCTACAAGATCCTGTTCAACGACGCGGTGGCGATGACCGGCGGCCAGCGCCACGACGGCCAGCTCACGCCGCAGGCGATCACCCGCCAGGTGCGCGCCGAGGGCGTCGAGCGCATCGTCGTCGTGACCGACGAGCCGGCCAAGTATCCGGCCGGCTACTTCGACGGCGGCATCACCGTACGTCACCGCAGCGAGCTCGACGCGGTGCAGCGCGAGCTGCGCGACTACGACGGCGTATCGGTGCTGGTGTACGACCAGACCTGCGCAGCCGAGAAGCGCCGGCGGCGCAAGCGCGGCGCCTTCCCCGATCCGCAGAAGCGGGCCTTCATCAACGAGGCGGTCTGCGAGGGTTGCGGCGACTGCGGCGTGCAGTCCAACTGCGTGTCGATCGAGCCGGTGGAGACCGAGTTCGGCCGCAAGCGG
>DAISWF010000299.1:0-6975 GCA_036826495.1 Burkholderiaceae bacterium
CCCCCGCCGCCCGCCGGCCCCCCCGCCCCCCGGGTGGTCGTGCGGCCCGCGCCGGTCTATGCGCCGGGGCACCGCTGGGTGCGTGGCGACCGGCTGCCGCCGGGCTACCGCACGCGCTACTACAGGGTCGACGACTGGCGGGCGCATCGGCTGCGCCCGCCGCCGGCAGGCTACTACTGGATGCAGTCGGGCGCGGACTACCTGCTGGTCGCGATCGCCACCGGCATCATCGCGCAGGTGATCCTGGGGCAGTAGCCGGATGCGCCGCTCTCCGGCCGTCGATCCGCGCAGGGTCGCGCCGGCAGGCGGTCCGACACGGTCGACACGGCCGCCCGGTGCGCGGTGCGCGGTGCCCGCGCGCTTCGCACCGGGCTTCCGATCATTCGCCCCAGACCTCGCGGGCGACGTCCATCACCAGCCGCAGCTTGGCGGCCTGCGCCTCGACGGCGATCGCATTGCCGTGCACGGTGCTGGAGAAGCCGCACTGCGGCGACAGGCACATCTGCTCGAGCGGCATGAACTTCGCCGCTTCGTCGATGCGCCGCCTGATCGAATCCTTGCTCTCGACCTCCCCGAGCTTGGTGCTGACCAGGCCCAGCACGACGGTCTTGCCCTTGGGCACGTGGCGCAGCGGCTTGAAGTCGCCCGAGCGCGCGTCGTCGTACTCGAGGAAGTAGGCATCGACCTTCAGCTCGTTGAACAGCACCTCGGCCACCGGCTCGTAGCCGCCCTCGGCCGCCCAGGCGCTCTTGAAGTTGCCGCGGCACAGATGGATGCCGATCGTCATGCCGGCGGGCTTGTCGGCGATCGCGGCATTGATGAAGCGCGCATAGCGGCGCGGCAGCTCGTTCGGGTCGTCGCCGCGCTGCCGGGCGCCCTCGCGCATCTTCTCGTCGCACAGATAGGCGAGGTTGGTGTCGTCGAGCTGCAGATACGTCAGCCCGGCATCGGCCAGCGAGCGGATCTCGGCCCGGTAGGCGGCCGCCACGTCGTCGAAGAACTGCTCCAGATCCGGGTACGCTTCCTTGCTGATCGCACCGCGGCCGCCGCGGAAGTGCAGCATCGTCGGCGACGGGATCGTGACCTTCGGCGTGCGCCGGGTCACCGACTTCAGGAACTGGAAATCGGCGAGCTGGATCGGCTTCACGTGGCGCACCTTGCCGGTGACCTTCATCACCGGCGGCGCGAAGTCGATGTTGCCGTCGTTGCTGTGGAAGCTGACCGCGATGCCGCCGCTGGTCGTGATGCCCTCGAGCTGCTCGAGGAAGTCGATGTGGAAGTAGGTGCGGCGGAACTCGCCGTCGGTGACCGCCTGCAGCCCCAGATCCTCCTGGAACTTCACCACGTCGCGGATCGTGGCATCCTCGACCGACCGCAGGCCGGCCGCGTCGAGCGTGCCGGCCTTGAAGCGGTCGCGGGCGTCGAGCAGCGCCTTCGGGCGCAGAAAGCTGCCGACGTGGTCGGCGCGAAACGGCGGGCGGGTGCGGGCGGTCATCGGGGGTCTCCTGAGAGGAAGCGCAGCGGGGCGCGCTGCGAGAGGGGGCTCAGTTTATCGGATGGCGGCGACACTGTGTATACATTCGGATGAACCTTCTGCGGGGTTCTGTCCCCGGGTCTTGGGGAAAATACGAGGGCGGATTAGGGACGCCTTGCCGGATGGGCTGCGGCGACCGTACACTCCGATCGAACTTCTGTATACAAGATGCTGCGCGACGTGAATGCCCCGCCGGCCGACGACCAGGCCGGCAACCAGACCACCCGTGCGCTGCTGGGCCTGCGCCAGATGGTGCTCGATGGCGAGCTGCCGCCGGGCACCCGGGTGACGGAGCCGATGCTGGCCGACCGGCTGGGCGTGTCGCGCACGCCGGTGCGCGCGGCCCTCGCGCGGCTGACCGAGGAGGGGTTGCTGCAGGCGCTGCCGGCCGGCGGCTATCTGGTCGAGGCGTTCACCGAGGCCGACATCTTCGATGCGATCGAGATCCGCGGCACGATGGAGGGGCTGGCCGCGCGGCTGGCCGCCGAACGCGGCGTGCCGGCGGCGCTGCTCGCCGAGCTGCGCGGTTGCGTGGCCGAGTTCGACGAGGTGCTGGCCGGCGGACCGGGCGAGGCCACGTTCCAGCACTACATCGACGTCAATCGCCGCTTCCACGAGCTGCTGACCGAGGCGGCCGGCAGCGCGGTGCTGGTGCGTCAGATCGAACGCGTGCGCAATCTGCCGTTCGCATCGGCCAGCGGCTTCGTGATGGTGCAGGCGGTGTTGCCCGAATCGTTCCGCGTGCTGCAGCTCGCACAGGAGCAGCATCGCGCGATCGTCGAGGCGATCGAACGGCGCGAAGGCACGCGGGCCGAGGCGCTGGCCCGCGAGCATGCACGGATCGCCCATCGCAATCTGCAGGCGGCGCTGCGCAGCCACGAGGCGATGCAGCGGCTGCCCGGCGCCAAGCTGATCCGCCGCAGCCGCCTGCGTTGACGCAATGGCGGCGATCATGCATCCGTTGCGCGCCGCGTTTGGACGAGCGGTGCTGTCCGAAGCACAATAGCCCCCCTACCGATCAGGGGGCGGCTCTATCAGCCCGCCTCCGGATCTTCACAGGAGACCGAAGAGATGGACCGACGTGTGTGGATCAGGAACGGTGCGACGATGCTGGCGGCCGGCGCTGTCGCGGCCACCGGCGTGAGAGCCGCATTCGGGGCCGACGAGCCGTTGAAGGTGGGTCTGATCCTGCCGATGACCGGGCCGTTCGCCTCCACCGGCCAGCAGATCGACGCGGCGGTGAAGCTGTTCATCCAGCAGAAGGGCGCCACGGTGGCCGGGCGCAAGATCGAGGTGCTGCTGAAGGACGACGGCGGCGTCGCCGACACCACGCGGCGGCTCGCGCAGGAACTGGTGGTCAACGACAAGGTCGCGGTGCTGGCCGGCTTCGGGCTCACGCCGCTGGCCCTGGCCACCGCGCCGATCGCCACGCAGGCCAAGGTGCCGATGATCGTGATGGCCGCCGCCACCTCGACGATCACCGAATCGTCGCCCTACATCGTACGCACCAGCTTCACGTTGCCGCAGGTGACGGTGGGCATCGCCGACTGGGCGGCCAAGAACAAGATCCGCAAGGTCGTCACGCTGGTCACCGACTACGGGCCCGGCATCGACGCCGAGACCGCGTTCAAGTCGCGGTTCACCGCGGCCGGCGGGCAGTTGCTCGCCGAGCTGCGGGTGCCGCTGCGCAATCCCGATTTCGCGCCGTTCCTGCAGCGGGTCCGCGACAGCAGCCCCGAGGCGGTGTTCGCGTTCGTGCCGTCCGGCGTCGGCTCGGCGCTGATGAAGCAGTTCGCCGAACGCGGCCTAGACGGCGCCGGCATCAAGCTGATCGCCACCGGCGACGTGACCGACGACGACATCCTGAACAGCATGGGCGACGTGGCGGTCGGCGTGGTCACGTCGCACCACTATTCGGCCGCCCATGATTCGCCGGCCAACAAGACGTTCGTGCAGGCGTTCGCCAAGGCCAGCGGCGGCCGGCGCCCGAACTTCATGGCGGTCGGCGGTTACGACGGCATGGCGGCGCTGTACAAGGCGCTGGAGACCACCAAGGGCCAGTCGGGCGGCGACGCGCTGCTGGCGGCGTTCAAGGGCCTGCAGCTCGAAAGCCCGCGCGGCCCGATCCAGATCGATCCGCAGACCCGCGACATCGTCCAGAACGTCTACATCCGCAAGGTCGACAAGAAGGACGGTCAGCTCTACAACGTCGAGTTCGAGACGCTGCCCAACGTCAAGGATCCGGTCAAGGCCGCCAAGTGATCACGGTGCGACGCCGGCCCAGCGCCCGAAGCCCCGCTGTCATGGATCCGGCTTTGCCGGTTCGCCATGGCCGTGGCATATCGCGGCGCCCAAGCCCTGCCGTCACGGATCCGGCTTCGCCGGTCCGTAGACGGCGCCCCCTGGGGGGAGGCGCCGCAGGCGCTTCGGGGGGGTTCCTCTGACCATTTTGTTCGACGGCATCGCCTACGGCATGCTGCTGTTCGTGCTCGCCTGCGGCCTGGCGGTCACGCTGGGCCTGATGAACTTCGTGAACCTGGCGCACGGCGCGTTCGCGATGGCCGGCGGCTATGTGGCGGTCGCGCTGGTCAACCAGGCCGGCGTGCCGTTTCTCGCCTGCCTGCCGATCGTGTTCGTGCTGGTCGGTGCCGGCGGCGCGCTGCTCGAGCGGGTGCTGTACCGGCCGATGTACCGTCGCAGCCACCTCGACCAGGTGCTGTTCTCGATCGGCCTGGTGTTCATGGCGGTGGCCGCCGTCGACTGGCTGTTCGGCTCGCAGCAGAAGCTGATCCAGTTGCCGCAATGGCTGCGCGGTCGCAGCGAGCTGGCCGGCGTCGGCATCGGCCACTACCGGCTGTTCATCATCGTCGTGTGCGCGTTGCTCGCGGTGGTGCTGCAGTGGGTGCTGACGCGCACCCGCTTCGGCAGCCGGCTGCGCGCGGCGGTCGACGATCCCCCGGTCGCGCGCGGGCTGGGCATCGACGTCAACACGGTGTTCCTCGGCACGTTCGCGGTCGGCTCCGGGCTGGCGGGGCTGGGCGGTGCGCTCGGCGCCGAGGTGTTCGGCATGGACCCGACGTTCCCGCTGAAGTTCATGATCTACTTCCTGGTCGTCGTCGCGGTCGGCGGCACCACCACCGTCACCGGACCGCTGCTGGCGTCGCTGCTGCTGGGCATCGCCGATGTCGCCGGCAAGTACTACGTGCCCAAGCTCGGCGCCTTCATCATCTACTGCGTGATGATCGCGGTGCTGGTGTGGCGGCCCGAGGGGCTGTTCGCGCGCAAGGGGAGCCGTTGAGCTCGCTGCCGACGATACCGGGCATCACCGATCTCGGCCATGCGGTGGCCGGCGAATCGGCGCGCCGGGGCCTCGCGGCCAGTCAGCGCTGGCGGCCGTGGGAATGGGGCGTCTGGGCGGTCGCGCTGGCCGCCGCGTTCCTGGTCACCTCCCACGCGTCGCTGCTGAACGAGATCGCGATCCTGGCGCTGTTCGCGGTGTCGCTGGACCTGATCCTCGGGCTGGCCGGCATCGTGTCGCTGGGGCATGCGGCGTTCTTCGGGCTCGGCGCCTACAGCGCCGCGCTGTTCGCCAAGCATCTGCATGCCGATCCGCTGCTCGGCCTGGTGGTCGCGGCGGCGGCCGCGGCGCTGCTGGGGGCGTTCACCAGCGTGCTGGTGCTGCGCGGCTCCGACCTGACGCGGCTGATGGTCACGCTCGGCGTCGCGCTGATCCTGTTCGAGCTGGCCAACAAGCTCGACTGGCTGACCGGCGGCGCCGACGGTCTGCAGGGCGTCGTGATGAAGCCGCTGCTCGGCCGCTTCGAGTTCGATCTGGCCGGCCGCACCGCCTATGCATACAGCCTCGCGGTGCTGTTCGTGCTGTTCCTGCTCGCGCGCAGGCTCGCGGCATCGAACTTCGGCATGTCGCTGCGGGCGATCCGCGACAACCGGCTGCGCGCCGGCGCGATCGGCATCGACGCGAACCGCCGGCTGGCCGCGGTGTACGTGATCGCCGGCGCCTATGCCGGCGTGGCCGGCGCGCTGCTCGCCCAGACCACCGGCTTCGCGTCGCTGGACGTGCTGGACTTCCACCGCTCGGCCGACGTGCTGCTGGTGCTGGTGATCGGCGGCACCGGCTATCTGTACGGCGGCGTGTTCGGCGCGATCGCGTTCAAGCTGATGCACGACGGGCTGTCGGCGGTCACGCCGCAGTACTGGCAGTTCTGGATGGGGCTGATCCTCGTCGTGTTCGTCATGGTGGGGCGGCAGAGGCTGGTCGGCTGGCTGACGCGGCCAGTGCGCCGGCGGCTGCCGGGCGCGCGGACATGACGGACCGCCCCGCGCAGGCCACGGCGACCGGCGCCGGCGTCGCTGCGGCGGATGCGCCGGCCGGGCCGCCGGTGCTGCGCACCCACGGCCTGGTCCGCCGCTTCGGCGGCATCGTCGCCACCGACCAGGTGTCGCTGACGATCGCGGCCGGCGCGCGCCATGCGCTGATCGGGCCCAACGGCGCCGGCAAGACGACGCTGATCAACCTGCTGACCGGCGTGCTCGCCGCCAGCGAAGGGCGCATCGAGATGGACGGCGTCGACATCACCCACGAGTCGCCGTACCGGCGGGTGCGCCGCGGCATCGTGCGCACCTTCCAGATCAACCAGCTCTTCGGCGAGCTGACGCCGCTGCAGACCCTGCTGCTGGTGGTGGCGCAGCGCGACGGCGATGGCGCGCGCTGGTGGCGGCCGCTGGGCAGCTCGCCGCAGCAGCTCGACGAGGCGGTGCGCCTGCTCGAGCGGTTCCGGCTCGCCGACATGATGAACACCCGCACCGCGATCCTGCCGTACGGCAAGCGCCGGCTGCTCGAGATCGCGATCGCGGTGGCTGCCCGGCCGCGGCTGCTGCTGCTCGACGAACCGGCCGCCGGCGTGCCGGAGGGCGAGCGCGACGACATCCTGGAAACGATCAATCGGCTGCCGGCCGACGTCAGCATCCTGCTGATCGAGCACGACATGGACCTGGTGTTCAGCTTCGCGCGGCGGATCTCGGTGCTGGTCAGCGGCGCGCTGCTGACCGAGGGCACTCCGCAGCAGATCGCCGCCGACCCGCGTGTCCGCCAGGTGTATCTGGGCGAGGCGGCGGCATGAAGGGCCTCGCTCCAGGCGTCGGTCCGCAAGGTGTACCTGGCCGAGGGTGCGACTTAAGCGGCGTCGCGCCGGGCGCCGGTCCATGCCATGGCAGATGGATGCCGAGCGGGCCTGTCCGCGCGGGGCGCCGATGAATCCGCTGCTGCAGGTCGAGGGGCTGACCGCCGGCTACGGCGAGGCGGTGGTGCTGAACGACGTCACGTTCACGCTCGCCGAAGGGCGCTCGCTCGCGCTGCTCGGCCGCAACGGCCCCGGCAAGACCACGCTGATCAACACGCTGGTGGGGCTCCCCACCCGCCG